>JAJDZE010000045.1 GCA_022824805.1 Acidimicrobiia bacterium | reverse complement strand
CGCGGCCACGCAGTTCTGCCTCATCGACCGCAACGCTCGCAAGGGCACCAAGCCGTCGGATCACACGCCGGTATTCGCCGATCTCGCGCTCTGAGCACAAGCCGTGTGAGGCAAGCGGCGCTCCACGCTGCTGAATCGCATCCTGCGAGGGCAGAGCGATGCGGCGTCGCTTGGCCTCAGGATTGCCGCGTCGCGTCGAGGGCAGCGCGAGCGGCGGACAGCCGGGAAGCGGCGTCGTCTGGTGACAGCGGTGGCGGCTCGGCGGTGGCCGCTGCGATCTGGGCCAGCCAGGGTGAGGGGCTGCGAGTCTCGCCTGCGGAACCGCGGCCCGATCGGAGTCGCGCCCAAGTGAAGTGGAGCGTGCGTGCGGCCCGCGAGACAGCCACATAGAACAGCCGCTGTTCCTCGGGGTCGTCGCGGCGCAGCGGTACGAGGCCATCCTCCGCACCAGCGATCACGACGTGATGCCACTGCAAGCCTTTCGCTGCATGAAAGGTCGCCAGGGTCACAGCCCCGTCTCGCAGATCGAAGCGAGCGCCCGAGCGGTCGCTGTCGAACAGGTCTGCGGTGAGTTCGCGGTCGCTGGCCGACAGCAAGCCGACCCAAGTTGCGAAGCCCTCTCCGGTCGGGCCGCCGTGGGCAGTCCTGCGGCCAGAGGTACGAGACATCTCGGCGATATAGGCCTCGGCGAGGTCGAGCACCCGCTCGAGCACAGGCTCGGGTGGCTCGCCTGGCGCCGCATCCGGCGCGTCGGTTCGCATGTCGGCGACCGCAGTCGAGAACTGATCAGTTGATGTACGGAGGCGCTCGAGCACCCGCTGGGCAGCGGGCGACCGCAGGAACGAGCTTCGCTGCCCGCTGAGGCGAAAGGGGATGCCGCGAACGTCGAGCTCGGCGGCGATGCCGGAAAGCTGGGCGTTGGTGCGGGCGAGGACGCCGAAGGAATCCCAGCGCGCGCCGCCGACGTGACGATCGGCGATCCACCCGGCGATGCCGACGGCTTCTGCCGCGGCGTCGTCGAACGCCGTCACGGTTGGCGCGGGGCCGGTCTCGTACGGTCGTGCGGGCGATTGTGCCTCTCGGCCGCCGTCTCGTTCCATCACTGCCTGTGCTGCGGTGACCAGCGATGGGTGACAGCGATAGTTGAGCTTGAGCCGTACGACCTGCGCCCCTGCGAAGTGGCGTTCGAAATCGGTGATGTAGCGGCTGTCGGCGCCGTTCCATCCGTAAATCGCCTGGTCGGCGTCGCCGACAGCGCAGATGTCGGCGGTCCCGCCGTGCACCGCCTCAGGACCTCCGATCCACTCCTGCAGCAGGTTCCACTGCAGCCGGTTGAGATCCTGGAACTCGTCGACGAAGAAGTGCCGGTGCAGCCAGCGCCGAGCCGCGGAGAAGTGCTCGTCGGATTGCATCAGTCGCGTGCATTCGGCGAGCAGATCGTCGAAATCGAGCAGCCGGCGGCGCGACTTGATGCGCTCGAACTGCCCGAAGAGTGCTGCGGCAGCTTCAGCAGCGGACGGCCCGAGTCGGCGCGGCGCTGGCCCGTCGCGATAGTCGGCAACCGACAGGCCGCTCGCCTTGGCCCAGTCGATCTCGCGCAGCGCTGTGGCGACGTTGACCGGCGGCCGCGGGCCGAAGGAGCGCTGGAGGTACTCCGAGAGCTCGCCGCTGAGCGCCGCTCGGTTCGGCAGGATCTTCCGTTCGGCCCGGCTGTGGTCTGTGTCGTACTGCCGCACCTGCGCAAGCGCAATGGCGTGAAATGTGCCCACGGGCCCCATGTCGTGGATGTCCAGTTCCCGGAGCCTCGACCGGAGCTCGGTTGCCGCGCGGCGAGTGAAGGTCACTGCCACGGCGTGCCGCGGCTGCATCGACTCGGTAGCAGCTCGCCACGCGATTCGCCGCGTGAGCACGCGGGTCTTGCCGCTTCCCGGACCGGCCTCCACGAGCAACGCCGCCGCTGGGGAACGAACTGCGGCGCGTTGGGCAGCATCGAGTCTGTCGTCGGGCGGGAGAGCCTCACCCGGATCCGTCGCGGGTGCCGCATCGCTCACGGGGCGAACCTAGACCGAACCTGGACCTTCATTACGCTGCAGCCGGTGCGGGTCATCAGCCTCGTTCCGAGCGTCACTGAGACGTTGGCTGCTTGGGGTGCCGACCCGATCGCGTGCACTCGCTTTTGCGAACGACCCGATCTCCAACATGTCGGCGGCACCAAGAATCCCGACATCGAGGCCATCGCCGAGCTGCAACCCGATCTCGTGGTCGCAGATCGCGAGGAGAACCGCAAAGAGGACTATGACGCGCTGATCGCCCGCGGCCTCGAGGTCGAGGCGCTGCACATTGCCTCACTGGACCATGTGGCGCCGGAACTCGCTCGGCTGGCCAGCCGCATCGGCATCGACTGGCAGCCAGAGCCGCTGCCCGAGCGCGCGGAGCTCCCGCCGCTGCGTCGTTCCGGCGGCGACGGGGGAGCAGGCCCCGTGCGCGTGTTCGTGCCGATCTGGCGACGGCCGTACATGACGGTCGGTGCCGCCACGTACGGCGTTTCCCTGCTGGAGTACTGCGGCGTGCAGGTGGCCTTCGCCGACCGGGCTGAGCCATACCCCACGCTGGGCGAGGAAGACCTCCGCAGCGAGCCGATCGATCTTGTCCTCGCTCCGACTGAGCCCTACGAGTGGCACCGCCGACACTTCGACGAACTCGCCGCGTTCGGGCCCGCGCATCTCATCGACGGGCAGGATCTCTTCTGGTGGGGCACACGCACGCCCGCCGCCGTCCGGCGCGTTGCGGACGCCGTCGCGCAAGCGCTGGGGAAGCCGCCGGTGCCGGCAAGTCCGGCCGGGAAAGCTCGCGCCGACGCGCAGTAGCGTTGCCAGCGGATCAACCGCCGAACAAGCCACGAGATCGGGAGTGACGATGGGCACAGGACCGCTGGCAGGCGTTCGCGTCATCGAGTTGCAGGGCATCGGCCCCGGGCCGTTCTGCGGCATGATGCTTTCGGACATGGGGGCGGAGGTCATCCGCGTCGATCGCTCGGCCAACGTGCGAGAGCACGACCCCGACAGCCGGCCGATCGATGTGCTGGCCCGCGGGCGTGCCTCCATCGGCCTCGATCTCAAGAACCCCGACGGGGTCGAGGCCTTGCTGCGCCTGGTGGAGCACTCCGATGCGCTCATCGAGGGCTTCCGGCCCGGCGTCATGGAGCGGCTCGGCATCGGTCCCGACGAATGCCTGGCACGCAACCCGCAGCTCGTCTACGGCCGCATGACCGGCTGGGGCCAGGAGGGTCCGTACCACATGGGCGCCGGGCACGACATCAACTACATCGCGCTGGCAGGCGCGCTCGAGCCCATCGGCCGCAAGGGAGAACCGCCGATCGCGCCGCTCAATCTGGTCGGCGATTTCGGCGGCGGGGGGATGCTGCTCGCGTTCGGCGTGGCCTGTGCACTGTTCGAATCCCAGCGCTCCGGCCAAGGGCAGGTGGTGGACGCAGCCATGGTCGACGGCGCCGCGACGCTCATGGCCATGTTCCATTCCATGCGGGCGCTCGGGGTCTGGAACGACGAGCGCGGCACCAACCTGCTCGACACCGGCAGTCATTTCTATGACGTGTACGAGTGCGCAGACGGCAACTACATCTCCGTCGGCTCGATCGAGCCCCAGTTCTACGCCGAGCTGCTGCGCCTCACCGGCCTCGAGGGTGATCCCGAATTCGCCAAGCAGCATTCGCGCAGCCAATGGCCCGAGCTCAAGGGGCGGATCGCCGAGGTCTTCGGGTCGAAGACGCGCGACGAATGGTGCGAGATCATGGATGCCACCGATGTGTGCTTCGCGCCGGTGCTGACGCTGGAGGAGGCGCCGCAGCATCCTCACAACCTCCACCGCGAGGTGTTCTGCGAGGTGGCCGGGGTGATCCAGCCGAGCCCCTCGCCTCGCTTCAGCCGTACGGTCCAGGCCGTTCAGGGGCCGCCCGCGCACCCCGGCCAGCACACCGACGACGTGCTGGCCATCGCCGGTTACGACCCCGACGACATCGCAAAGCTGCGCGACACCGGTGCCGTCGCCTGAGAGGCTGAGCCGGATGGCGAAGCCGTGGCCCGAGCGGCCCGTGGGCGGAGCGAACAAGAGCGGGAAATAGCAGGTGACGCAACGAGAAGGTCCTGCCTTGAGCGCATTCTCAGATGGCGCCGACGCTGCGGGACCGGCCAGCGCCGGCGAGCAGGAGGGCCGAGAGCCGAGCGACGCACCTCCGGGGCTCGATCGCAAGCTTGTGCCGCTGTACGCCGAAGCTGTGGCCGTGGCCGATGTGTCCCCGGCGAGCGCATGCGCGCTGGCCCGCCTGCTGCTGCGCAGCCTCATCCAGTCTCAGGGGCTTCGGGGCCGCCACATCGTGCGCGACATCGGCGAGTTGGTCTCGGCCGGCGCCCCGGTGGGGTTGCTGCGAGCGCTCGACGTCATGAAGCTCAGCGACACCGAAGCACGCCGTCCCGGCGAACTGAACCTCGCCAATGGCCACGGCGATGCCCAGAACCTGCTGATGTTCATCCACCTGTTCACCCAGCACGTCTCGCCGCAAGAGCGATGAAGCCAGGCGCCGTGCACGGCGGCCAGGCCCAACGGGCAACGTCCTGAATCAATGGGCGCCGAGGTCGCATCGACGGTCCACACTGCACTCGGCTGGGCCATGGTGCTGTCGAACGGTGCGGCTGGGCTGTGGGCGCTCGGGGCGAGGCGCTGGGAGACGCTGCGCCACCGCAGCCTGTGGTGGCTGCTCGGCGCCGCATGGGTGTTGGTGTTCGTGCAGCTCACTGCGGGCGTCATCCTGATGCGGGCTGCCGCGGTCGATGCCCCGGCATTCCACGTGTTCTATGGGGTCTGCTGCGCGGTCGCCGTCCTCTTCGTCTACGCGTACCGTCAGCAGCTGGAACACCGCCGCTACGAGCTGTTCGGCCTCGGCGCGCTGTTCATCATGGGGCTCGCCATCCGAGCCATGTTCCTGGGAAGCTGAGGAAGCTGGCGCACTCGCAGCAGGTGCGCTGTTCAGCCAAGCCGCTCAGAGCCCGAGTCGTTCTTCCAACAGGTCGAGCTGGTGGCGCATCTGCGACGGCAGGCGCTCGCCCAGGTTCCGGTAGTGCGCCTCGATCATGTCGATCTCAGCCCGCCAATCGTTTTCGTCGACACCGAGCAGTGTCTCGATCTCGGCATCGGTCAGGTCGAGGCCGTCGGTGTCGAGCGCCTCGGGCGGCGGGACCAAGCCGATCGCCGTCGGCACGGCCTCTCCGAGGCCCCCAACGCGCTCCACCACCCACTTCAGCACCCGGGCGTTGTCACCGAAACCCGGCCAGATGAAGTTGCCGTCGGCGTCCTTGCGGAACCAGTTCACGTAGAACAGCTTCGGCAGCTGGGTACCCGGCTTGGCGCCGATGTCGAGCCAGTGCTGGAAGTAGTCGCCGAAGTTGTAGCCGCAGAAGGGCAGCATTGCGAACGGGTCTCGCCGCACCTCGCCGATTGCACCCGCAGCGGCAGCGGTCTTCTCCGACGACATCTGCGAACCCAGGAACACGCCGTGCTCCCAGTCGAACGCTTCCGCCACCAGGGGAACGGTGGTTGCTCGCCGGCCGCCGAACAGGATCGCCGAGATCGGCACGCCAGCGGGATCCTCCCACTCGGGCGCAATCGAGGGGCATTGCCCGGCGGGCGCCGTGAAGCGGGCATTGGGGTGCGCAGCGGGCGTGCCGCTGGAGGCCGACCACTCCTCGCCGCGCCAGTCGATGATGCCCTCGGGAGGCTCCGGCGTGAGACCTTCCCACCAGACGTCGCCGTCGGGCGTCTGCGCCACGTTGGTGAACATGCAGTTGCCCCACATCGTGCCGAGCGCGTTCGGATTGGTGTCGTCGCCGGTACCCGGAGCGACACCGAAGATGCCGGCCTCGGGGTTGATGGCATGCAGGCGGCCGTCGTCTCCGAACTTCATCCAGGCGATGTCGTCGCCGATGGTGCGCACGTTCCAGCCGGGCAGCGTCGGGATCATCATCGCCATGTTCGTCTTGCCGCAGGCCGACGGGAATGCAGCGGCCACGTAGACCGTCTCGCCGTCTGGGGGCGTCACGCCCACGATCAGCATGTGCTCGGCCAGCCAGCCCTCGTCTCGGGCCATCGTCGACGCGATCCGCAGGGCGAAGCACTTCTTGCCCAGCAGTGCGTTTCCGCCGTAGCCGGATCCGTACGACCAGATCTCGCGCGTCTCCGGGAAGTGGACGATGTATTTGCGGTCGGCATCGCACGGCCACGGCACATCGGCTTGGCCCGGCGCCAGCGGAGCGCCGAGCGAGTGAACGCACGGCACGAAAGAGTCGTCGCCGAGCACGTCGAGCGCGGCTTGGCCCATGCGGGTCATGATCCTCATGGAGGCCGCCACGTACGGCGAGTCGGTGAGCTGGACTCCGATGTGCGCGATGTGGCTGCCGAGCGGACCCATCGAGAACGGCACGACATACATCGTCCGCCCGCGCATCGAGCCGTCGAACAGCTTCAGCAGCTCCTCGCGCATGTCCTCGGGTGCGCGCCAGTTGTTGTTGGGACCGGCGTCCAGCTCGCGCTCGGTGCAGATGAACGTGCGGTCCTCGACGCGGGCGACATCGCCCGGATCGGACCGAGCGAGGTAGCTGTTGGGGCGTGCGTCGGAATCGAGCGGGATGAGGGTGCCCGATTCCACCATCTGGCTGCAGAGCTGCTCGTACTCCGCTTGTGAGCCGTCGCACCAGTGGACCGCGTCGGGTCGCAGCACGCCGGCCCAATGATCGACCCAATCGTTCAGCTGACGGTGAGTGGTCGCAGGCAAATTGTCCTCCGGGTCCGAGTCTCGCGCTAGCGCACGAATCGAGACTGGTAACTCGCTCCTCGGCCGGCGCGCCTGCCCCGGCCTCAGATCACGCTGTCTCCCCCCCCGGCGGTGATCCATTCGGGTGTTCCCAAGTCCACTTCCGAGCCGAGACGCAGCCGCGTGGCAAGCCCCCGTTCGTCCAGGTCGTAGATCACTCGCTGGCCTTGCCGCACCATCCGGAAGATGGATCCCTCCAGGGCATTTGGGGCCAGCTCGTGCTCGGCGCGCGTGACGTCGTCAGTCACGATCCCGACTCGCGATGCCGGGTCGTACGACTTGATGACGCCTTGCACATGCGCCTCCAGTGGCAGGGAATCTGCCGGGCCGCCGTGGCGGCGCCCGCAGTCCTCGGAACGCTACCAACCGGTCGCGGCGGGCGCGTTGTAGCTTCGGCGCCCATGGGCGACCGTGACGCTCAGGTATCCGTGGGGGCTCGGCCCCGCCTCGACAGCGAGGCGCTGGCCGAGGCCATGCGCCGGTATCGGTCCGCGCTGAACCAGCACCGGGTCACGATCGATCGACTCAACGTCTATCCCGTGCCCGATGGCGACACCGGCACCAACATGGCCTTGACGCTCGCGGCTGTCAGCGAGGAATTGCTCCTGTCCGGCGCCGGCAGAGGGGATATCTGCCGAGCGATCTCGCATGGCGCGCTCATGGGCGCTCGCGGCAACAGCGGCGTCATCGTCAGCCAGTTGTTGCGGGGCCTTGCAGCCACGCTCGCCCCTGGCGACGATGATCCCGACAGCGATCCGCCCATCGACGCCGAGCTGCTCGCCGAAGGCTTGGTTGCCGCGAGCACTGCTGCCGACAGTGCCGTCATGCGGCCTGTCGAGGGCACGATCCTGAGTGTCGCCCGCGCTTCAGCCCAAGCGGCGCAGAGCGCACTCGAAGCTCTCGCCCCCGATGAGCGGGGCACCGGAGCGACGGCGCTCGCAGCCGTGCTCGAGAGCGCACGCCAAGCAGGGCAGGCAGCGCTGGAGGCAACCCCGCAGCAACTGCCGGTGCTGGCCGACGCCGGTGTGGTGGATGCAGGCGCTGCTGGGTACCTGCTGTTGCTCGATGCCTTGCTGAGCGTCGTGGACGGGCGCCCGTTGCCCGATGAGGTCGACTTGCCGGCCGAGGTGGCAGCGGTGATTGCTCACGGGAACGCGGGAACGAGCTTGCAGGGCGTCGCCGCGGACCCGGTCGCCGAGCAACGCGCCGAGTTGCACAGCCACCTCGACAGCGGCGGCGGCGACGGCGGCGGTCACGATGTGCACGATCCCTCCAGCACCCGCTACGAGGTGATGTTCCTGCTTGCGGCGCCCGACGAGAACATCGATCAGTTCAAGGCCGCCTGGGACGTCCTGGGCGATTCGATCGTGATGGTGGGCGGCGACGGGCTGTGGAACTGCCATATCCATACCGATGACATCGGCCCCGTCATCGAGGCGGGCATCGATGTGGGACGACCGCATCGCATCCAGATCACCGACCTTCATGAGCAAGTCGCTGGCCTCGGGGGTCACAGTGCGCATGGGGCGCACGCAGGTGCGGTGGCCGAAGCCGCCCAGCGGCCGCTGGCGAGATGTGCGGTGGTCGCAGTCTCGCCCGCAGCGGGCCTCGATGAGCTGTTCGCTTCGCTGGGCTGCCACGAGTTCGTCACCGGCGGGCAGACCATGAATCCCTCGACGGCCGAACTGCTGGCGGCCATCGAGTCCGCGCCCTCGCAGCAGGTCGTAGTGCTGCCAAACAATGCCAATATCGTCCCGGTGGCCCGGCAAGCAGCGGAGCACGCCAAAAAGACCGTCACGGTCGTTGCCACAACCTCGGTGCCAGCGGGCCTCGCAGCCCTCTTCGGCTACGACCCCGACGCGAGCGCCGACGCCAACGCCGCGTCGATGGACGACGCCGCGGGCGCGGTGTCGGCGGGAGAAGTGACCCAGGCAGTGCGTGACACGACCGCATCGGTGGGCGATGTCGCCGCCGGACAATGGATCGGCCTCGACGCCGGCGGCATCTCGGCCGCCGGCGACACCGCGTCAGCGGCGGCTGTCGGGTTGCTCGAGAACATGCTCACCCCGACTCACGAGATCCTCACGCTGATCGAGGGATCGAGCGCTCAGGCCGCCGAGACCGCCGAAGTGATGACGTGGCTCGCTGAGCACTGGCCCGATGTCCAGGTCGAGCGGCACGCCGGCGGCCAGGACCACTACCCGTACCTGTTCGGCATCGAATGAACGCACCCCGTCGCAGCCAGCCTGCTCAGGGCCGGCGCCCGGGCACCGCTGCACCGGAAGCGTCAGCGGCGCAGGTCTCCGATGCCGCTGTCGGGCCCGATGCTCCGGGTACAGCGGCGAAGGGCCCGCTGACGCTGCGCGAACTCGACGCGATCAGTGTTGAGCGGCTCAACGGTGTCGGCCGTCAGCGCCGCAGAGCCCTGGCCGAAGTCGGCGTCGAGTCTGTGTTCGATCTGCTCACCTACTATCCCCGGCGCTACGTCGACCGCACAGCCCAAGCTCCGATCAGCGAGGCGGAGATCGGGTCGGAGATCACCGTGGTAGCCGACGTGCTGTCGGTGTCGAGCCGCCGCCTGCGCGGGGGCCGACGACTGGTGAGCGCCGATGTCACCGATGCCAGCGGGGTGCTGAGCGCTGTGTTCTTCAATCAGGCATGGCGTGAGCGTCAGCTCACCGAAGGTCGCACCGTGGCGCTGTTCGGCAAGGTGGAGGACTACCGGGGCCGCAAGCAGATGACGAACCCCGTGGTCGATGTGCTGAGCGGCGGTTCCACAGCAGACCGCACCGGCAAGATCGTGGCGATCTACCCGCAGTCGGAGTCCGCCGGCATCGTCACGTGGGATGTCGCGAACTGGGTTGGGGAGGCGCAGCGGCGCTGTGCAGGCCGCGGCATTGCCGATCCGCTGCCAGGCTGGCTGCGCCGCCAGCACGGGTTCGCGAACCGATCCCAAGCGCTGGCCGACATCCACGAGCCGCCGTCGATGGCGGCCCGGTGGGCGGCTCGTGACCGGCTGGTGTTCGACGAACTGATGCGGGTGCAGCTGATGCTGCGCAGCCAGCGCTTGGCGCGCGAGGCCCATGAGCTCGGCATCGCACACGAGCCCTCTGGCACGCTCATCGAGACATTTCACCGGCGACTCCCGTACACGCTGACGGGGGCGCAGCAGCGTGCGATGGGCCAGATCGACGCCGACGTGAGCATGCTGCGCCCGATGCACCGCCTGCTGCAGGGCGACGTCGGCTCGGGCAAGACGCTGGTGGCGTTGCACGCATTGCTCATTGCGGTCCGCAACGGCCACCAGGGCGCGCTCATGGCGCCGACGGAGGTGCTGGCCGAACAGCACTGTTTCGCTCTGCGTGCCTTGCTCGACGGGTTCGAGGTGCCAGACGATGGGCGACTCGGCGGCCGCCGGCCGCTGCGCCTGTGCCTGCTCAGCGGTTCGAGCTCGGCGACGCAGCGTCGTGAGGTGCTGGTGCAGGTCGCGACCGGTTCCGCGGACATCGTGGTCGGCACGCATGCGCTGCTGGAGGAGTCGGTGAAGTTCGCGTCGCTCAGCGTCGTGGTGGTCGACGAGCAGCACCGTTTCGGCGTGTCTCAGCGTGCGCGGCTGCGCGAGAGCGGCCGTGACGATCGCCGCATTCCCCACCTGCTGGTCATGACCGCTACGCCGATTCCCCGCACGGCGGCCATGACGGTGTACGGCGATCTCGACGTCTCGGTGCTCGACGAGCTCCCGCCGGGCCGCACGCCGATCGCTACGCAGTGGGTGCGCGGTCCCCTTGCGGCCGAATCGATGTGGATCGACGTGCAGCGCGAGATCGAAGCCGGGCGTCAGGCCTATGTGGTGTGCCCGCTGGTCGCTGAGAGCGAGAGTCTCGACGCGCGCTCGGCGGAGCAGACGCACGCGGAGCTGTCGGCGGGCGCCTTGGCGGGCCTGCGGGTCGGGCTGCTCCACGGGCGCCTGCCGATGTCGGAGAAGGAAGCAGCGATGGCCCGATTCCGCGCCGGCGACCTCGACGCCTTGGTTGCGACAACGGTCATCGAGGTCGGGATCGACGTTCCGAATGCCACGGTCATGGTGGTGCTGTCCGCAGACCGTTTCGGCATCGCGCAGCTGCACCAGCTGCGAGGCCGGGTGGGCCGGGGCAGCCATGCATCGTCGTGCTATCTCGTCAGCGACGAGGATCCGACAGCGATTGCTGTCGAGCGGCTGAGCGCGCTGGCCGCGACGAACGACGGGTTCGAGCTGGCCGAGCGCGACCTCGAGCTCCGCGGCGAGGGCACGCTGTTCGATGAGCGGCAGTCAGGGCGCAGCGATCTGAAGCTGGCGTCGCTGGTCCGCGACCTGCACTGGGTGCAGGCCGCCCGCGACGCCGCCGCCGATCTCATCGCTGCCGACGGCGATCTCGATGCGCATCCGGAGCTAGCTGACGAGGTCGACTGGTTCGCCGGCCGCCGCGACCCCGATTACCTTCACCGCAGCTGATCAGGTCAGGGCCAGCCAGGTGACGCAGTAGACGTCGCCGGGTGTGATCTCGGGTAGCGGCGCGGGCGGCTCGTAAGGCTGCAGGCCGAGCGCGTCGATCACCCTGATGATCTCGACGGCCTGCTCGGCCGGACTCGCCGAGCTCTTGAGCGCCGCAGCGAGCGTTCGGATGGTCCGCTCCGGGTAGGGCGCAGTGATCGTGTCGACCGTGCGGTCGATGTTGTCTTGTGTCATCTCCGGCGGAGAGTGGTCACGCACTACTTGTGCGGCGCGAGCCAGCCGGGGCGAAATCCGCGGCTCGAGGTTCGCCTTGTCGGACATGACGTTCCATTTGCGGACGATGTCGTCCTGGGCAACTTTCCACGCCTCGAATGCGCCTTCGACGCCTTTGTCTTCCAATGTGCGAGGAGTGTCGAAGCCGTCGGGCGGGCGGGCGAGGTCGAGGCAAGCCAGCGACTCGTCCACCACCTTGTCGGGAGATGACCGGTCTCGGCCGACGAATCGGAACAGGGGCGTTGGGTGATCGCCGACGCGGGCACAGAAGACGTAGCCGACTCGCCCGTCTTCGGAGCGGGCTGCCATTCCCGATCCAGAGCCCCAGGGCAGCGAGGCGATGTGCTCCGCGAGATCTGCGTCCTCCATTGCCTGGCGCAGCTCTTGGCGGAACTCCTCACCCGACAGAACGCCCTTCGCGGTTCCGCCCCGCTCGAACATGGTTGCGTCCTCGCGACGGATGCGTTCTATCTCTTCGCGTGTCTCGGTGAAGTTGAGCTCGTGATACCTACCCTGATCGGGCAGTATCTCGCCGACCCCCACACTCGCGGCTGCCTGGGCAATCTTGCGGTGCAGACGTTCGGAGAGCCCGAGCAGGTCATCCAGCCGGCTGTCGGGGAAGACGCAACGCAGGAATACCTCCGCGTGGCGTGAGCCGATGCGGTCGATGCGCCCGTGACGTTGAACGAGGCGCATCGGATTCCACGGAAGGTCGTAGTTGACGATGTGGCAGGCCTGCTGCAGGTTCACGCCCTCGGCCAGTACGTCGGTCGCCACGACGATGTCGTACAGGTCGTCGTCGTGGTCCTCAGGCGCATCGGTGGTGCGCGGGGCGAATCCCCACAGCACCGATTCCTTGTCAGCAGAGCCCGAGCTGCCCGCCACCGAGGCGATGCGCCCCCGGTAGGCGGCGAGCCGCTCGTCGGTGTGCGACACCGTTTCGAGGTGTTCGACGATCCAGTCGACGGTGTCGGCGTAGTAGCTGAAGATCAGCACCTTGTGCCGGTCGCGGGTGTCTTCGGCACCGATGCCGTGGGCACGTGCATCGGCGGCGATAGCGGCAAGCTCGTCGGTGAGGGCAGTCAGGTTCGGGTCTGCGTCGCGTGTCACCGTGCGTGCCTCGGCTGCAAAGTCGCGCAGCAAGTCTCGGTCACGCTCGGTGTCTCGGCGCAGCGGCTCGATGTCTAATTCGGTGGCATCGTCGGTGACGTGGACCAAGTGGTCCAAGAAGGCGTCGCGCTGCTTGTCGTCGAGATCGTCGGTGTCAGCGGCGATCCAGTCGGCCAGCACGTCCCCGGTGCCCACCCGGCCTCCGTCGAGCAGCGACAGGAACGCGTCGTGGCTGTTCGCCATGCGCTCGCATGTCTCTGCGAAGGCGTGGGGCGACGATTCGAAGCGCTTCAGCAGGCCCGAGCGCAACAGCCCGGTGAGCTGTAGCTCGTAGGTGTCGATCTCGTGGTCGAGCCGGTAGCGCGAGGCTGCGTAGCGCGCCAGTGTGAGGGCGCTTGTGTCAGTGGATTCGTCAGCCGGCGTGCGCCCAGCGCTTGTCGGCTCATCGGCCTTGGCAACCTCAGACTTCCCAGTGCTGACGACAGGGTCGGCATCGAGCGCTGCGGCGAACCGGTCGAAGAATCCGGGCAGAACGGCGTCGAGGTCGTAGTTCAGCTTGCGGACCCGAGGGGTCGGGAAGACGATGGGCGTGTCGTGTCCGCCTATGCGCACGATGTCGTTGGGGTAGAAGCGCTTCACGAACGAACGGGTGCGGCGCACGGCCACGGCGTCGAGCACGTCGAAGAGATGCTCAGGAGTCAGGTCGTCGGGGTTGAGCGCGACGGCCTTGGCGAAGTGATCACGCAGGGAGCCGATGCCGACATCGGCGAACGCTGCGTCGTTGCGCAGGAAGTAGCCCAGCAGGTTGTACAAGTCCCACAGGCTGTTGTTCACCGGCGTAGCGGTCAGCATGACCAGTTGTTTCGGCGGCGATCCGGCGAGCAGCCGTCGCAGCGCCTGTGCCCGCTGCGTGGATGGATTACGCAGATTGTGCGCCTCGTCGATCACCACCATCGCGTAGTCGTTGACGTCGAGCTGTTCGAGCTTGATGCCGGTGGCGTGCTCGGGGTTGAGGCGCGAGTCGCCCATCAACTCCTCGAACGACACGAGCTCCATCGGCAGGTTGTGTTCGGCTCGGAACGCACGCCACGGACCGTCCCGCAACGTGGCAGGCGTGATCACCAGCACCTTCTGGCGGCGCTCCAGCGCGGCTTCGCGAATCAGCTCGCCGGCGAGGAACGTCTTGCCGAGACCGACCTCGTCGGCCACCAGCACACCGTGCCGCTCGTCGAGGATGCGGCGCGCCCGCCACAGTCCGTCTGCTTGGAACGAGGTCAGGTGGATCTGTGGGGCGCCCTCGGCGTCTGCTTCAGCCTGCAGTTCGTCGCCATAGCGTTCCCACAGCATTCGCAGGTACACGAGCTGCGGCGAGTGCGGCTCGAACCTCGCCTCGAACAGTGCGGCGAGATCGTACGGGGCCGCTTGATCCCACAGCTCGTCGAACCACTCCTGCACCTGTGTCACCACGTGCGGTGCGTAGTTGCCGAGGTTCAGTTCAAGGTTGGACGCGAGTCCGGCGTAGGTGAAGTTGGACGACCCGGCCACGACTCCGTGCGATCGGTCGCCCACCACGAAGGCCTTGCCGTGCAGGAATCGGCCCTCCAGACGTCGCACTTCCACGCTCGGCGATGCCAGCCAATCGGTGAGGCGTCGCGCCGCTGCGTGAGACTGGCGGCTGAATCCCAAATGGTCGCGTTCGAAACGGAGGATCTGTTCCTGCCCGGCCAGCGCGCTGCGCATCCGGGCGCGAGCTGCCCGTGCTGGGTGAGCCGGCTCGGTGTGCAGTGCTCGTCGGCGGTTCTCCGGCGGCTGCGGCTCGGCGCCCAGCAGGAGCCGGACGCCCGATGCATGGTCGAGCGCATCGGCCAGCAGGGAGTATCCGCCGACATTGAAATAGGCGGTTGCAATGTCCACCTCGGCGCCGCCTACGAAGCCGGTAGCGGCGTGAGTGATGAACCCGTTCAGCGCCTGTGCGACGGTCTGGCCATCACGGTTGACCGCCAGTTCGGGTTTCGGTTCAATGGCCACGAGACTCTCGCAGCGCGTCGATTCGGTCGCGGGACATGGGGCTCGGTGCTGATCTAGCGCGGTAGCGTTTGATCTGACGTAGGAGGCGGCGGTGACTGAAGGCCAAACGCAGAGTTCTTCGACAGTTGACCGCGTGCTGGAGCTGTCTCTGCCCAAGCCCGGGGTCGCCGAAGCGATGCATTTCTGGCGCCTCACGCGTCCCGTTCCGGTGGTGGGCGACCGGGACGTCAGCGAGTCCGACGTTGCGGCGCTTGATTGAGAGATGCCCAACTGGGCGGAAATCCAACGAGAACTGATCGCATCGGCCGCGGACGCGAGCGGCACTCCCGACTATGACGCAGTCCGTCGTCGTTATCTTGCGCAGATGCACCGTCTGACCCAGCGGGCGACGATCCTGTACTACGGCAATTGGCTGGGAAGCTCCGGTGCCGGGAACCGGGCCGCCATCTCGCTTGACGACATCCACGGCTTCATGACGGCTGTCAGCGGGTTGCATGGCCGCGATCTCGACATCTTGCTGCATACCCCGGGCGGCGACGTCAATGCTGCTGAGCGCATTGTCGAGTACTTGCGGCACAAGTTCACAGGCGAAATCCGCGTGTTCGTTCCTGTCGCCGCGATGTCGGCGGGGACCATGATCGCCTTGGCCGGCAACCGGATCGTCATGGCCGCGCACTCCCAGCTCGGTCCCATTGATCCTCAAGTCGTTCAGCCGCTGGGCAGTCAGTTTCGCTTGGCACCCGCTGGCGCGCCCATACGGCAGTTCGCGAAGGCACGCGAGGACATCATGCTCAACCCGTCGTCGTCTGCAGCGTGGCGCCCGATTCTGGAGCGCTACGGCACTGCCCTGCTTCAGCAGTGCGAATCGGCAGAAGAGCTCGCACGCGAACTGGTGCAGGACTGGCTCGAGCGATGGATGCTCTGCCACGACCCGCACAACACATCCGACCCTGCCGCTATTGCCGATTGGTTCGCGAGCTACGACCAGCATCACTCCCACGGCAGAGGAATCGGCCGCGATCTCGCACGCAGCCACGGCGTCGTCGTCGATGACCTCGAAGATGACCAAGGGGTGCAAGATGCGGTGCTGAGTATCCATCACACGCTGATGCACATGTTTGATGCTCTTCCGATGGCCAAGCTCATCGAGAATCATCTCGGCGACTCCTTCGCTCGCCTGCAGAACTGAGCGGCGGGATTCGGTTGACTCGCGCGTCGGCGTCCATGTGCGTCAGGCTGATGGCGCCGACCTCTTGTTGAAGCGCCATGCGGCTGGGACGAAGCGCTGAATCCGCAGGAGACCCGCCGCGTTGAGCCGTTCGGGTGGTGAAGCCGATCTCTCCTGAGCAAGGAAGGCGTCATCGCAATCGTCTGAAGTGCTCGAGAACCGCCGCGAGCCGGTCCACGTAGCGGTCCGGCCGCTTCTCGTCGAACGTGGTGTAGATGACCTCGAGATCGTCCTCGTCGAGGCCGTACAGGTGAGCCACGCAAGCATCGAGTTCGTGGATCAGGTCCTGCTTGGTCGCCTCGTCGTTCGCCGAGCCAACCGGAACCCCGACCTCGGCAGCCCACTCCGCGTACCGGTCATCGACGGCAGCCAGCCGTCCCGCAATCTCCACCACCCGATCCCGCACCGGATTTCCCTTGCCCGGGTCCGGAATGGACAGCAATCCCAACTGTTCGAATGTCATGTGCAATTCGACACTGCGGCGAGCCTGCCAGTCGCAGGGCATGGACGAAAGCACACCGAGAAGGAAGGCCTCATCCGTCGGCGTGCCAGCAACCCTGAGGAGATACGGCGCTTGATGCACTATGACTCGCTCACCGGGCACGAGCGCTGCGATCAGCGAGCGTGTATCAGTCGCCCTAGCTACGTCACGAAAGGTGATTCGTGCGTGCAGACACGGCAACGTATCCGGATTGTCAGTAGTGGCGTGTTCCTGTGCGGCGAAGGCCGAGGCGGTCTTCGAACGCTGCGTCAGGCGTTTGTCGTGTAGGTGCTCGATCATCTCATCGGCAACGGCGCTGTCGTAGTAGGTGCCCGTGTCGGGCTCCCAGATGTTGAACGAAGAGCCCTTGTAGACGGGCCAGATGTCAGGCATCTCGAGGCCCACTTGATCGCCGAGCCGCAGTGCCATCGTCGTTCACGAACCGCTCCCGGTCCCGGGTCGCGTCGAACTCACGGACAGGGCGGAAGCGCCATCGTCGTTCATGAAGAGGTGTCGGTCGTGCGTCGCGTGGAGTTCGGCGATTGGGCGGAAGCGCCATCGTCGTTGAGGAAGCGGTGCCGGTCGGTCGTGGCGTTGAGGTCGCCCTGGACCGGTCGGAACCGCCACGTTCGTGGCCGTTCCTGATGCTCGAGAATCTTGCGGGGGGGGGGCAGCGCGTCTGGCGCATTCGCGCCATCGAAACGCGGCTGCAGCTTCATACGCCGCCACACGCGGAAGGCATCACGTCGCGGAATCTGCGGAAAGGCTGCTGTGTTGGACCAACTCAGGAATTCTGAAACCGGGATCAGTTCGGGCTTGCCGTCGACCAGTTCTCGAAAGTGAGTGAGCGAGCGGGCCGGTCCGGGGTAGATCGCTACGTGCGGGTCGTCGGCTTCGGCCTCAAAGCCACCCCCATGGTTCGGCGCCTCGGCTGCGCTTGCGGGCCGCGACGATGGCGATCGTGTAGCGGCCGTCGACGTCGTCGAACGTCCATTGTTGGGCATTGAGGCACGTGACGACCGTGAGTTGCGCGTGACCGCGGCCAGCACCACCGTGTAGGAGTTGTGGACTCCCTCGAACACCCAGCCCTTGTGATTGATGAGCGTGGACGTCGTGATGCGGCAGTACCCCCGGTTCGGTGCCGACAATCTCCTGACGCCAGTTCGCCATGCCCGCGTCAGAGACGGCCGAACCCGGCAAGACGAGGCCCAGCCTGCCGCCATCGCGGCAGAGCGCGAGATTCGCCCACGCGAACGCCTTGTACAGGTCGGTCTGGCCGGTGCCGAGATGGGGGAATGCCGCTCGCAGGATCAGCTTGAGAAACTCCGCGCGTTCTCGCTCGGACTCGAACTCCCCTGCGAGATCAGGCCGTTGGGCTTCCAGCGTGTCGATGCGTTCCCGGCGGCGCGCGACCGGCAGCGAGCGCACGCCGGGCAAGTGCATGCCCCACCACACTTCGCGGTCGACCACCACTTTCTCCCACGGCGGGTTGCCCAGCAGGCAATCGAAGCCGCTCCGCCCTGACCTCGCGAATACCTCGGGCCATGTCGTTGGGTAGTGAACGGGCGCCAGTCGTTCGATGACGCTTCGCACCACAGGGTCATCGGCCAGTGCGGCGATGCGAGCCGGGGTGAAGTCAAAATCGCGATGTATCTCGATCATCCCGGCACGGACAGCGGTCGCCACGTCGAACACGTCGTCGATTGGTCGGACTGCTGAACGAGTGGCGAAGTGAGCATCCCTCGCCGCTGCCACTTCGGACTTGTCAGCGTCGTTCAGCGCGGCGAGCCGAGCCAGCGGTTCGTGGATCGCCTCGATCATGATCTCCAACTGGTGTACGAACAGCGAGGGTTGCGATTTGTCTCCTTTGGGCCGAACAGCCAACGCGCCGTCCTCCACCGAAGCAACGCCGGTGAGGCTGTCGCCGTGGACGAGGTTGTGGTCGAGGAAGGACAGGGGAAGGCCAGGCACGAAGGTGTGGACCCAGATCGCGAGACGCGCCAGCTCGACGGCGACGCGGTTCTTGTCGATGCCGTAGACACAGTGGCGGGCGATCTGGCGACGCAGAAGCGAGCCGGTCTCCATCTCGATGCCGTCGCCCAGGTCGCCGAGCTCGCCCATGGCGACGCTTCGAAGCCTGTTCAGTTCCGCCGTGATCGCCGGAACCGGGTGCAGCGACAGCCACGCCGACAGGCGCGCCTCGATCCGGTCAACTGCCGCCACGAGAAAGTGAGCGGAGCCCATGGCGATGTCTGCACAACGGAAGTCGAAGAACGCCGCAGCCACCCCAGCGTCGTCATCAGCATCCCGCAGGGCGTCGAGGCGGATGAGGTGGTCGTCGAGCGCCGGTTCGAGTGCGTGATCCAACAGATGCTCTACTGCGAACGGCTTGGTGAAGTAGGAACCTGTCGCCTTGCGAGCGCCGGATCGATTGTGGAAGTACACCTCGCCGGCCTCCACCACCGCTTCGTCCTTCGCTCCGGCAGGCACATACTGCAGGTCGCCCTTGACTTTCTTGATGGTCAGGTCATCGGGTGCCGCCGACAGCTTCGATTCCAGCAAGCCCTCGTAGATCGTCCCGAACTCCCGCACCGACAGCGACCGGAAGTCGACCGGACCCAGCCCCTGAGGGCTGTCGTCGACCAGCGCCGCCGCAAGGGCAGGGCCGAACTCGGCGTTGGTGAGGCGCATCCGTGCAATCGCTGCGCCTGTCGGGCTGACCTCGGGATCGGGAGAGAACAGACCGCCGTTGTAGGTCGGCACGCCCCAGTCGGCATTGCCCTCATTGACCGCATCCCAGAGGCCGCACACGTCGTCCCACATGTCGGTTGCGCGGTCATCGAAGCGGGTCCTGGCGTTGCGCTCGTCATCGGCGAGCCGCTGAGCCATGCGCGACAGAGAGTGATCGGCGTAGCGGCCATTGCTGCGGTAGGGGAGCAGGTCCTTGTCCTCGGCGTAGGCCACGAACAGCAGCCGAAACAAGATGACCATGACCTGCTCATAGGCGCTGTCAAGCGCGGCTTCGCTGATGCCGTCAGTGGCTGTGTTGCTGCCGAGCCGTGCGGCTACGGCCTGAGCCAGCGCCGGAACCGTCTTGTGGTAGACCCGTTCGCGCAGCCGGACGGCGAGAGCGGCCGCGAAGCGCTCGGAGTCGTCGAGGATTTCATGCAGCGAGCCGCCGCGGGCGATGGCGGCGGCCGAGAACAGCAGACTCAGGTAGCCGGCCTGCTCCGTTGCGAGAAGTGACAGGTTCAGCTCAACGAAGGTCTCCGCCCGGCCTTTGCGGCCCACGCCGATGCCGGGCCGTGCCGAGTAGAGGCGAATCTCCGAAGCGCGGGTGAGCACCACCCAGTCGACGTTCTCCCGATCCGCCAGCGCGAGAGCTCTCGACACCGGCGACATGCCGTCGAAACGGTCCGACGGAGCTTCGAATGGTTCGCTGTCGTCGCAGAACACCGCAATTGCCTCGCGCCGACCGGCAATCGTCAGTATCGAGGCGTTTGTGGCGAGTGTCGCGATCTCGTAGCCCAAGCCTTCGATGAGCCGGCGGCCTCGCTTGTCGAGCAGTGGAGCGGCATCGCCACCCGCTGATGTCCAGTCGGCGCGCTGCGGGACGCCTGCGCTGAGTTCCTGGGTTGCGAGCAAACCCGAGTTGTGGAGTCCGGGAAACGGCGAGTCCAGTTCCGGCAGGGCGGCCATCAGCAGGCGAGTGGCCGCGTGATGGTTCGGTTCGCTGAGGGCGACGTCGGCCAAGCGTTCGGCTTGGGATACCTCCACGTCGAGAAGCGGAACTGGATGGTCGCCTGTCGGACCGCACAGGGCTACACGCTCGCCGCCCAAGGCTTCAGGCGATGGGTAGAACACGATCAGCAGCACCGGTGCAGCCCGCTTGTTCCGTCGGGCCGCCCATGCGGCTCGCAAGTCAGCCACGGTCGGCTTGCGTGCGGCGGTCGCGACCGCCGCTTCGAGGCCGTTCGGTCCCGGCTGGACGAACAGCTGGGCGGCGGCAAGGGAGTTCGGAAACCCGGACGGCGCGGTCCACGTCTGTGGCACCCGGTCGATCAGGAACTCCTCCATTGAAGCGCTGAGCGTAGTTCCGCCGCGGCGACCCGAGCGGTGCCGCAATTCTGTCGGCTGAGAACGGGCAGAGAGCACTGCGTGTGGGCGGCGTCAGGTAGCGGGTTGAGCGTGAGCGAACCCATCGAGCAGGGGCGCCAGCGGGGTGCCGCCAAGAGCAATCGCCTGTTCCCGCCGGTTCTCGCAGTGTGCAATTGATCGTAAACACATGAGATGTGCAGTTGGGCAGATGTAACCTTTTCGTAATGAAATATATGTCATTGAATGGTTGTTCGTATAACACTTGCAAGATAGCATGAATGTATGTTCTCTCAGGTGCGGCAGGCGCTGGAATCCCTCAGCGCAGCCCTCGACGGCGTCGAGACAGCTCCGACGCAGGAGCTGCGGAATGCTCTTGGGCTCGCCAAGTCGCTGCGCACCAAGGCCGAGCTGTTGGAGACCCGAGCCGCCTCGCTGGTCGCCCAGCGCGAACGCCACGGCGACGGCGGCGCCGGGCTGCTGAGCCAAGTCAGCGGCCGTTCCCGGTCTGAGGCTTCCCGCAACGTGCGGGTCACAGCCGAACTGGCCGCGCTGCCCGACGCACAGTCGGCGGTCGCCGACGGGGAGATCAGCTTTGCGAACGCGGCGAGCCTGGCTCAGGCTGCACGCAAGACCAGCCCCGGTGCCGTCCAGGACGATGCCGGCCTGGTGGAGATGGCCAAGGCACTGCCCGCAGACGAGTTCGCGCAGGCGGCCCAGCGCTGGACGATCCAGCACCAGAGCGCGTCCGACCTCGAAGCACAGCACCGCCGGAACCGGCGCAACCGCAGCGTGAGGTTCTGGAACGGCGAAGACGGCACGGTGCAGATGCGCGGCGCTTTCGACGCCGAGATGGGCGCGCGCATCCAGAGCCGACTTCGCGACACCGCCGAACAGCTTCGACGCGCCGACCGCCGCAAGCTCCGCGACAGCACCCATGCCGCGGACAGCACCGCTGACTCAGGCGAGTGCGGAGCTGCCGCCAATGGGCCGACGCCTCCTGACACGCGGGTCGAGACTGTTGTTCGGACACGTGATCAACGCATGGCCGACGCCCTCGACAGGCTGCTCGCCGGCACCCCATTGACCGCCGCAGCGTCAATAGGCAGCGACGCTGGTCTGGGCGCCGGCACCGCCCCTGCCCCTGGCCCCGCTGCAGGGCCATCTGAGGATTTGGAACCGCTGAAGCGGACGTCCTCAGCGGACGATTTGGTTGGCCTCGAGCAGCACCGGACGGTCACTGAGATCATCGTGCGGGCCGACCTCGACGGACTGCTGGGCAAATCCGGCGGCATTGCCGAGATCACCGGTGCCGGCCCCATCCCGCCGAGCACCTTGGATCGGCTCCTTTGCGGCGCCGATCTGTCGCTGGTCTTGTGCAGTGCAGACTTCACACCGTTGTACGAGGCAGTTGCCAGCCGGGCGCCGACCGCAGCACAGCGCCGCGCCCTGATCGCCCGTGACGGCGCATGCATCGGCTGCGGCGAACCTCCCGGCGAGTGCGAGGCGCACCACATCATTCCGTGGAAATCCGGCGGCAAGACGCGCGTCGACAACCTCGTGCTGGTGTGCTGGTCGTGCCACGACCTCATCCACGACCACAACTGGCGAGTGATAGTCCGCGACGGCCGGTTCCGGCTGACCCCACCAGATCCGGCACACCCGCACAACCCCGCCCGATCACGCAAACCAGCACACAGATCATCGGCCAAAGGCTCGACGCAGCCCGCGTTGAGCGGCGGTCATGCTGACGGCTGCAACCATGCGGGCCACGCAGTTGCTGGTTGCGTTGCGCGGCAGCGAGATAGCGGGGGCGGTGGCTCTCCAACGGGCGATGGCCGATCACCGCCAGAGCCTGACCAGCAGGATTTGTTCACCGCGGTATGACGTTTGCGGAGCGGCGACGGCAATGACCGCGATTGCGCCGATCGCACGGCCGCGGGAGAGATTGACACGATCTGAACCCGGGCGCTCAGGCGTGACGGGAGGGGGAAGCCTCGGTTGCCGATGAATCGGCGCCGCCTGGGCGCACCAGCACGGTGATGACGGGCGTGCCGTAGCGGCGGGCGCGATGCGTCTGCCACCCATGGTGCGAATCGGGTTCGACCTCGCGGTCTGACTCGCACACCAGCACGTCGGCGTTCACGGTGTCGAGCAGATCGCTCCAGCCGTCGAACCGATAGGGCGGATCGGCGAACGCGAGGTCGACCGGGTCGCCTCGGGTCGCCAAGTATCGGTCGACGTCGGATCGCACCACCGTGGCGCGGTCGCCGAGGCGGAGTGCCGTCAGGTTCGTTGCGATGGTGCGGCAGGCCGCTGCGTCGAAGTCCACGAGCGTGGCATGCGCGGCGCCGCGCGAGAGCGCCTCGATCCCGAGCGCGCCGGAGCCGGCGAACAGGTCCAGCACGGTGGCGTCGGTGGGCAACTCAAGACTCACGAGCATGTTGAAGATGGCCTCGCGGGCGCGGTCCGATGTCGGACGAACCGCCTCCGTGCCGGCCATCTCCAGGCGGCGACCGCGCAGCGCCCCGCCGACAACGCGCATGGCGTCACCGTAGGCGGGAGGCCTACGGGTGTGAGAGCAGGCGTATGGGAAACTGCGACCATGGACGACGTCGCGGTGCCCGCAGAGATCGTCTGCGTCGACTGCGGTGGGCGCTGTGGCCTGCTGAGCGTGCCGGAGCCGGACTGGGGCTTCCAGCCTGGAGATGTCGTGGCCTACCGCTGCGCGGACTGCGGCGATCGCTGGGATCTCATCGTCCCTGACACCGAAACCGAAGGCTGATCCGGTCCACGGCTTCGCCTGCCGGCTCGGCGCGGAGGGTCCCTCGATTCGTGACCGTGGCGCGGTACGGTCGCCCCACTTGGCACGGATCGATCCGGAGGACCGTTTTCGGTGGTCATGGCGATGTATCCAGGCTCGTTCGATCCTGTGCACAACGGGCATCTCGACGTGATGTCGGCGGCGTCTGGGCTGTTCGATTCGGTCACCGTCGCGGCCATGCGGAATCCGGCCAAGGCCACGCCCCTGTTCTCCGATGACGAGCGCGTCGCGATGATCGTCGAAGCGACCAGCCATCTCGGCAACGTCTCGGTGGTGCAGTTCGGAGAACTGGTCGTCGACCTTGCTCAGCGCCTGGGCGCCGATGTCATCGTGAAGGGGCTTCGCAGCCAGAGCGACTTCGAGTCTGAGTTGCGCATGGCCCATATGAACCACTCGGTCACCGGTGTCGAGACCGTCTTCGTCCCTCCGCGGACCGAGCATCTCTTTATCGCGTCCAACTACATCCGGGAGATCACCAAGTTCGGCGGCGACTGCTCGCACCTCGTGCCGCCCGCGGTGGCCGCTCGACTGCAGCAGCACATCACGCAGGAGGCGGCCACATGAGCATGTCCGAGGGCGCCGTCGAGGCGCCGCCGCAGTTGGGGGTTCACCCCGCAGCGCCCCAGCCGCAAGCTCCGTTCGGGCAGCCGTCGTTCGACACAGCGCCGCTCGCCGAGGAGACGCCGCCGCCGCACGCTCGAGGCCCGGCAACGCTCGCTCCGCGTCCTGCGTCGGTGACGGCCGAGCAGTTCGTCCGCGAAGCCATGGAGATCATCGACGCGGCACGCCCGATGCCGCTGTCCACCTCGGTGATGATCAACCGGGACGAGGTGATGACCCTGCTCGAGTCGGCACTGGCGGCTGTGCCCGACGAGACGCGCCAGGCTCGCTGGCTGCTTCGCGAGCGTGATGAGGTGCTGGCCCAGGCACGTGTCGACGCCAATCTGGTCATCGACGAGGCGCGCAGCCGTGTCGCCCAGATGGTGCAGCGAACCGAGGTCGTGCGCACAGCCGAGCGGCGTGCGCGCCAGCTGCTCGACGATGCCCGGATCCAGACCCGTCGCCGTCGCCACGAAGTCGACGAGTACTGCGAGCGGCAGCTCGCGCAGTTCGCGAGCGCTGTTGACCAGGTTCAGATTGCGGTACAGGCTGCTCGGCGAAAGCTCGGCAAGCGTGCCGCGACGCCGGTGGCGCCTGCTTACCCGAGTGCTCCGCCGGCGCACAACGGGGGAGTCGCCGCGGGCACCGGCGCGCTCAGATCGGCTGGCCACGGCCCTGACGCTCGTCCGCCCGACACTCGCCCAGTGGTGTTCGACCAGGATCAGATGTGAGCAAGGGGGACCGCCAGCGGTCCCTGTCTGTTCCCCTGCGGTTGATTTCCGACGGGCAGCTCGCGTGGTCTGCGACGGTGCCGGCGTCAGCGCTGCTCGTCCCCGAATCACAGGATTCCCTGCGAATTGCTGATGTTGAAGTGCCGCTCGACAGCGATGTCGGCGTGGCAGTGGTGCTGGAGCTGATCAGCGGCGGACTCAGCGTCGCCGGTGAGGTCACGGCCGCGTGGTCGGGTCCGTGCGCTCGTTGCTGGCTGCCGCTCGACGGGGAGGTGCAGACGACGGTCCGCGAGGTGTTCACCGCCGAACCCCGTGAGGGCGAGCAATACCGATTGGGCCCCGAATATGCAGATCTCACTCCGATGGTGCGAGATGCGGCACTTCTCGAGCTGCCCATCGAGGCCATACGGTGCCCGCATCCCGAGCCGTGCCCGAACCTTCCCGCACAACTCGCCGAGGCCCGCGACGATTCGGCCGACGGCGGCCCGGCGGAGCTTGCAGATCCGCGCTGGAAGGCGCTGGAGGCGCTGCGAGGCCGAATGGACGAGCCGTCCTGATGTCCAGTTCGCGTATCGGGTCAGAGTTGCCAATGGATAGGCTGCATGGTCCGCTCGAGGAGTCGATCCGATCGAGGAGCCCGAACGGTGGCAGTCCCCAAGAAGAAGACATCCAAGAGCAAGACGCGTTCGCGCCGCGCCGCGGCGTGGCGTCTGGCCGAGGCACCACGGAGCCTGTGCCCGCGTTGCGGCGCGGCAAAGCTGCCCCACCGAGTCTGCGGGCAGTGCGGCTGGTACGGCGGTCGCCAGGCCCTCGATATCGCCTAGGGCAGAGCCGAATGGCAACCTCGGTGCCGGGCTGATGACGCTGCCGGTCGCCGTGGACGCAATGGGCGGCGATGATGCCCCCGGTGCGATCGTGGAGGGCGCGCTGGAGGCCGTGCGCGAGGGCCTCGATGTCGTCCTGGTGGGTCGCCGCGATGCCATTGCTGCTGCCGGCGGCGAGTCTCTCGCCATCATCGAGGCCGCCGAAGTCATCGAGATGTCCGAGGAGCCGAGCCGCGCGGTGCGGACCAAGAAGAACTCGTCGATCAGCCGTGCGGTGAACGCAGTGCGCGACGGCGAGGCCGCAGCGATGGTGAGCGCCGGCAATACCGGTGCTGTAGCGGCGGCAGCGCTGCTGAGGCTCAGGCGCCTGCCCGGAGTTGCCCGGCCGGCCATAGCGACAGCGTTTCCCGTCCCCGGCGGCCGTACGGCGCGCGTCCTGCTCGACTCGGGCGCTATGGCTGACTGCAGCGCCCCGTGGCTGCACCAGTTCGCCCGGCTCGGCTCGGCATACAGCCGCATCCGTTTCGGCGTGGCGGCACCGCGGGTCGGGTTGCTCTCGATCGGCGAGGAGCCCGAGAAGGGCAACCTGCTCGTCAAGGAGACACACCAGCTGCTTGCGGCCGACGACGAGATCGACTTCTACGGCAACGTCGAAGGGGGCGATCTCCTCGACGGCCCCGTGGACGTCGTGGTCACTGACGGCTTCACCGGCAACGTGCTTCTGAAATCGCTCGAAGGCACGGCGTCGTTCTTCGTGCATCTGATCCTCGAACGTCTCGCCGAAGGCGGCGAGGCGGGCGCGGCAGCACTTCGCCTGCTCGCGCCGCTCGCCGACGAAATGAGCGCCGACAACATCGGCGGAGCGATGCTGCTCGGCGTTCGGGGCGTCTGTGTGATCGCGCACGGCTCATCGAGTCCGAAGGCCGTCACGAGCGCCATCAGGTCCGCACATCGGATGGTCGAGGCTGATTTGCTGGGCGAGCTGGCGGCAGTCAGTCTCCCCTCGCCATCTGCTGACCACCGGTAGGCTCATCGCCGCCATGCCTGCCGAAACTCATGTGCGCCAGAGTCCGCCCGAGCGTGAGGAGGTCTTCGATCTCATCCGCGACCAGCTCGCCGACATCTTGGAGCTGGAACCTTCGGCGGTCGCCGAGTCGTCCTCGTTTGTGGACGACCTCGGCGCCGATTCGCTGGCACTGATCGAACTGGTGGAGGCGCTGGAAGAGGAGCTGTCGGAGCGCACGGTGGGCTTTCGTATCGAAGACGAAGATCTCGAAGACCTCAAGACCGTGCGCGATGCCCTCGACTACGTGATGGAGCGCGTCGGCTGACGTGGAGGCCGCTGTCGCCGAACTCGCTGAGCACGACAGCTTTGAGAGGCGTGTCGGACATCGCTTCGCCGACGCCGGACTGCTGACCGAGGCGCTGTCGCACCGGAGCTGGTGCCATGAGCGCAACGTTGAACAGCCGACGGGATCGCAGGTGGCCTCCAACGAGCGCCTGGAGTTCCTCGGAGACGCCGTGCTCGGTCTGTGCGTGTGCCAGCTTGCGGTGACGCGCTGGCCTGATCTCGGACCGGGCGACTTGAGTGCGGTGCGATCCGCAGTGGTCAACGCCAGCGCGTTGGCCGAAGCCGCCCGACACTGCGAGCTGGGGCCGGCGCTGCTGCTCGGCAAGGGTGAGGCTGCGACCGGCGGGGCCGACAAGGAGTCGATCCTGGCCGATGGGCTCGAAGCGGTGCTGGGCGCGGTGTTCCTCGACGGCGGCCTCGCTGCTGCTCGCGACATCGTCGATCGGCTGCTGGGCGAGCGTCTTGCCGAAGCGGCGAGCGAGCCCGGCACCCGCGAGGCAAAGAACCGGCTGCAAGAGCTCGTGGCCCGGCAATTCGGCACCGAGCCCACCTACGACGTGTCGAGCTCGGGACCAGCGCACAGCCCTCGATTCGCTGCCGCGGCGCGCATTGCCGATGAGGTCTGGGGGCGCGGCGAGGGTTCCACCAAGCGTGCTGCGGAGCGGCGCGCGGCCCATGCTGCGTGCATTCGCTTTGAAGACCTTGACGATCCACCTGTCGATGCGGAGGAACCCGCTCATGGCTGAACTGCCGGAGATCGAGATCGCCCGACGCGATCTCGACAAGGAAATCACTGGCCGCCGGGTCAAAACGGTCGATGTCCCGGGCACCAAGAAGGCGCTGCCGGCCATGCGGTCGAAGCAGCAGTTCGCCGACCTGCTCGAGGGCAAGAAGATCCTGTCGGTATCTCGCGACGGCACGCTGTTGCTGTTCGACCTCGGACCGGACGAGGTCATGGTGGCGCACTTCGGCGCTACCGGGTCACTGCGGCGGGCCACGTCCAGAACGCCCCAGGAACCCGACACCAAGGTCGTGCTGACGTTCACCAAGGGCGGACAGTTGCGCCTGCTCGACTCGGGTGCTGAGGCGACGCTGCGTGTGATCGCGAAGAACCGCTACCACAAGGTGTACCCGGACCAGGTCGATCTCGGCTTCGACCCGGTTGACATGCCGATGCCTTGGACTGACTTCGCCCTCATGCTGCGCGGCCGTTCCGACACCATCCGCAATCTGCTGCTGGACCAGACCTTCGTCGTGGGGCTCGGGCCGATGTACTCCGACGAGGTGCTGCATGCAGCTCGGCTCTCACATGCACGCATTGCCAGCGAACTGAACACCCAAGAAGTGCGGCGGCTCTACCGTGCCATCGTCGAGACGGTGCACAACTCGATCAAGTACCGGGGTTCGGGCACCAGCGGCCATCTCGACATTTTCGGCAAGTCGGGGGGTTTCGATCCCTACCTCGAGGTCTTCGGGCGTGCTGGCGAGCGATGTCGCAACGGCCGGGGCGATGTCCTCACCACGGTCATCCGGGGTGTGATGCACCACTACTGCGATTATCAGGTGTAGACGCCGACCCTCACACTTCGAGCTGCTGTGTTCCTTCGCTCCCTGACGCTGTCCGGTTTCAAATCGTTTGCAGACACGGCCACGCTCACCTTCGAGCCAGGCGTCACGGTGGTGGTGGGCCCCAACGGCAGCGGCAAGTCGAACGTCGTCGATGCCATCGCGTGGGTGCTCGGTGCGCAGGGACCGCGCGCGCTGCGAGGCCAGCGGATGGACGACGTCGTCTTCGCGGGCACCGATCGCCGGACGGCCCTGGGCCGAGCACAGGTCACCCTGGTCATCGACAACGAGTCCCAGACGCTGCCCACCCAGAGCGCAGAAGCAGCCATCACTCGCACGCTGTTCCGCTCGGGCGAGTCCGAATATGCACTCAATGGGACGCCCTGCCGGCTGCTCGACCTGCAGGAACTGCTCAACGACGCCGGCGTCGGCCGCCAGCAGCACATCATCGTTGCCCAAGGCCAGATCACCCAGGTCCTCGCAGCCCGTCCCGAAGAACGGCGAGCGCTGATCGAGGAAGCGGCCGGAGTGCTGAAGTTCCGTCGCCGCAAGGAGCGCGCCGAGCGGCGGCTCGAGGGCACCGAGGCAAATGTGACCCGACTGGTGGATCTGCAGCGCGAGCTGCGTCGCCAGCTTCGGCCGCTGGAGCGGCAGGCCACCGCTGCCCGCCGGCATCAGGAGCTCACTGTGGAACTGGCAGAGCTTCAGCTCTACAACGCCGGACGCGAGCTGGCTGCGTACACAGAGGCGCAGAGCGCGTCGGACGCTCGGCGGACCACCTTCGCAGCCCGCCAGGAGGCGGCAGCCGCATCGATCGCCGACGTCGACGGGTCGATCGACGCCGCGCAGTCGCAGCTTGCCCGACTGTCCGCCGAACCGGCTGATCGGCTGCCGCGGGTTGTGTCGCTGTCAGAACGGGCACGCGGCTTGATCGGCCAGACCTACGAGCGAATGCGCTCAGTCGAGCGAGGGCGCAACGCCCTGCTCGACTCTGATGTTGTGGTGACGCTGACCGACGAGCACGCACGTGTCTCAGCCGAACTGGCCGAGCTCGACGCAGCCGCCCAACCGGCTGAGCCGTCGGCGGACGTGTCAGACGGGACCGGCCCGCGCATCGACGGTGCTGAGGATGTGCGCGATGCTGCGACGGCTGACGCTGAGGCCGCCTGCGCCGAGGCTGAGGAGCGCGCGGCGGCCGCAGCGGCGGCGCTGTCGCAGGCTGACGGGCATCAGCGCAGTGCGGCGGAGGAGCTGCAGCACTGGATCGGGCGGTTCGAGGCGTTGGCATCTGCCGTCGCTGCTGCACGCACCGATTCCGGGATCGCTGCGCTGGATGGCGTGGCAGGCGTTGTGGGCGTGCTCGGCGATCTGGTGACCATTGACGAGGGCTGGGAGGCTGCCGCCGAAGCTGCCGCAGACGGCGCCCTGTCGGTCGTTGTCGTTCGTGACGACAGCGCAGCGGCTGTGGCGCTTGCAGCGTTTGCCGACGGCGATACGAACGGCGCGGTGGTCTCGCTCGACAAGCTGCCGGCTGCTCGTGAGCCAGGCCCCGCCGCAGCAGGCGGCGAGCTCGTGCGGCCGCATCTGCAGGTGGCCGCCGACGCTCCGGACTGGTGCCGCAACCAGCTCGAAGGCCTGCTGGACGCCGTGATCGGTGCAGCGATCTGTGTTCGGGGTGACTGGTCCAGCGCGTATGACCGTGCGCTGGCCGACCGCGACGCGGTCGTCGTGACCTCCAGCGGTGATCGATTCGGACCTCAACGTTGGCGGATTGGCACTACCGGGCCGGCTGCGGCCACAGCAGCGCTCGACCAGGCGCGCGCACAGATAGACGAGCTCACCCACCGCCACCGTCAGGCAGCAGCATCGTGGAGCGCTGCACAGAAGACGCACCGGGCCGCGCTCGATGCAGCCCAGCAGGCACAGCGCAGTGCAGAAACGCTCCGACGCCGGGCCGAGGCGGCTGCCGCCCGGCAGGCCGCACAGGCTCAGGCCACCGAGGACCGTGCCGCCGCGCTGCAGCAGCGTCGGTCGACGCTCGCGGAGCGGCTCGAGACCATTTCGCAGCGTCTGGCAGGTCACGAGAGCTCTCGTGCGACCGCATCCGCCCAGCTGGACAGGGCCGAGGTCATCGTGTCGGGGCTGGATCGTCTCGCACTGCTGCTCTCGCAGCGCCGTCAGCGCCTCGACGCCGAGGCACGGCACTTGCGTTCTCGCTACGAGGCCCGCACCGAGCTCGTGCGGCAGCTCACGGAGCGCCTCGATGCACTCCGTCACGAGCGTGATGCTGCTGCTTCCCGCCTAGAGCAGTTGCGCACAGAGCTGGCGGCTCTCGACGTGGCAGATGCAGAACGGCGCACCAAGCGCGACGCTCTGATCTCGGCGCTGCGTGCGGACTTCAACGCAGACCCGGCGACGGCGCTTGCTGCCTCGCCGCCGCTGCTGCCCGACGGCGTCACGGCGGCGGCACACGAGCGGGCGCTGCGAGCGGATCTGAACCGCCTGGGCCCGGTGAATCCGCTGGCGCTGTCGGAATACGAGGAAGCTTCGGAGCGCTTCGAATTCGTGGACGCCCAGCTCACGGATGTGCGCAACAGCCGCAGAGAGCTGCACAAGGTCATCCGTGCCATCGACGCAGAGATCATGGCCACGTTCGCAGACGCATTCGAAGACGTCGCCCGCAATTTTGCCGAGCTGTTCGGCACGCTGTTCCCGGGCGGCACGGGCCGGCTCACGCTGACCGATCCCGACGAGCTCCTCACATGCGGCGTGGAGCTTGACGTCCGGCCTGCGGGCAAGCGCATCGGACGCTTGTCGCTGCTGTCAGGCGGCGAGCGCTCGCTGGTCGCGCTGGCCTACCTCTTCGCCGTCTTCCGCAGTCGGCCGTCGCCCTTCTACGTCCTCGACGAAGTCGAGGCAGCGCTCGACGACGTCAACCTGCAGCGCTTCTTGGACCTCGTGGCAGAGTTCCGGCGAGAATCGCAGTTGATCATCGTGAGCCATCAGCGTCGGACGATGGAATCGGCTGACGTGCTGTACGGCGTATCCATGCCGCCCGGAGGATCGAGCGTGGTCGTGTCGGAGCGGCCCTCCGAAGCGGCCGCGCTCATCGCTGCAGGCGGATCACCGGAGCGCGAAGAATCTTCGCCGGAACAGTCCGAGCCCGAACACGGCAGGGAGCCCGCGACGGCCCCTCGGTAGCCTGCCGACCAGTGAGCACCACGACAGTTCTCATCGTCGTCGCCATCTTTGTCGTGGCGACGGTGCTCCTCGGCGCCCTTCCGTTCGTGCATCGCGCAAGGCAGCGGCGCTCGGGACCGGCGCCACCGCACACGCCTGTCGCCGTCTCGCCGCCTCCGGCACAGAGGGCCGATGAGCCTGTCGCGGCAAAGGCGCCGTCCCCGGCCACCTTCGCGTCGGGATTGGCTTCATCGCGCCGCACGCTGCGCGACCGCCTGGCGTCGATCAGCCGGCGGCGGCCCGACGAGACCACGTGGGAAGGCTTGGAGGAGGCGCTGCTCGGCGCCGATGTGGGCGTGACGACCACGATGGCCACACTGGAACGGCTGCGCACCACCGCTGCCGATCAGGGCATCGTCGATGCCGGCGAACTGGTGCACGCACTGGCTGAGGGCATGCGGACAGCGCTTGATGCGGATCGCTCGCTGCGCGCAATCGCACCGGAGCGGGAGGGCGCCACGCCTGTCTGGCTGTTCGTGGGCGTCAACGGCGTGGGCAAGACCACCACGATCGGCAAAGTGGGCGCCCGGCTCTCGGCGCAGGGCCAGTCTGTGGTGATGGCGGCCGGCGACACATTCCGCGCGGCAGCGACCGATCAGTTGCAAACCTGGGCCGATCGATGCGGGGCGGAGCTGATTTCGGGCAGCTCCGGGGCAGATCCCAGCTCGGTTGTGCATGACGCGGTAAGTGCTGCGGCAGCCCGCGGCGCCGACGTCGTGCTCGCCGACACTGCCGGCAGGCTGCAGAACCGCAAGAACCTGATGGATGAGCTCGCCAAAGTCCGCCGCGTCGCCGATCGAGAGCCCGGCGCTGTTGCCGAGACGCTGCTCGTCATCGACGCCACCACCGGCCAGAACGGCTTGAGCCAAGCGCGGGCTTTCGCCGAGGCCACCGATGTCACGGGCGTCGTGCTCACCAAGCTGGACGGCTCGGCCAAGGGCGGCATTGTGTTCGCAATCGAGTCCGAGCTGGGCCTGCCGGTGAAGCTCGTGGGACTCGGCGAGGGCCCCGACGACCTCGTCGATTTCGACCCCGATAGCTACGTCGAGGCGCTGCTCGGCGTCGATGCCGACTAGCAGGGAGAGGCGATGTTCGACACGCTGACTGACCGCCTGTCCGGAACCCTGCAGGGCCTGCGGGGTCGCGGACGCATGCGCCCGGCTGATGTCGACGAGGCATTGGCCGAGATCCGCCTGGCGTTGCTCGAAGCCGATGTCAACGTTGCGGTCGTGCGCCGCTTCCTGGAGCGGGTCCGCGAGCGCAGCGTCGGCGGCGAGGTCACCGCCAGCCTCACACCCGGCCAGCAGGTCACCAAGATCGTCAACGACGAGCTCATCGGCATCCTGGGCACCAGCCCGCTCGACATCCAGTTCGCGTCCAAGCCGCCCACCGTGGTGCTGCTGGCCGGACTTCAGGGCGCCGGCAAGACGACTGCTGCGGCCAAGTTGGCCCAGTGGTGCAAATCCCAGGGCCGGAACCCGCTGCTGGTCGGCGCCGACCTGCAGCGCCCCGCCGCCGTCGAGCAGCTGCGGACGCTTGCCCGCAGCATCGACGTGGAGGTATGGAGCCAAGCGGGCGAAGCGAGCGAGTCAGGCGACACGGGCGACCCCGTGGCCTGCGCGGCCGGCGGGCTCGCCCACGCCCGGCAGGCGGGCCGCGATGTGCTCATCGTGGACACAGCGGGCCGGCTGGCGGTCGACGCGGAACTGATGACCGAGGTGGCGCACATCTCAGACGCCGTCGAGCCCCACTACACCTTCCTCGTCGTCGACTCCATGGTGGGCCAGGACGCAGTTGCGACCGCTGAGGCCTTCCACTCGACGCTCGAAGTGGACGGGATCATCCTGACCAAGCTCGACGGCGACGCTCGCGGGGGCGCGGCCCTCTCGGTTGCCGAGGTCGTCGGCCGCCCGGTGGCCTTCGCGTCGGTCGGGGAGAAGATCGACGACTTCGAGCAGTTCCATCCGGACCGCATGGCGAGCCGGATTCTCGGCATGGGCGATGTGATGACGCTCATCGAGAAGGCAGAACGCGTCTACGAGCAAGACGAGGCGGAGGCGGCCGCTCAGCGCCTCGTCGAGGGCACATTCACGCTCGACGATTTCGTCGACCAGCTTCGTCAGCTTCGCAAGATGGGCAACCTGCAGAGCATCGTCTCGATGATGCCAGGCGTCTCCGACCAGGTTCGCAATGCGGAGATCGACGATGATCGCATCACCACCGCCGAAGCGATCGTGCTGTCGATGACGCCGGCGGAGCGTGTGTCGCCCGAGATCATCGACGCCTCCCGCCGGGCCCGCATCGCGGCCGGCAGCGGCACGTCATCAGCGCAGGTCAGCAACCTGCTCAAGCAGTTCACGCAGATGCGCAAGATGATGGGGGGCATGATGGGTCTGGGCTCGAAACGCCGCCCGGCTGGTCGCAAGGCTGCCCGCAAGCGCTCGAAGGGCGCCGGCCGTGCCGGCGGCTCGCGTACCGGCGGGGGAGGCCGGGCCACGCCCAAAGGAGGGTCTCGGGCGAGCAAGCCGTCAGGCAAACCATCCGTCGCCGACATCGACTGGGATGCGCTCGACCTGAAGCTTCCCGGCCGCTGAGGGCCTATCCGCTCCCACAGAGGGCGGACCTCGCAGGGGTTAGCGAGCAGTGGCCCGTTAGGATCGCTCGTCGGCGCGGCGGCCTGCTTGGCCCGCCGATCCCCACGAGCCCCATCCGAATTCACCTAAGCGGGAGCAACATGGCCGTTCGTCTGCGCCTCAAGCGCACCGGCAAGAAGAAGCAGCCCAGCTATCGCGTCGTCGCGGTCGACAGTCGCAAGCCACGCGATGGCCGCGTTCTGGAGATCATCGGCACCTACGACCCTCGACAGGAGCCCTCTGCGATCTCGATCGCCAATGAGCGCGCTGTCCATTGGCTCAGCCACGGGGCTCAGCCCAGCGACACCGTCTCCAAGCTGCTGACGATTTCCGGCGCGTGGGACGAATTCCGCTCGCAGGGTTCCCCGGGGCCCGCGGACGGCAATGCTGAGGCTGCACAAGCTGCACTTTCCGAGCCCGCACCCGCACCTACGCCCGATCTGGTGCTCGACACTCCCGAGCCGAGCGCAGACGACTCACCAGAGGCTTCCGCAGAAGTGCCTGCCGACGAGCCAGCGCCCCAGCACGGGGCATCTGAGCCGAAGTCTCCTGAACTTGGGGAGGCCCAGTGACCGACGGTCACACCAGCACAGACGCCGAGACCACCACTGCCGAAGAGGTCTTGCTGTATCTCATCGCACAGCTCGTTGAGCATCCCGACCAGGTGGAAGTGGAGATCGCCGAGTCAGGCTCGAAGCTGAGCCTGACGGCGACGGTGAGCTCGGACGACATCGGTCGGGTCATCGGCAAGCGAGGCCGCGTGGCGAACGCCATTCGAACGCTGGTGCGTGCCGCAGCTCATCGCGATGGCGTCCAGGTCGAAGTCGACTTCCGGGACTGAATCCCATCCAGCAGGCCTGCTGGAGATCGCCACTGTCGGACGCGCCCACGGTGTGCACGGCGACGTCGTAATGCACCCGGTCACCAACCGGCTCGAGCGATTCGACGTCGGCTCGCGGCTCATTACCGCAGCCGGGGAGCGAGCGGTGTCTCGTGCTCGTTTCGACGGGAATCGGTGGCTCGTCAGCTTTGAGGGCATCGATGATCGTGATGATGCTGCAGCGTTGACCGGAACGACAGTGTTCGCTGAGCCGTTGGAGGATCCCGACGAGCTGTGGGTGCACGAGTTGTGCGGAAGCTCGGTCATCGATCAGCATGGATTCAACGCCGGGGTGATCACGAGTGTGGTGGCGAATCCGGCCGCGGACCTGCTCGAGCTCGACACCGGGCACCTCGTGCCGCTGACCTTTGTGGTGCGCAGCAAACCCGGCGCCGTCCATGTGGAGGTGCCCGATGGCCTCTTCGAGCTCGGGTAGCGCTCAGCCCGCTGCGGCGCAGGGGCCGCAGGCGGAGCTGCGCATCGACCTGTTCTCCATCTTCCCCGCCGAGCTGGATGCCATGTGCGAGCTGAGCATTCTCGGGCGGGCCCGACGCAGCGGCGTGCTCGACATCCGCTGCTGGGACCTGCGGCTGGCGACCGCCGACGCACACCGCACGGTCGACGATGCCCCCTTCGGAGGCGGTCCGGGCATGATCCTGATGCCCGAGCCGGTCTTCGCCGCCGTCGAGACCGCGGTGCCGCCACGGCCGCTGCTGCTGCTCGATGCCGGCGGCCGGCGATTCGATCAGGCGATGGCCGCCGAGCTGGCAACCTCAGGCGGCTTCAGCCTGCTCTGCGGCCGTTACGAAGGCGTGGACGAGCGCATTCGCGCCGAGCTGGTCGATGGCTCAGTTTCCATCGGCGATGTTGTGCTGGCCGGCGGCGAATTCGCCGCCATGGTCATCGTGGAGGCGGTCGGGAGGCTCGTGCCCGGAGCATTGGGCAACGAGGCGTCCAGCGAGGACGAGAGCTTCGCGACAGGGCTGCTGGAGCACCCGCAGTGGACGCGCCCCGCATCGTTCCGCGGACTCGACGCGCCCGAAGTGCTGCGCAGCGGCGACCACGCTCGTGTCGGTCGTTGGCGTCAGGCGATGGCGCTGGTCCGCACTGCGGCAGATCGACCCGATCTGCTGGCAGCACGAGGCGTGAGCGAGGCCGACCGGGAACTCCTCACAGAGTTCGGGCTCGAACTCCCGTTGCGGCAATCCGCGGACTGACCACTAGCCTGCGGTGTTCGTCATCACGCCGATCACGGGAGTCGGATCGCCATGGGCAGCACCGATCTTGTCGACCAGGCTCGTCTTCGAGACGATCACCCCGACTTCGGCCCTGGCGACACCGTGCGCGTCCATGTGCGCGTCGTCGAGGGCAATCGCCAGCGCACGCAGGTGTTCGAGGGGTACGTGATCGCACGGCACTCGTCGGGCATCAGCGAGACCTTCACGGTTCGCAAGCTCAGCTTCGGGGTCGGGGTCGAGCGGACGTTTCCGCTGCACGCTCCCACCATCGCGAAGATCGAGCGGGTAGCGGTCGGCGATGTGCGCCGAGCGAAGCTGTACTACCTGCGCGACCGCGTCGGCAAGGCAGCGCGCATTCCCGAGAAGCGCTTCTAGCGGCACACGATCGGTCGCGGGCCGGACGCGGGGCGCGCATGACCGCTCGGCGTCAGGCACTCGGCAGGTACGGCGAAGGTCTCGTCGAGCGCTGGTATGCCGAGCGCGGCTACCGCGTGCTGGATCGCAATTGGCGATGCCAGCTCGGGGAGCTGGACCTCGTGGTGACCGACGGAACCCGCTTGGTGATCTGCGAAGTGAAGACCCGTTCCAGTGATCGCTTCGGCACGGGCTTCGAGGCGATCACCGCGCGCAAGCAGCAGCAAGTCCGACGGCTCGCAGCGCACTACGTGCGCCAGCGGGGCGGTTGGAGCGGCCCGATTCGCTGTGACGCCGCGTCTGTGATGGGTCGCAAGGTAGAGGTGCTCACCGGGGCCTTCTAGCGACCGGCGCTGTTCACCCCACCGGCCGCCGCCGGTCGCGCGCCTGCCAGCAACCCCAGTGCCAGTGACGCCGCAGATCGGGAGCATCGACCGGCACCGCGACCACATGGCCGGTGCCGGCCTCGATGGAGTTGGCGCAGCCGCCGCAGACATATCGCTTGACCGCTTCGAAAGGCTGCACCCGGCGCACCTCGAAACCGGGCACGGGCTCGAGTTGGCGTATCGGCGGCATCAGGCCAGCACCGCCCACAGCACCAGGCCGAGCGCGACCAGCGAGGCGACGGCAACGAGCACGTAGTCGAGCCGGGTGATGCTGTGCTTGCGATACGGGTCGTATCCCACCCGTGCAGTATCGCCCGGCCCGCCTCGGCCGCGTCGCGTCAGAAAATGCCGGCCTGCTTCGGACAGCCACGGTGTACGGTCCTGCGTCGAGGCTGCAGCGATGGCTCGCATGCCGTGATGCAGGCTCAGCAGACCAGTCGTCGCCGACGCTGCTGTACCGATCGTTGCCCCCAGCGGGCTTCTTCGTCGAATCCGGACTGCGCCGCCCCGGCGCCGTGTCCGGTCCGAGCTGTCGGAGGAGGCCCATGCTGGCCACTGCAACGACCGCGACGCTGGTCGGCGTCGACGGTCACGTCGTCACTGTTGAGGTGCACACCTCGAACGGACTGCCGTCGTTCACCATTGTCGGGCTGCCCGATGCCGCCTGTCGCGAAGCACGTGACCGGGTTCGCGCGGCGGTGCTGTCGTCGGGACTCGACTGGCCCGACAATCGCGTCACTGTCAACTTGGCACCGTCAGGCTTGCGCAAAGGGGGCGCGGCTCTCGACGTGGCCATGGCAGTGGCCGTGCTCGCAGTCACCGAGCAGGTGCCCGCCGAGTCGCTGCGTGGGAAGGCGTTCCTGGGCGAACTCGGCCTCGATGGCACTGTCAGGGGAACGGCCGGCATGCTGCCGCTCACCGCCGCGCTCAGCGACCGTGCGGTCGTCGTTGCGTCCGAGGCCTATCACGTTGCGCTCGCGGCAAGCCCGCGAGACGTTCACGCGGTTCGCACGCTGAGCCAGCTCGCGTCGGTGCTCGCAGGCCGCGCGCCGTGGCCCGATCCGCCGCCGGTTCCGCCCCAGCCGGCGCCCGTGCCGGTGCCTGATCTGAGCGACGTGATCGGGCAGCCCTCGGCTCGACGAGCGGTCGAGGTTGCTGCTGCGGGCGGTCACCACTTGCTGATGCTGGGTCCGCCCGGCGCCGGCAAGACGATGCTGGCCCGTCGGCTGGTGGGCCTGCTGCCCGAGCTCAGCCGGCAGTGCGCGATGGAGGCCACGCGGGTCCAGTCGGCAGCGGGTCTGCCGCTGCCCAACGGCTTGGCCACCAGGCCGCTTCTGCGCAGTCCACATCACACGGCCACGGTGGCCGCGCTGATCGGCGGCGGCACGAATGCGATCCGCCCCGGAGAGATCTCGCTTGCGCACCGCGGCGTGCTCTTCCTCGACGAACTCGGCGAATTCGCCCCCAGCGTGCTCGATGCCATGCGCCAGCCGCTTGAAGAAGGCGCCGTTCGAGTGAGCCGAGCGTTGGGCACGTGCTCGTTCCCGGCTCGTTTCTTGCTCGTGGCGGCCATGAATCCGTGCCCGTGCGGCCAAGCCGGTCGGCCGAATTCGTGCCGCTGCTCGGATCTCGTCCGCCAGCGCTACCTCCGGCGCCTCTCGGGCCCGCTGCTCGACCGCTTCGATCTGCGCATCCAAGTGCGGCCGCCCGATCCCGACCAATTGCTCGACGGCATCCGCGGCGAGCCGACGGCCGCGGTGGCCAGCCAGGTGGCGGCGGCTCGCGAGCGGGCCGCTCGCCGGGGTGTCGAGGCCAACGTCGAGCTGACCGGCTCGCAACTCGAGCAGTTCGCGCCGCTCACACCCGCGGCCCACGCCGCGCTGCGCGAGCGACTGCGCGCCGGCCTGCTCAGCGGCCGCGGATTGCATCGCGTTCGCTGCGTCGCGCTCACACTGTGCGATCTCGCCGGCGACGAACCGCCTATCGATGCGCAACGTCTCGCCGAAGCACTCACGCTGCGTGCGAGCGTCGGCAGGCTGTATGCGCCTGCCACGGCGGCGTGAGTTCGGGCGCCGGCGCCCGCGGGACGGTCACGCCGTGAGCGCTGTCGGTTCTTGGGATGCCGAGCGTGCGGAACTCGGTGCGCTGATCGAGTTGTGCTCGTTGCCGCACATGGGTCCGGCGCGCCTGCGTGCCTTGCTGACCGGTCGTGACGCGCTCGCAGCCATCGATCAGCTGCGTGCCGGTCGCGCTGGGGTACGGGCAGCGCTGCGGTCGTGCCGCGGCGTGGATGAACCGCTCATCGCCACATGGCGGCAGCAGATCGCATCGGCGTTCGAGCGTGCCGCGGTCAGCGGGCATCCCGTCGGCGCCGACTTGCTCGCCGCGCATGCGCGTGAGGGCATCTGGCTGTCCGTGCCTGCTCTTGCCGATGCAGCTGAGATCTGGGAGTCAGACCCCGAGCCGCCTGCGCTGCTGTTCGGCCAGGGCATTGCGGTCGATCCGCAGGTCCGGCGCGTCGGCGTTGTGGGCACACGACGATGCACTGCCTATGGGCGCACGGTGGCACAGCAGCTCGGGTCGGGCCTCGCAGCGGCCGGTGTGGCAGTGGTGTCGGGACTGGCGACCGGCATCGACGGCATCGCTCAGCGAGCGGCGCTCGACACGGGCGGGCCGGTCATCGGCGTCGTCGGCAGCGGGCTCGACCAGGTGTACCCGGCCTCGAACCGGACGCTGTGGGCTGATGTGGCGCGGCACGGGACGCTGCTGAGCGAGTACCCGCTCGGCCGGCGCGCTGCGCAGTGGCAGTTCCCGGCGCGCAATCGCATCGTGGCGGCCCTCTGTGAGGTGCTGGTGGTCGTCGAATCGGGTTCCGCAGGCGGCTCGATGTACACCGTGGATGCCGCTGCCGAGCGGGACCGGCCGGTCATGGCCGTGCCGGGGCCGATTACCAGCGCTGCCTCAGCCGGCACGAACCGGCTCCTCGCCGAAGGATGCGCTCCCGTCTGCGACGTGGACGACGTGTTGGCGGCACTCGGCGAGCCGGGTCGAGCCGACGCGCCGCCCGGCAGTCTCGGATTCCCGGCGGCGCCCGCGGCGCCGCTCGACCAACAGGTGCTGGACGAGCTCAGTGCCGGACCGCGCACGCTCGACGAGCTGGCGTTGCTCACCGGCACAGGCCTGGGCGAACTGGCGTCATCGCTCAGTCGCCTGCAGCTGTCGGGCTGGGCCAGCGAGGCCGGCGGTTGGTGGGAGAAGGCCCGATGAGGACCCGATGTCGCCGTGGCGGGGCTTGCGAACCTGTAGGGACCGCTCGGTACTGTGGTTCTGGTGACTGTGGGTCCGGCGACGTCGCGTCCCGAGATTGGTACGCCGCCGGTGTGGCGAGTCCCCGAATTCGTTCTGTCGCTGACCGCGGCATCGGATTCCACCAAGCGCGCCTACCGTACAGACCTGCGCCAGTTCGCCGAATGGGCGGCGCGGGCCGGGCTCGACGCACCCAGCGACGTCGATCGGCGCTGGCTGCGCCGATACATCGCGTTCCTGTCGGTGCGCGGGCTGTCGCGACGCTCGGTGGCTCGCAAAGCGTCCGCATTGAGGCGTTACTTCGGGTGGCTGGTGCGCCACGGCGCCATCGAGGTCGACCCGGCGCTCGGGCTCGCCGCGTCGGCTGGCTCGGGACGCCTGCCGCGCGTGCTGGGTGCAGCCGAAGTGTCCGACATGCTGGGCGACGGCACGGTGCCAGACGATCCCACCGAGCTGCGCGACCGGCTCGTGCTCGAGCTGCTCTACGGCAGCGGCCTGCGCGTCGCCGAGCTCTGCCAGCTCGATCGCGGCGCCTTCCGGGCCGGCAGCGCCCACATCGAGGTGATCGGCAAGGGCGCCAAGCATCGCCGGGTGCCGCTCAGCGAGCCGGCCATGGCCTTGCTCGCCGCATGGCGCGACGGCGGCAGCGACGAGTTCGACGGGCAGCGGCTGCGCCAGCCGGCCGACCGCGACCCTGCGGCACTGCTGGCGAACCTGCGCGGCAACCGGCTCGGCACTCGGGACGTGCAGCGGATCCTGGATCGCCACGCCACCACACCGACCCATCCGCATGCACTGCGGCACACCTACGCAACCCATCTGCTCGACGGCGGCGCCGACCTGCGCGTGGTGCAGGAACTGCTCGGTCACGCGCGGCTCGCGACCACGCAGATCTACACACGGGTCAGCAGGGAGCGCCTCAGGGAGGTGTACGAGTCGGCGCACCCGCGGGCCTGAGGGCCGCGTTTGCTGTCGCGAGCACCGCTGTTGTGGCCTTGGCAAGCGGTCCGGCGTGGGCGCAAGCTGCGCCAGCGCAGACGGGGCCGACGCTGGGGTACATCTGGCCGGTGCAGGGCACCGTCGTCGACCCTTTCCGCCCGCCGGACAACCCGTACGGGCCCGGCAATCGCGGCCTCGAGTTCGCGACGCAGCCCGGCGCCGCGTTCTGGGCTGCTGCGGATGGAATCGTCAGCTTCGCCGGGCCGGTGGGAGGTCGTCTGCATGTCACGATCAGCCATCCCGACGGTCTGCGGGTGTCGTACTCGGGAGTTGCGTCGATCGGCGTCCGCCGAGGCGAACGAGTCCGGCAGCGACAGCAACTCGGCACCACAGGCGATCGGCTGCATGTCGGCGTGCGCCGGGGCGAGACCTACCTCGACCCAGCTCAGATTTTCGGCAGCCGTCGCAGCCCAAGTGGGCAGCCGTCGCTCGGCCGACCACATCTCGTCCCCTCTTCGCCCTCCGTGTATCGCCTGCAACTGCGCTGGTTACACTCCGGCGTCGGCAATGCGGTGCTCTGAGGCTTACGCCGACGAAGGCCTGGCAACGGGGAGGCCAAGTCTCCCCGAAGCCCGAGTCTGCGTCGGCGCGTCTCGCCGAGATCACCGTGCCGCCGACCGTTCACCGACCAGCCGGGGCGACCCCACGGTCGCCGCTGCCCAAGCGGCGTCGTCCCCGGTGCAGAGATTCGAACCGTGGGGAGGAGCATTCATGTCCGCTGTTGTGACCATGTCCGACCTGCTCGCCGCCGGCGTGCATTTCGGCCACCAGACCCGTCGCTGGAATCCGAAGATGGAACGGTTCCTGTGGGGCGAGCGCAACGGCATTTACATCATCGACCTCCGCCAGACGCTCCAACTCCTCGAAGGCGCCTACGCCTACGTGCGCGACACGGTGGCCAGCGGTGGAACGATCCTGTTCGTCGGCACCAAACGCCAGGCCCAGTATCCGATCCAGCGCCATGCCAATGCGTGCGGCATGCCGTATGTGAACCAGCGCTGGCTGGGCGGGATGCTGACCAACTTCCGCACGATCCGCGGCCGGGTCACCAAGATGCTCGAGTACGAGCGGATGCGGTCCGCCGGCGACTTCGACAACATGCCGAAGAAGGAAGCGCTGCTGCACACACGTGAGCTCACCAAGCTGCAGCGCAACCTGAACGGCATCCGGAACATGGACAAGCTGCCGGACGCCGTCTTCGTGCTCGACACCCCCAAGGAGCACATCGCGGTGGCTGAGGCTGTCCGGCTGAAGCTGCCGGTGGTCGCCGTCGCCGACTCGAACTCCGATCCCGATCCGATCACCTACGTCATCCCCGGCAACGACGACGCCATCCGCTCGACCGAACTGCTGTGCAGGGTCATTGCCGACGCAGCACTGGAAGGGCGGTACATGGCCGAGCGCAGCGGCGTGGTGGTGGCCCAGGCAAGCGAGCGTTCGCCCGAGGAAGAAGCACGCATCGCTGCGCAGCAGGCCGAGGCACAGCGGGCTGCAATGGCCGAGGCAGCGGCCCGGGAAGCCCGGATTGCCGCCGACCAGGCCCGCAAGGCCGCCGCGGCGGCCGCCGTTCCCGACATGCGCTCGACCGAGGATGAGTCCCTCGCCCCTCCATCTGCATCACAAGGAGCGTCCTGACATGGCGGCGTTCACAGCGAAGGACGTACAGGCCCTGCGCCGCGCCACGGGCGCCGGGATGATGGATGCGAAGAACGCGCTGACCCGATGCGATGGGGATGCCGATGCGGCTGCACAGTGGCTGCGCGAGAACGGCATCGCCAAGTCCGCAGCACGAGCCGATCGTGACAACAGCGACGGCGTCGTTGTGGCGCGCGTGGTCGACAGTGGCGATGGCGCCGTCGGCGCCATCGTCGAGTTGCGCTGCGAGACAGACTTCGTCGCCAAGTCCGACGGGTTCCTGTCGATGGCAGACCAGCTGCTGACCGATGTGATCGCCAGCGGACCGTCTGCGGCTGCCGAGGCCGCCGCCGCCATCGACGACCTGAAGATCACGCTCAAGGAGAACATCGCGGTCGGCACGGTCGAGCGCTTCGAGGCGCCCGCCGGCGCCTGCGTCGACGCCTACGTCCACCAGCAGAACGGCCGCGGCGTCAATGCCGTGCTCGTGGAGATCGAGGGGGCCACGCCGGAGCTTGCTCACGACGTGGCGCTGCACATCGCAAGCACCCGGCCCACCTACGTCCGGCGTTGCGATGTGCCAACCGAAGTTCTCGACCGGGAGCGAGCCACCTTCGAGGCAATGAGCCGGAACGAAGGCAAGCCCGAGGCTGCGCTGCCGAAGATCGTCGAGGGCCGACTGACGGGCTACCTGCGAGAGCACACGCTCATGGAGCAGAAGTTCGTGAAGGACGAGAAGCGCACGATCGCCGATCTCGTCGGTTCGGCGAACGTGACGCGTTTCGCCCAAGTCGAGATCGGCCGCTGAGCATCGCTGTGGCTGCGGCGCGACTCAGGTGACGCAACCGGGAGCTCCGCGAGAGAGCGCAGCCCGTGATTGGAAGCGGGTGGTGCTCAAGCTGTCCGGCGAGGCGTTGGCCGACGCCGGAGGGAACAACGTCAGTGCTGCCGTGGTGGATTCGCTGGCGTCGGAGATTGCCGACGTCTGGTCCTCATTGAAGGTCGATATCGCCGTCGTCGTCGGGGGCGGCAACATCTGGCGGGGCATGGCGGGCTCGATCGGCGGCATGGACCGCGCCCAGTCGGATCACATGGGCATGCTCGCCACCGTCATCAACGCGCTCGCGTTGCAGGATGCGCTCGAACGCAGGGAGGTTCCCACCCGTGTCATGACCGCCATCGGCATGGCACAGATCGCAGAGCCCTACATCCGGCGCCGGGCCGTGCGTCACCTGGAGAAGGGCCGTGTGGTGATCTTTGCGGCGGGCACCGGCAACCCGTTCTTCACCACCGACACGGCGGCAGCGTTGCGCGCCGCGGAAGTCGACGCCGATGTCGTGCTGAAGGGCACTCATTCCGGTGTCAACGGGGTCTATACGGCCGATCCGCAGACCGATCCCGATGCTCAGCTCCTCAGCGACGTCACGTTTCTCGAAGTGCTGTCCCGTGAGCTGGCAGTGATGGACTCAGCGGCGATCGCCGTGTGCAAGGACAATGCCACTCCCATCGTGGTCTTCGACCTCATGACGCAGGGCAACTTCCGCCGCGTCGTCGAAGGCGAGGCGCTCGGCACGCTGGTGCGCTGAGGGGTGACAGCCGCTCCTGTCAGGTCATCGCTACGCTGGTCGGGTGAGCGAATTCGCCGCTGAGGTCTGTGCGGACGCTCGTGAGCGGATGCGGGGCGCTGTCGAACATGCCCGCGGCAGCTTTGCCACCGTCCGCACGGGCCGCGCGACGCCAGCGCTGGTCGAGAAGCTGCAAGTCGACTACTACGGCGCAGCAGTCCCGCTGCAGCAGCTCGCGGGATTCTCGGTGCCCGAGGCACGCATGCTGGTCATCCAGCCGTTCGACCGGGGTGCGCTCGACGCCATCTCCAAGGCGGTGATGGAGTCTGACCTTGGCATCAACCCGTCGAGCGATGGCCATATCCTGCGACTGCTCTTCCCTCCCTTGACCGAGGATCGGCGCAAGGATCTGGTACGTGTGGTGAAGCAGATGGCCGAGGACGGGCGCGTCGCGGTGCGCAATCTGCGTCGCAGTGCTCGCCACGATCTCGATACCCTCGAAAAGGAAAAGGAGATCTCCGCCGACCAGAAGCGCAGCTTCGAGCAGGAGCTCGACGCCGACACCGCCAAATTCGTCGGAGACATTGACCGGGCGTTGGATGCCAAGGAGCAAGAACTCCTCGAGGTCTGACCGAGCAGGTGTGAAGGTAGATGTCCGATAGCAGCGCGCATCCGCCGGCCCGCTCCGGTTCCGATCCCAGCGATGCGGCGGGTGCCGACGATCCGCTGGGCGCGACCCGGCCGCTGGTGAACTTCGATTCCGACGACGCTTCGGCGTCGGGTGAGCCGGCGGCGCCGCCTGCAGAACCCGAACCGGCGGATACGGCGCCAGAGCGTCGCGGCGGCTCCCGCCTGTTCCCCCAGCTTCCCGACGACCCGCGTCTGGCCGGCGAGACTCGGGCGGCCCCCGACCCCGACCCCGACTCCGAAGCACCCGCCGAAGAGAGTCTTGAACCGCTGTTCGATTCGCCTGCTGAGGCGACACCGCCGTCGATCCCGCCTGCCGATGCCCCCCCGACGCTGGCCGAGATGCAGGTGGCGCCCCCCGCTGAGACTGCCGCGCCGTCCGCCGACGATCCGGCGTCGGTCGCCGCGGCCCCGACCGCTGCCGAAGTACCGTCGGAGGCTGGTGCTGCGCCATCTGAGACTGATCGCTTCGCTCAATGGGCGCAGCTCGATGCGTCGGCATCACACTGGCGCGAGGGGAATCAGGACTATGAGGAGCGTGGAGTCGTGAGCGACGAAGCCCGGACTGTCTTGCACAACGCCCCTTCGGAGGCCGGCGGCACCGGTCGCAACCTGCCGGCTGCCATCGCGGTGGGCGCCGTGCTGGCAGCGCTGTTCTTCAGCGCGCTGCGGGCCGGCAACCCGGCCACGGTCGCGCTCGTCGCGATCGTGCTGGTGCTGGCCGCAGCAGAGTTCTACCGGGCCGCCCGGCCGCTGGGCTACCGCCCGGCGACGCTGGCAGGTCTCGCGGGCGTCGCGGGCTTGACCGTCGGCGTGCACCTGCGCGGTGTCGAGGCGTATCCGATCGTGCTGGCCGTCTCAGCGGTGACCATCCTCTGCTGGTTCCTGTTCGGCGTCGAGCGAGACCATCCCACCGCGAACATGGCCATCACAGCGCTGGGTCTTCTGTGGATCGGCGGCTTGGGATCGTTCGCTGCGCTGATCCTGCGTGAGCCGAACGGCGACTCGATGCTGATTGCCGCTGTGATCGGCACAGTGGTGTACGACGTGGGCGGCTATGTCGTGGGTCGAACGACAGGCCAGAGCAGACTCTCGGCGCGCATCAGCCCGAGCAAGACGCACGAGGGTCTCATCGGGGGCATCGTGCTGTCGGTGGTGATCACCACGCTCGTGATGAATCGTTTCCCTGGCGTGTACCCGTGGACCGGAGGCTTGCTCGACGCACTGTGGCTGAGCCTTGCCGTCGCACTTGCCGCACCGCTGGGCGATCTGACGCAGTCGATGGTCAAGCGCGATGTGGCGATCAAGGACATGGGCAGCCTGCTGCCCGGCCACGGCGGTGTCTTCGATCGCTTCGACGCGCTGCTCTTTTCCTTGCCGGCGGCGTACTTCGTCGGCACCTTCGTCGTCGGATAGGCCCATGGGCGCGACAACCGTCGCGGTGCTCGGCTCGACGGGTTCGATCGGCACCCAGACGCTGGAGGTCATGCGCGCCGAGCCGGACCGGTTCCGGGCCGTCGCCCTTGCTGCCAACAGCTCGGTGAGCGAGCTCGCAGCCCAGGCCAACGAGTTCGCGCCCGCCGCAGTCGCCATCGGCGATGCAGGGCGGGTGCCGGAGCTGCGGGCCGCGCTGCCCGCCGGAGTCGAGGTGCTGGCTGGTGCCGACGCGTTCGCCGAGCTCGCCGGCACGGCCGACGTCGTGGTGAACGGAGTGGTGGGCTTCGCGGGCCTCGGTGTCACCTTGGCGGCGCTTCGGGCCGGGCGTCGCCTGGCGCTGGCGAACAAGGAGAGCCTCATCGCGGCGGGACCGCTGGTGCAGCCCTTGCGGGCAGTGTCCGGCGCGGAGCTCATTCCGGTCGACAGCGAGCACAGTGCGGTGCACCAGTGCCTGGTCGGCCAGTCGGCACCGCCGGAGCGGCTGGTTCTCACCGGCAGCGGCGGGCCGTTCCGCGGCCGTTCTGCCGCCGAGTTGCGGGAGGTGACGGTGGCAGACGCCTTGGCGCACCCCACGTGGTCGATGGGGCCGAAGATCACCGTCGACTCTTCGACCCTCATGAACAAGGGCCTCGAGGTCATCGAGGCGCATGAGCTGTTCGGGGTCGACTACGACCGGATCGAGGTAGTCATCCAGCCGCAGTCGGTCGTTCACTCGATGGTGACGTTCGCCGACGGCAGCACCGTCGCGCAGCTCTCCCTGCCGGACATGCGCCTGCCGATCGGCTACGCCTTGGCCTATCCCGAGCGCATCGAAACGCCGTTCGGCGCTGTCGACTGGTCGACGGTCGGCCGCCTCGATTTCGACGTGCCAGACACCGAGACGTTCGGCTGCCTGGGCTTGGCCTACGACGCGGGCCGAACGGGCGGCACTGCACCCGCGTGGCTGAACGGCGCCAACGAGCATGCTGTGGGTGCATTCCTGGCCGGGCAGCTGCGCTGGCATGAGATCGAGCGCGTCATCTCGGCCGCGATGCAGGATCACGACGGCGCCTCGGCGGACAGCGTGGATGCGGTCATCGCTGCGGATCGTGGGGGCCGCCGCTCAGCGGCTGCTGCTGTGATGGGCATCCGCGCATGAGGGGCCATACCGACGAGCCGCAGGCGCCGTCGCTGAGCTCGGTCGCGCGCACCGTCGGGGGCATGGCAGCGCTTGTGGTGCTTGCACTGCTGGCTTGGCGTTACCCGTTCGCCGTCGGCGCAGCGGCTGTGCTCGCCGGTGTGCTGTTCATGCACGAGCTCGGCCATTACGCGGCTGCGCGTGCTGTGGGCATGAAGGTCACCGATTTCTTCCTCGGCTTCGGTCCGCGGCTGTGGAGCTTGCGCCGCGGCGAAACCACCTACGGACTGCGCGCCCTGCCGCTCGGCGCCTATGTGCGCGTGATCGGCATGTCGAGCGGCGACGCGGTCGACCCCGGCGATGAGCACCGGGCCTACCGCGTCAAGAGCTATCCCCGCCGGCTTCTGGTGGTATGTGCCGGTTCGCTCATGCACCTGGCGATGGCGCTGGTCGCCTACGTGGTGTTGCATGCAGCGCTTGGCGCACCCGCCCTCGAGGAGAATCGCTGGCAGGTTGCCGAGGTGATGAGCCAGCGAGACGGCGTGACGCTCCCGGCCGGCACGGCGGGCATCGAGGTGGGCGACCGCATTGTGGGTGTGAACGGTGTCGTCACTGAGGATTGGAATGCCTTCGTGTCGCAGGTGCAGGCTCGGCCCGGCGAACTGGTGCTGCTGGAGATCGAGCGGGACGGCGCCTTCCTCGCCACGGAGACCACGCTGGCGGCAGACCCCGAGACAGGACAGGGCCTGTTGGGAGTCCGCGCCGCCCAGGCGGTCACCTATGAGACAGCCGGACTGCCCACAGCGACGGCTCGCGCGTTCGCCGACCTCGGGCGGGCGACGGTCGATTCGGTGCGCGGCATCTGGTCGTTGTTCGCGAACTTCGGCGACGTGATCGACCGGATCGTGTCGCCGCCTGGTGATCCTTCGGCGAACGACGACCTGGGCACGCGACCGTTGGGCGTGATCGGCATCGTGGACCTGGCTTCGGACACCTCTTGGGGGTGGTCCGAGCGGGCGCTGATGTTTGCCATGGTCAATGTCTTCCTCGGCGTGTTCAACATGGTGCCGGTGCCGCCGTTCGACGGCGGCCATGTGGCGATCGCCACTTACGAGCGCTGGCGGGAACGCGGCGGGCGCGAACGGTACTTGAGCGATCCGCGGGCGTTGGCCCCGGTGGTCGCCGTGGTGGTGACTGCGCTCGCCCTGCTGGCGATCGGCTTGCTCTACCTCGACCTCGCCAACCCCATCGACCTGTGAGACCTGCCGCGACATGAGCACGACTGCCGGCTACGCCCGACGGCGCACCCGCCAAGTGCATGTCGGCGCCGTCGCGGTCGGGGGCGATGCACCCATATCGGTGCAATCGATGACCACCACCAAGACATCCGATGTCGACGGCACGCTCGCGCAGATCTACGCGCTGGCCGGCGCCGGGGCGGACATCGTGCGCTGCACAGCCAACGACATAGCGGCAGTCGAGGCGCTCGCGCAGATCGTTCCGCGTTCGCCCGTGCCCCTCGTGGCCGACGTCCACTTCCAATACCGGCTCGCGCTCGCCGCGCTCGACGCCGGGGTGGCGTGCTTGCGGCTGAATCCGGGCAATATCCGCAAGCCCGACCAGATCCGCGCCGTCGCGACCGAGGCCCGCGATCGCGGTGTGCCGATCCGCATCGGCGTCAATGGCGGTTCCCTCGACCCCGACATCGAATCGCGCTTCGGCATGACACCTGCCGCGCTGGTCGAATCGGCCAAGCGGGAGCTCGGCTACTTCGACGAGGTGGGATTCGATGACGTCAAGATCTCGGTCAAGGCCAGCGATGTGACCCTGATGGTGGAGTCGTACCGGCTGCTCGCCGACGAGGTCGATTTCCCGCTGCATCTCGGCGTCACCGAAGCCGGCCCCCCGCCCGCCGGTCTGGTCAAGTCCACGGCAGGCATAGCGACCCTGCTGAATGAAGGCATCGGCGACACGATTCGCTACAGCCTCACCGCCGATCCTGTCCAGGAGGCCACCGCCGGCCAGCAGTTGCTCCAGGCGCTGGGTCTGCGGGAGCTTTCGGGCACTGATCTCATTGCGTGCCCGTCGTGCGGCCGCGCCGAAGTCGACGTGATCTCGGTGGCCCAGGATGCCCAAGAAGCGTTCCGTGACCTCGAACTGCCCGTGCAAGTCGCCGTGATGGGCTGCGTGGTGAACGGGCCGGGCGAGGCACGCAGTGCCGACCTGGGGATTGCCGCGGGCCGATCCCGCGGTCACTTGTTCGTGAAGGGCCAGGTCGTTGCTGTGGTGCCTGAGGACGAGATGGTCGCGGCGCTGGTGAGCTGGGCTGAGATCGTTGCGGCCGACGGCGTCGACGCGGCGTTGTCGCGAGCAGAGGCCGGCGCGGCGGCTGCAGCCGAAGCCGACCGCGCTGCGCTGGTCAGCGAGCAGGGCGACGACGTGAATCAGGCCGCCGAGCGCGTCGCCCTCATACGCCGCCGCTAGGCGTCCGGGCCACGAGATCGAGCCGCCGCGGCAGTCGAGTTGCGGGCGCCGGTCGGCACGATCGGGCCACATCGCGGTCGGGAACCCTCTGAGCGCCTTGGTAGCGTCGTGCCTTCAGGACAGTTTCGGTCGGACCTGGGCTCTGCGCCATGTTCTTGTGGGTCGGGTCCTTGTGGCTCGGCCGCAAGGGCTGGTACCGCAGGCACAGCCCGCGGGCGGCTGAAGCGACGCGGACAGGGAGGTTGCGATGACTGACACCGCTGCGGCCTCGCGCGCCCCCGATATCGGGCGGTCCCGTGCAGACGGCGAAGATGTCGCTGCGCGCGAGGCCGAATGTGCCAGCTCGCGCGCCCCCAGTAGCACGGCATCCCCAACTGCGGTCGACCCTTCGCAGATCACCGCGCTCGCCGAGCCCATCGCCGCCGAGACCGGCTGTGCCCTCTACGACGTGCAGTGGCGAGGCGGCACGCTCGTCGTGCTGGCTACGGCTTCGGAGGGCGGCGCCATCGGCGTTGACGCGCTGAGCAAGCTGAGTCGCAGGCTGTCCACCGCACTCGACGCCGCAGACGTGATCAACGGCCGATACGTGCTCGAGGTGTCCAGCCCCGGACTCGAGCGCAGCCTGCGCCGTCCAGAGCACTTTGCAGGCGCGGTAGGCGAGCGAGCAGTCATCCGCACGAGCGGACCGCTGCGTCGGCGCATCGTCGGCGAGATCTTGGAAGCCGACCGATCCGCTGTCTCGGTCCGCATCGAGGAGATTTCCGGCAATGCCGCCGCGGAGCAGCAGAGCCAGCCGGGAGTCGGCCAGATGCTGTCGTTGCCGTTCGGCGACATCGCCAAGGCCCGCACGACATTCGAATGGGGCTCACCGCCTCGCAGCCCCTCGGGAAGGCAGGGACGATGAACAGCCCGGAGATCATGGAGGCGCTCCAAGCACTCGCTGCTGAGAAGGGCATGACCACCGAGGTCTTGCTCGAGGCGGTCGCGAACGGCCTCGAATCGGCCTACAAGCGCCGCGAGGGCGCCGCCGAGCAGGCCTACGTCATCATCGACGAGTCGTTCAACATCACGGTGTACGCCCAAGAGGTCGATGAGCTGGGCAATGTCGTGCGCGAATGGGACGACACGCCGCACGACTTGGGCAGGATCGTGGCCCAGACCGTGCGGCAGGTCCTGAACCAGCGCATCCGCGAAGTCGAGCGCGACATGAAGTACGACGAATACGCCGGGCGCGAGGGTGACATCGTCACCGGCATCATCCAGCAGAACGATGCCCGCTACACGTTGCTCGACCTGGGGCGTGTGGAGGCGTTGCTGCCCCAGTCCGAGCAGGTTCCCTACGAGCGGCCCGAGCCCAACAGCCGCCTCAAGGCGTACATCGTGGAGGTGCGCAAGACCGCGAAGGGTCCCCAGATCGTCGTGTCGCGCACGCACCCAGGACTGATCCGCGAGCTGTTCAAGCTGGAAGTCCCCGAGATCTCCGATGGCGTCGTCGAATTACGGGCCTGTGCGCGCGAGCCCGGCCACCGAACCAAGATTGCCGTCTGGTCGAATGACCCCAACATTGATCCCGTCGGGGCGTGCGTGGGTGCCCGCGGCAGCCGGGTGCGTCAGGTCGTGAACGAGCTGCGAGGCGAGAAGATCGACATCGTCCCGTTCTCCGACGACCTCCATGACTTCGTGGCGAAGGCGCTGTCTCCGGCCCGGGTGCGGGAAGTTCGCTTTCATTCCGAAGAGGGCGTAGCCGAGGTAGTCGTGCCCGATCACCAGCTGTCGCTGGCGATCGGCCGCGAGGGTCAGAACGCGCGCTTGGCGGCCCGGTTGACCGGTTGGCGCATTGACATCAAGAGCGAGACCCAGATTGCCGAGGAGGAAGCCGGCTACTCGGGAGAGGAGTGGGCCGAGGGGGAATGGGTCACGAACCCCGACACCGGCGAGCAGACCTGGGTTCCCGCCGACGGCAGCGAAGCGATCACGGCGGGCCAGTGGTCCGAAGCCGTCACCGAGCGTCAGGACGGCGACGAGGCGGGCGACGCTGTGCAGACCAACGAGACTGGGCAGACCAACGAGGCTGCGCAAGCCGGCGATGCCGTGCCGGCCGACGACGCCGCGCAGTCCAGCGAGGCCGCGGCCGAGACCCCTGCAGAGGCTCACACCGACCCCAGTACGCTTCGATCGGACTCGACGGCACTTTGAGGCCGATGGCCCATCTCGTCGCGTCCCCGTTTCACTCCCTGAGCCCCGCCGGGCGCCCCGTCCACTCTCGACAGAACCTCCGACAGAAAGACCGACGGCTTGCCGAAGAAAGTCCGCGTTCACGAGCTCTCCAAAGAGCTGGGCATGACGCTCACCGAGGTGCTCGACGTGTGCGAGTCGCTGGGCATTGGCGTGAAGACGCACTCGTCCAGCATGGAGGACGCTCAGGCTGACCGCGTCCGGCGCAAGGCCGCGCGTGAAGGACTGATTCGTGACGAGCCGCCGCCCGAGGCACGCAAGGCTCGCAAGTCGCCGGCGCCCGCTGCCGCTGCGACCGAGCGCGCAACCCCACGTGACGCCTCGGCCGAGGCACAGCAGTCTCCGGCGACCCGTCCGGCTCGCAAGGCCCCGGCTGAGCCGAGGCCGGCTGCGCCGGCCTCTGGGGGCGAGCCGCAGGCGCCCGCTGCTGCGCCGGCCGCAGAAGCACCCCCCCAGACACCATCTCAACCGGCTGCTGCGGCCGCGTCGGCGCCCCCGAAGCCGCCGAGCGCCCCGCCGGACATGCCGCCGCCTGGCACCCCGGTGCCCCCGAGCACGCTGCCGCCGGCGGGCGCACCGCCGCCGGTGCCGCCGCCGCGACGCCTCGTCACCTCAAGCGGCCAAGAATCCGCGCGGCCGATTCCGCCACCGGCCGAACGCCCGCCAGCGCGTACCGAGGAACCGGCGGTGCCATCGAGGCCCGCGCCCGAGGAGGCAGCCGGGCCTGCGCTGCCGCCGCCGCCCCGCATGCCGCTGCCTCCGAAGTCTGCCGACGGTCGGCCGATCCCGCCGCCTCCCGCGGCGCCTCGTTCGGGTTCGGGTAAGCGGATTCCCCCGCCGCCGGGTCCTCCGCGCACCTCTGCACGCAGCGGCGGCCCGCACCGATCTGGTCCTCCCGGCGGCTTCAGGCGACCCGCGG
>JAJDZE010000117.1 GCA_022824805.1 Acidimicrobiia bacterium | reverse complement strand
ACTTTGCGGGCTGGCGGGCCGGTGTGGGTCTGGTCGACTTTGGCGCACACCCGGTTCAGGGTGTCAGCGGCTTCGTCGATGGCGCCCATCGATCCGAGCTTGACCTCGACCGCCATCCACCGGCCGTCTCCGCAGTCCACGATGGCGTCCATCTCGTCGCCAGAGGAGTCCCGGTAGTGCCACACCGAGGCTTCATGAGCCTGGGCATACACCCGCAGGTCGCGGACCACCAGCGACTCGAACAAGAAGCCGAATGTCTTGAGGTCGCCCAGCAGGCGATCCGGACCGGCGCGCAGCGCAGCCGCGGCGAGCGACGGGTCCACAAAGTGTCTCTTGGGCGACTTCTGCAGCCGAGCCCGAGACCGCAGGCTCGCCGACCAAGCCGGGACGTCCTCGGTCACGAACAGCGCGGTGAGGGCATCGAGGTACGCGGCCGCCGTGCGCTGGTCTAGGGCTGGGATCCCCTCGGCTGCGCCTGCGGTGTCTGACGCCAGTCTCGCGATCGAGGCGGTGCTGGCCGTGTTCCGGGAAATCGACGCGAGCAGCCGCGCCACTTTCTGTGAATCCCGGCGCTTGGCAGTGTCGGCGAACTGCGAGACGTCGACGCTGGCGATCTCGTTCAGATACGCACGCAGCCGCCGCTGCGCCGGCACCGCTGCGAGGCCCAGATGCTCCGGCCAACCGCCGCGGCACAGCTCGGCGGCGATGTCGGGAACGCCGATGTCGGGGCGATCCGCGACGCACGGCGCTCCCCCAAGCAGGCTGCCGAGCGAGACTTCCCCGGTGGACACCCCCGATTCGTGCAGGGACATCGGCCGCAAGCGAATTCGCATGATCCGACCGGCCCCCGAATGCCGGATGCCGTCATCGACCGGGCGGGCCGTGCCGGTAAGGATGAACCGCCCGTTGCGACGCTCCTCGTCCGACAGATGACGGATGCTGCCCCAGATCTCAGGGACGATCTGCCACTCGTCAATCAGACGCGGCTCGGGTCCGTCCAGGAATTGCCGCGGCAGCAGTCGGGCCTGGGCCCTCGCCTGCTCGTCCTGCTCGAACGACGCCTCGCTGCGAGCATGGTGCCGAGCAGTCCATGTCTTGCCGCACGCCTTGGCCCCCTCGATGACGACCACCGGCGCGCTCTCCAACGCTGCGACAATCTCGTCGTCGGCGACTCGTCGGAGGTAGCCGGACGGCGTGAGCGTGGCCGCCACGACATGCAGTGTAACAGTTCCGACCAAGTCAATGTCATATTGTCAGTCTTGTAGATGTCATGTTTTCGTTCCACACAACGTGACAGTTCCAAACCGCTGAGAGGCTGCAGGCGCGAGCCAGCGAGCGCTGGCACGCCGAACGGCAAGGAGCCAGGCGCAGGTGGCCACCGGCGCCGAAACGGAGGCGGAGGACCGGGCAGCGGACAGCGGCGAGGCCGTCACCGCTCAACCGTTGGCGCGCGAACGCGGCCGCCGCATGTCTTGTGTGCGCGCCGGTTTCGGCATACGCTTCGGAACCGGCAGATGGAGCAGGCAACGCTCGGCAGAAGTGCGCCGTGTGCGCGCCGACCGGCCGCGCGACAGGATCGACAGGGATGAGATGACCATGATCGACACGGCAATGGATGCGCTGCGCGCGAAGGCAGGGATCGCCCGCCGACCCGCTTCTTCCTGCGACAGCTCCAATCCTCCTGTACACCTTTCCGCAGCGACCCCCCCCCCCCCCGCGTTTCGCAGTGTCTGCGACGCGCGGCGGCTGGGCTTCTGCTCGGTCTGACACTGATCGCAGGCCTGGCTTCCGGAGCTGAGGCGCAGTCCACCCAGGTCTTGGTCAGCAATCTCGGACAGACCGCCCGAGCGGGCACGATTACCTTTCAAAATGATTTCGCCCAGTCGTTCACGACGGGCGGCAACGCCGGCGGATACACCCTGAACAGCGTCGAAATGACGATCGGCAGGCTGAACGACTCTGACGCATTCACCAAGCTCACAGCAACCATCCGCGAGAACAACAGCGGCCAGCCAGGAACCGTTGTCGGCACGCTGACAAATCCCGCTTACGCGCAGACGGACAACAACCGAAATTACACCTTTACCGCCCCCCAAGGGGGCATCGCTCTCGACGCCGGCACAACGTATTTCTTCATGATCGATCTCACCGCTGCTCTGAGCGGAAGAAACGGCATCGCGCGAACGGTTGCGCACGGCGAGGACGCCGGTTCGGCGACAGGCTGGAATATTGGGAACGCCTACAAGTTTCGGCTCATGAACAAGACCGGCGACTTGACGGACTCATTTGACGGCAACATCCTGATGATCCGCATAAACGGCACCATCGATACGGCGACGACGCCGGGCGAATGCACGGGCGACGGTCCCTATGAGGTTCCTTCCGACTGGGCTTTGAAGCCGTCCGGCCTCGCGGCGGGCACCAATTTCCGGCTGCTGTTCGTGACCTCTACGACTCGCAACGCGCAGGCCACCGACATCGCGACCTACAACACGTTCGTGCAGACCAGCGCGAAGGCCGGCCACAGTGCGATCACCGACAGTTGCGGCGACCTGTTCAAGGTGGTCGGCTCGACCGCGACGGTCGACGCCCGCGACAACACTTCGACCACCGGCACGGGCGAAGCGATCTACTGGCTG
>JAJDZE010000100.1 GCA_022824805.1 Acidimicrobiia bacterium | reverse complement strand
ACCGACGAGGTGCCCGGTCTGGCCGACGACGCCGCAGCGGCTGGGCAGACGCCGCTCGAGTTCATGCGTGACCGGGGCGCCTATGCCGTGCGGGGCGATCCCTACGGCCACCACGAGCGGGTCGTTGAGCCCGCGCAGCTGGCGGGCACCGTGCTGGGCGACGATGCCGTCTATCGGCCGTCGCGCGACACCATCCGCGGCGCCGCTGCGTCGCTGCCGCCGCTGGGTGACGGCTCGGTGGCAGTGCAGGTGGCAGGAGCGGCCCGCCACGGGTTCCCGACTCCGTCGCGCAAGCTCGAGCTGTACTCGACGACGCTGGCCGAGTGGGGCTGGCCCGAGCATGCGACACCGGGCTGGATTCCCAGCCACGTTCACTGGCAGGGGCTGGATCTGGCCGGCAACGAGCGGATCCTGGTGCCGACGTTTCGCATCCCCACGCTCATCCACACCAGGTCGGCGAACGCCAAGTGGCTGGCGGAGATCAGCCACCGCCATCCGCTGTGGATCCACCCATCCGACGCTGAGGCGCTCGGCATCGAGGTGGGCGGCCTCGTGCGGATCAGCACCCGCATCGGCCATTTCGTCATCTCGGCCTGGCGCACTGAAGGCATACGCCCGGGCGTGGTGGCAGCCTCGCACCACATGGGCCGCTGGCGTCTCGACCCCGCCGCCCCGCCGCCCGAGGCTGAACCACCGGCAAGTGCCCGCGCTGGCGGCCCGAGGTCTTGGGCCGGCGGTCCTGCGGAAATCCAGCGTGATGGCACCGTGTGGCAGCTTCGGCGCACCGGTTCGATGACGCCGTTCGCCTCCGACGATCCCGATTCTGAGCGGGTGTGGTGGAACGACACGGGCGTCCACCAGAACCTCACGTTCTCGGTGCAGCCCGACCCGATCTCGGGCATGCAGTGCTGGCACCAGCGGGTGCGCGTGGGTCCGGCCCAGCCCGACGACCGCTACGGCGACGTAGTGGTCGATACGGCGCTGGCCCGCGTGGCGTACGAAGACTGGTTGTCCATGACCCGCCCGGCGCCTGGTCCCAGCGGCCTGCGCCGTCCTACGTGGCTCGCCCGCCCCCTCAAGCCCACCGCCGAGGCATACCGCTTCGATTCCTGAGCCGGCAGGTGCGGTTGTTCCAGCCGCACGCCGCGCCGGGACGGGCGTCAGCTCGGCTTGTGCGCCTTGCGGGAACCTGCTTCCCAGTCCTCCATCTCGGGAGCTTCCGTGACGGTGCCCAGCACATTCAGCTGCGGGGCCTCGCGCAGCGAACGCTTCAGTTCGGCAAAGCCCGGGAAGCGCGCCAGCTCGATGACGGCGTTCCACAGCGGCACGGCCTGTTCGTCGGAGGGAACCCGCGAGATCACCGGGCCGAAGAACGACAGGCCGTCGGGCGGCTCGAACGTGATGATCGGCGTGCCGACGTCGCGGCCGGTGCGGCTCAGGGCAAGCTCCGTTTCTGCTTCGATCTCGGCATCCCACGACTCGTCGTCGACCGTTGCAGCGAAATCCGTCGGCAGACCGGCAGTGGCCAACGCCTCTGCGGTGTGCTCCGCGGTGCCGATGCGGTCCCGCAGGCCCGAGCCCTTGGGCATCTCCCAGTAATGCTGGCCCATCGCGTCATACAGCGGGCCCATCACGTCACGGCCCATCTCGGCGCGCACCTTGGCCGCCACGCGGAGCATCCGCAGCCCTGCGGTATGGCCCTGCTCGTACCCGGCTGGAAACTCAGTGGCGTAGTCGCGGTGCTTGTTCAGGATGCGCAGCGAGATGAAACGCCAGTCCACCGAGTAGCCCGTCTGGGCGACCACCTTCTCAACCCAGCGCGACGTGATCCAGGCAAAGGGGCACACCGGATCCCAGAAGAACTCAAGATCGGGAGGTGCTTCAGCGCCTCCGGCGCCTCGTGCAGTACTCATGCGCGCATGGCTAGCACACGCGCTGTCCGATCATGAGTGGTCCCGACGGCTGCGCGCCGGCGCCGGAGACGAAGTCGGCCAAGTAGCCGGCGATGCGCTCGGGCTGGTCGCGATGGGCGATGTGGCCGCAGTCGGCCAGCAGGTGGCCGGTCGCGTTCGGCGCTGACTGGACGACTGTCGACACCTGCGCTTCGGTGCCGTACTGATCGCCCTCGCCCTGCAGCACCAGGACCGGGCAGTCGATGCGCTCGAGCAGCGGCCGGATGTCCCAGTGGCGAAACCGCGGCGTCAGCCAGACGTCTCGCCAGCGTTCGAAGACGAGACGGGGGTGGTCGTGGTGGCGGGCGAGCCCTGAGATCACCTGCTCGCGCTGGGCGTCGATGGCGCGTATGCCGTCGATGCAGATGTCCTCGATGAACGAGTGCGGGGCGATGACGGCCACGCCGAGCGGCGCCACCGAGCCCGACCCCGCCGCGATCAGCGAGATGGATGCCCCGTCGCTGTGCCCGATGAGGATGGGGTGGCAGATACCGAGGTCGTCGAGCACGGCGGGCAGCACCTCGGCGGCCTCGCGTTCCATGAACCCGTCGCTGTAGGCCTCGGGCAGCGGGTCTGAGCGGCCGTAGCCGCTGCGGTCGTAGGCGACCACCTCGAGCCCGCACCGGCGCGCCAGCACCTCGGGCAGGTCCCGCCACTGCGTGATGCTGCCGAGGCCTTCGTGCAGCATCACGATCACCGGGCTGTTCCCGCCGCCGCTGCCACGGTCGTCGGGGTCTCCAGGCGAGATTCGGCGGTATGCGATGCCGACCGCGTCAACCTGCAGGCGGCCGTCCACGGTGACGGTGCTGCCCGATTCGATCGCGCCTGCGCCGATTTCGCCTAGTGCAGAGTCCATGTCGACTACAGCCGCACGTAGTCGTATTCGACCGGCCTGGTGTTGATGCCGCGAGCCGGGGGAGCGATCCAACCGGCCATGCGCCCCGGCTCGCAGACGGGCGACATGAGTGACGTGATGTAGTCGCGGTCGTCGTCGGTGGGAAGCCAGTGGCCGCACGATGCTTCCCATTCGGCCCTGCCGACCACCCTGCCGTCGGGAGTGATGTCGTGCGGGGCGAACACGCCCACGGCTCGGTTGAAGCCCGGGTGCGGCAGCGTCAGCTCGAAGTCGACGCCGGCTTCGGCGATCAGGCGGTTCCAGCGCCGCAGACCCTTCCCGCAGTCGTCGGAATACGAATCGCGCAGTTGCAGGTTCACCACCTGCAGCGAGGGCCGCTCCACGGTTGCCAGCGCGCCGTCGACCACCTCGGTGCAGGCGAACGTCGTGGAGGCGAGCACGTGATCGTCGTGGTAGCTGGACTCGTCGAACCTTCCCTTGAGGCCGGCGGTGTAGAAGTTGGCGCCGTTCGTCGACGCCTCCGCGCCGAACAGGTCGAGCGAGACGGCGTAGTGGAAGTTGATGTATTTCTGCAGCGTCGGCAAGTCGACGACGCCGAAGGGCCGGACATCGTCGGTGTCGTGTTCGACCATCACCTCGCAGGTGCGCTGGGCAACCCGTCCCATGCCGGTCGCGCCCACGAACATGTGGTGCGCCTCCTCGCGCAGCATGAACTCGCAGGTACGGCTGAGCGGGTCGAACGCCGACTCGGCCAGCGCGCCGAGCTGGTACTTGCCGTCACGGTCGGTGAAGTAGGTGAACGCCAGGAACGAGAGCCAGTCGGAGGTCTTCTCGTTGAAGGCGTTCAGGATGCGGGGATTGTCGGGATCGCCCGAGTGCCGCTCGAGCAGCGCCTCGGCCTCCTCACGGCCGTCGCGGCCGAAATGCGCATGGAGCAGGTACACCATCGCCCACAGATGGCGGCCCTCCTCGACGTTGATCTGGAACAGGTTGCGCAGGTCGTACAGCGACGGCGCCGTGTGGCCCAGATGCCGTTGCTGCTCCACCGACGCCGGCTCGGTGTCGCCCTGCACCACGATCAGGCGGCGCAGATCGCTGCGGAACTCGCCCGGCACTTCCTGCCACACCGGCTCGCCCGCTGATTCGCCGAAGCCGATGCGGCGGTCGGGCTTGGGCGCCGACAGGAAGATGCCCCAGCGGTAGTCGGGCATCTTGACGTAGTCGAAATGGGCCCAGCCCTCGGCGCTGGTGTCGGTGGCGGTGCGCAGGTAGACCTCGTTTCCCGAGAAGCCGGCGGGGCCCAGCTCGTCCCACCAGCGGGCGAACTTGGGCTGCCAGCCTTCCAGCGCCCGCTGCAGCCGGCGGTCGTCTGCCAGCCCGACGTTGTTGGGGATGCGCTCGCTGTAGTCGATCTTGCTCATGTTGACATCCTCCGGTGTGTTCAGGTGCGAGTGGGGTCGAACTGGGGGCGAGCGCCAGTGCCGTAGCGGGTGAGGGCACTGGTCGGCCCGGCGGCGTTCGGCCGGGTGAAGATCCAGTTCTGCCACGCCGACAGACGTCCGAATATCTTGGTGGCCATCGTCTCTGGACCGCAGAAGCGGTGGTTCGCTTCCATGGCTGTGAGCGCATCTGGCGAGAACGATGCTCGCTCGTCGACGGCGAGGCGCAGTTCGCCGTCCCAGTCGAGATCGTCGGGACTGGCGGTGACCACGCCCAGATCGTGTGCCTGCTGCGCATCGAGCAGCAGCGGTCCTGAGCCGTCCCAGATCCCCTTCTCCACCGCCACCAACGCTGCTTTGTCGCCCCACAGACGTGACCGCAGGCGGGTGATGCCGTTGACGGTGGGAAACACGCCCAGGTTGGCTTCGGTGAGCGTGAACGTGGCAGCCGAGTCTGGGCGGCGGGCCGCAGGCCGGTGGCCTCGGGCCAGCGAGCCGATGCCGTCGGATTCAGGCGGATCGACGAAGACGCCGTCGATCATGTAGGTGCGGTCAGCAGCCAGCGCCAGTTCGGCCAGCACTCCGGCGAAGCACGAACCCGGCTCGATGGCGGCGAACAGGGAGCGCGCGGTGAGATCCAGTCGGCGCAGCACCCGCGCCCACAGCAGGCTGGTCTCGCGTTCGAGACGGGTGCGCGGGTCGCACAGCGCCTGTTCGTGGACCAGGGCATTGTCGACGTCTCCCCAGCTGTACAGCAGCAGCGTGCTGAGAGCGGGTTCGTTGAAGCGCAGGTGGCAGAGCACAGCGTCGAGTTCCAGTGCAGCCTCGAGAGGCCATCGGGGATCGCGCCCGGCCGTCACCGACAGCTCTGCGCACCGGCGCTCGCGGTCGATGCCGACATGCACCCACCGTCCAAGTACCGCGTCGTTGCCGACCGTGACTTCGGGCGCGGGCAGTTCGAGGCCGGTGGAGGTCGGCGCTTGCGCCCTTTCGGCGGCCAGGGCGGCGGCTCGGTCCCTCACGGCTTCGTGCCACTGGGTAGGGCGGGCCAGTTCATCCACCAGACCCCATTCCAATGCCTCGGTGCCGCGGATGCCCTCGGCGCGAGTAGCGAACACGTCGGCGCGGTCGCGGCGCACATGGCGCTTGTCGGTGAGGCGGGTCAGCCCGCCGGTGCCGGGCAGCACCCCGAGCAGCGGCACCTCGGGCAGCGACACGGCGCTCGAGCGGTCGTCGACCAGCAGGATGTGGTCGCAGGCGAGCGCCAGTTCGTACCCGCCGCCCGAGCACGGCCCGTTGACGGCGGCCAGGAATGCGATGCCGCTGTTCGCCGATGCCTCTTCCATCTCGAGCCGTGTCTCGTTGGTGAACTTGCAGAAGTTGACCTTGTGGGTGTGGTCGGCCCGGGCCAGCATCGTGATGTTGGCGCCGGCGCAGAACACACCGTCGATGCCGCTGGTGATGACCACGCAGGCCACCTCGGGATGCTCGAAGCGGATGCGCCGCACGGCGTCTGCGAGCTCCAGATCGACGCCGATGTCGTAGCTGTTCAGCTTCAGCTCGCAGCCGTCGAAGACGCTCGCGTCAGGCTGCACGGTCATCGCCAGCGTCGCCACCGCGCCGTCGACCCGCAGTGACCAGTGCCGCCACGGCCGCCGGTCCGCGAAGAAATCCAGATGAACGGCGTTGCTGGACGAGCCGAGGGGCCGAGAGTTCATGTCCTCACGTTGCCGTGACCGCCCCGGCAAGCACAACTGACCTTCGGCATCGGTCAGGGGAGCACGTGGACGAAACCGGCCGCAGCGAAGTCGCCGTCGAAAGCGAGCGCCTCGCGAAGCCGGCGCTGGCGCATCACTTCGAAGCTTGTGGCGTCCACGAATGAGTAGCTGCGCTCGTCATGTGTTCGGAGCCAGCGCAGCGCTCGCTGCTCCTGGTCTTCGGTGACGTGAGTCACGACAAGCCCGTGCCCGGATCGCAGCGTTGCGACGCGGTCCAGGAAGGCGATGCCGTACGCGTGCCCGGCGCGCCGTCGCAGAAACGTCCACGTCTCACCGATGACGTGATTCGTTGTGAGGATCTGCTCCGTATTGCCAAGATGCCGCCGCATCGCCAAGGCATCGACATGGCGAGCGTCCGATGGCAGCGCCCAGGCCACCCACCAGCCAGTGTCGGCAAACTTCACGTCCCGTACACGATGTCGTCGATCTCGCCTGGCCCGACGCTCAATCCCTCTGGCCCGAAGCCAGCCAGCGCAGTCCAAGGGTCATCGGTCGCCACAGGCTCACTGTCTTGCAGCATGTGGAGCAGCCCGCGGCGAATCAGTGCGGACTTGGAGATGCCAAGTCGCCGCGCTTCGAGCATCGCCGCGTTGTCGAGATGCTCGTCGATGGTGACCGAGATCGTCTTCACCCGTCCAATCATATGTAGACAGCGCAACATATGATCCATAATGCCGCTGCGGCAGGGATCCCGCTCTGTCATGCGTCCAAACCCGGTGTGCGGTAAGGACGCCTGTCCGGCGTTCTGGCCCGCTAGTCCCTACATTGGTCGAGATGCACCGTTTCCCGGTTATGGCACGGCGGGTCGCGTGAACGCGAATGCCGTGCACCGATTCGTCATCGAACCGGCAGAGGCCAGCCCTGACGCCCCGGCGATCGTCGACGCCGCCAGCGGGCAGCGCACGAGCCGGGCCGAGATGGTCGCGGGCACCAAGGCCGCTGCGGCAGCCCTCGCTGAGCGCGGCGTGCAGCCGGAGCAGCGGGTGATGATGTGCGCAGCCGACACGCCCGCGTTCCTGTGGTGGTTCTGGGGCGCGATGTGGATCGGCGCTGTGCCGGTGCCGGTCTCCACCATGGTCCGCCGGCACGACTACGAGTTCCTGCTGCACGACAGCCGCGCTGTCGGACTGGTGTATTCCCCCCCGTTCGCTCCCGAGGTGCTGCCCGCAGCCGACGGCCAGCCGTTCCTGCGCTGGACGCTCGACGATTCCGACGAGGCACTGCTGGGCGATCCCAGTGCCGCCCCGGCGCCCTTCGCTGCCGTCGACGACGACATCGCGTTCTGGCTCTACACCTCGGGCACCACCGGGCAGCCCAAGGGCGCCATGCACCGCCACATCGACATGTCGGTCTGCACCGACAGCTACGCCCGTGGCGTTGTGGACATGGGGCCCGACGATGTCGTCTACTCGGTGCCCAAGCTGTTCTTCGCCTATGGGCTGGGCAACTCCGGCTATTTCTCGTCGGGCACCGGTGCGACGGCCGTGCTGAACGCCGACCGGCCCGAGCCGGCGGCGGTCGCCGAGCACGTTCGCACCCACCGGCCCACGCTGTTCTTCAGCGTGCCCACGAACTACGCGCAGCTGCTGGCCGCAGGTCTTCCCGACGACACGTTCTCGTCGGTGCGGCAAGGCATCTCGGGCGGCGAGCCGCTGCCTCGCGAGATTCACCGGCGCTTCGCTGAGCGCTTCGGCGTGGAGATTCTCGACGGCATCGGCACCACCGAGCTGGCTCACATCGCCATCTCCAACCGGCCGGGCGCATCGGTGCCCGGCACGACGGGCACGCCGCTGGATGGCTATGAGGTGTCGCTGCGCGATGAGCACGGCAACGAGGTGGCCGATGGCGATCCGGGCGCATTGCACGTGGCGGGCGGCTCGGTGATGACCGGCTACTGGAATCGCACGGAGCGCACCCGCGCGGCGCTGCAAGGTCGCTTCCTGGCCACCGGCGACACCTACATGCGCAACCCCGACGGCACCTACACCTACATGGGGCGTTCCGACGACATGCTGAAGGTGGGGGGCATCTGGGTGTCGCCGATCGAGGTCGAAGGCTGCATTCTGGAGATGGACGATGTGGTGCTGGCCGCCGTGGTCGGCGGCGTTGATGATGCCGGGCTGACCAAGCCGCACGCGTTCGTGGTTCCCACCGAGGGCGCGCAACGCGACACGCTGCCCGAGCGTGTGCAGGCGCATGTGCGCGAGCGGCTTGCGGCGTACAAGTACCCGCGGTGGGTGGATGTGGTGGACGAACTGCCGCTGACTGCCACCGGCAAGGTCAAGCGCTACCTGCTCCGCGATTAGGCGTTCAGCCTCAAGTGCGTGTTTCGGCCTGGGGCGTCAGCCCCAGGCGCGTGTCACGGCGCGGGGGAGTTCTTCGATCCACTGGATCAGGTCGTGGCCGCAGACACGCTCGGTCCAGTCGTGCGGCGACTTGGCGAAGTGCAGCCACGCCGCCCACGCCTCGGTGGCCTGGTGGAAGCCGCCCTCGAGCGTGCCGGCGCACAGGTGCACGAACGGCGCCTCGGCAGCATTCCAGTTCATCTGCTCGTTCGGCGGCATGCCGGTGGAGTACGCCATGGCGTGTCCGTACTTGTCGCGGTGCATGTGCCCGACTGCCAAGGCGTGGCCGCCGCCGTCGGATGCGCCGAAGACACCGCGCTGGCTGCGATCGTCGGAAACGCCGAATGTCTGCTCGGCCCAGGCCGACAGCTCCTCCACGAAGAAGCGCTGGTGGCGGTCGAACCGGTCGTTGTCGAAGCCCGGCAGGTATTCCATGGCCCGTTCGTTCCCGTAGTCGCCCATCGGCGCGGAGTGCGCCGCGACCAGTGCGAAGCGGGGAACCGTCCCGTTGGCGATGCCCGCGTCGAGCCGGCGGATGTAGGGGCCGATCATGCCGCCGTCGGTGGCGTACAGCACCGGCATTCGCTCAGCGGCCGAGTGCTGGGGCGGCAGGTACACAGTGACGGTGCGCTTGGTGCGCAGCGAGGTGCTGTCGAGTGTGTGCGACTGGGTGTCGCCGTGCAACTCGTCGTCGGGGTGGGACGGCAGTTCAGCAGGCGCGTCTGGGCCACGAAAACGATGCGGGACAGGGCCGCGCTGGCCGCCCAGCAGGCCGCCGCCGGCGTCGAGCGGCCAGAAGCCGTAGCCGATGACGGCCTCGCTGAGACGCTCGATGCGCACGCTGAGCGCCCACAGGCCGCCGTCGCTTCCGTCGGTGCCGGTGCTGCTGCCGTTGCCCTCTCCGGCGTCGACTCGCCACATGGGCAGCTCGATGACCGGGCCGGGCAGCAGGCCGGCAGCGTCACTGCGGCATGCGAAGGTCAGCTCGTCGCCGTCGGACCAGCAGCCTTCGGGGTGGGCGGCGAGCTGTGCAGTCAGGAACTCAGGAGAGGGGTCGCGCCACACGCGGCACATGCGCTGGCCCGGTGGCAGGCCGCCGTCTGCTGCCCGTTCGCGGGCGAGCTCCCGGTTGCGCCGGTCGATCTCGGTACGCCGTACCTCGAGGGCGGGCAGCCCCATCCGCGCCCGGGAGTCGTCGTCGACGCTGCCGTCCACGGGTGCCAGCACGAGGTCGCCCAGGTGGGTCGTGACCACGGTTCCGAATTGCTGGGGCCTGCCGCTCAGCAGGCTCATCTTGTCGGCGCATTCGGCGAACACGGCACCGGCGCCCGGCACGCCGTCGCGGTGGGCGCGGGCCGCCAGTTCCCCCGCGATCGAGAACATCTGCGGCCCGCCATGGACGCTCAGCGCCCGTGCAGCTCGAAGGGCATTCGCTCCTTGGGCCTGCTGCAGCTCCGGCGTGCGGGCCAAGAGCTGCACGAGCATGGGTACCTCGGCAGGCTCGGCCATCTCGATCCGGGCAAGCAGATCGCCCACCTCGTCGCCGCTGCCGTTCATTCCGCGCTCCGAGTTCCGTATCGTGCCTGGTCGCGTCGCGAGGCTACTGTCGGCGCCTGAACCGCTGCCGGGGCCGCTGGCACCGGCGCAGCGGCGCCACACGCGGGGCACACCGGTGCGCCCGCCTGAGACAGAGGAATTCCGGTGAGCGAAGAACCCCTGGTCCTGGTCGAGCAGCGCGGCTACGTGCAGATCCTCACGCTGAACCGCCCGGATGCGATGAACGCATTCAACATGGCGCTCTCAGAGGCGCTCGGCGAGGCACTCGACGAGCTCGACGCCAACCCTGATGTGCGTGTCGGCGTGATCACCGGCGCAGGGCGGGGATTCAGCGCAGGCATGGATCTCAAGGCGTTCGTGAGCGGCGGCGGGATCGATGCGATGCCGAACCCGGCCGGCCGCGGCTTCGGGGGCATCGCCGAACGCAGCGCTGCCAAGCCGCTCATTGCCGCAGTGGAGCGCTTCGCCCTCGCGGGAGGGCTGGAAGTGGCGCTGTCATGCGATCTGATCGTGGCATCCGAAGGCACCATGCTCGGCATTCCCGAGGTCGGCGTCGGGCTGTTCGCAGGCGCCGGCGCGCTGCTGCGCCTGCCGCGCCAGCTTCCCTACAGCCTTGCTATGGAGATGGCGCTGACCGCCGAGCCGATCACGGCCGAGGTGGCGCACCAGCACGGCATGGTGAACCGGGTCTGCCCGAAGGGCGAGGCGGTGAATGCGGCCGTCGAGCTCGGCGAGCGCATCGCCCGCAATGCACCGAAAGGCGTGCGTGCCTCCAAGGGGCTGATCCGCAACGTGCTGGGCGTGTCCGAAGACGACTTCTGGGCATTCCAGCAGCCGGCGCTCGAGGATGTCTTTGCGTCATCTGATGCCATCGAGGGCGCGACTGCTTTTGCCGAGCGGCGCGACCCGAACTGGGAAGACCGCTGAGCCGCTGGGCCGAGCGAGGCGACATACCCCGCGGCGCCGACTACGACGACCGCTGGGCCCGCAAGGCGGCGCGCGGCGAGTCGATTCACGGCGAAGCCGACTTGGTCGATTCGCTGCTGCCCCGAGGCGGCAGCGTGCTCGATGCAGGCTGCGGCACCGGCCGGGTCGCCATCGAGCTGGCCCGGCGGGGCCACCACGTCGTCGGCGTCGACTCGGACCCCGCCATGCTCGACCTCGCACGCAACAAGGCGCCGCAGCTTTCGTGGATTCAGGGCGACCTGGCCAGCACCGTCATCTCGGGCGACGCCGGCGAGCACCGGCTGTTCGACGCTGCGGTGGCCGCGGGCAACGTGATGATCTTCCTCGAACGCGGCACCGAAGCCGCGGTGATGGCCAACATCGCTGCTCACCTGCGCCCCGGTGGCGTGCTGGTGGCGGGCTTCCAGCTCAGCGACGGTTACTTGGCGCTGCACGTGTACGACGCACTGGCCGAGCGCAACGGGCTGGAGCTCGACGCCCGTTACTCAACGTGGGAAGGCGCCCCGTTCGACGGGGGCGACTACGCAGTGTCGGTTCATCGCCTCGCGGGCTGAGGCGCGGGCCCGAGCGGCCCGCGAGCGAAGCGAATGAGAGCGGTGAACGCAGGGTCCGGCGTGGCTCAGTCGGTGGGCAGGCGGGCGAGGAGTTCGATCTTGCGCTCCTCGTACTCGTCGAAGCTGATCTCGTCGTTGTCGAATTGGGTCTGCACTTCTTCGACGAGGCGGATCAGATCGGCCGCCGACAGCTCCTCGTCGAGGTTGCCGTCGAGCACGGCACCGGTGCCCTCGGACTCGGTTGTCTCGTTGACCAGCGGACCGCTCTGGGGGATCTTGCCCATGCGCTTGGCACGCTTGGCTTCGGCCTTCGCCTTCTTGGCCCGGTCCCTCTGCAGTTTCTCGAACGTTGTGCGACCGGCAGCCATGTCAATACCTCGCGTCTGTCCAGCGGACCATGCTACTGGCGGTCTGGTTGATTTCGGATGCAGGCCGACGGTTCAGATCCCCGACCAAGCGTGGTCGGAATAGCGGCTGCGCAGCAGTTTCTTGTCGATCTTGCCTGTGCCTGTCAGCGGGATCTCATCGGCCACGACGATGTCATCGGGCAGCCACCACGACGCCACCCGGGGCCTGATCGCACTGAGCACGGCGCTGGCATCAAGAGTGGCACCAGCGGCGAGCTCGACGATGAGCAGCGGCCGTTCGCCCCAGCGCTCGTGCGGGAGGCCGATGACCGCAGCGGCGGCCACACCGGGCGCAACGAGCGCAGCGTTCTCCAGCTCGATCGAGCTGATCCACTCGCCGCCGCTCTTGATGACGTCCTTCGACCGGTCGGTCAGCGTCAGGTAGCCCTCGGAGTCCAGTGAGCCCACGTCGCCCGTGCGCAGCCAGCCGCCCTCTGCGGGCGACAGGTGCGAGTCGGCGAATGCGGCGGGGTCGGCGAGTTCGCCGAGGTAGTACGCGCCGCACATCCACGGACCGCGTGCCTGTATCTCGCCGACGCTGCGCCCGTCATGGGGCAAGACGTTGCCGTCAGAGTCGACCACGCGCAGCTCGATGCCGTAGAGCTCGCGGCCGGCCTTGGCCTGGCGGTCGCGCTGGGCGTCGCGGCTGGCACGCTCGACCCGGTGCGTGAAGCGCCCCGATGTTCCCTGGGTCATCTCGGTCATGCCCCAGACGTGGCTGACGGTGACGCCGTAGTCGTCCTCGAGCGTGTCGATGAGCACCCGCGGCGCAGCCGAGCCGCCGACAGCCACCTTCTGCAGGGAGGGCACGCTTCGACCTGTGTCCTGCAGGTACTGCACGACGCCGAGCCAGATGGTGGGCACTCCCGCAGAGAACGTGATGTCCTCAGCCTCGATGAGGTTCACGAGGGCCTCGGGGCCCAGATCGGGACCCGGCAGCACGAGCTTCGCACCGCTCATCGCGGTGGCGAACGGCAGCGCCCAGCCGTTGACGTGGAACATGGGCACGGTGCCGAGCACGGCGTGGCCCGAGTGCACGTCGTGGCCGTCGCCGGTGCAGGTGGCCCAGGTCTGCAGCACGATCGACCGGTGGCTCTGCAGCACGCCCTTGGGGTTGCCGGTGGTGCCTGACGTGTAGCAGAGCGTTGCGGCCGCGCGCTCGTCGAAATCGGGCCACGCGCCAGGACCGGGCGCCGCTGAGATCCAGTCCTCGTACGCGATCTCGCCGGGCAGGCCGACAGGCGCATCGAGCGGGCCGAGCACCACCCAGCGGCGCACCCTCGGAGTGCGAGGGGCGAGGCGCGCAGCGATCTCGGTGAAAGACTGGTCGACGAGCACCACGCTGTCGGCGGCGTCGTTGAGGATGAAGGCGAGCTGGTCGTCATGCAGCCGGGGGTTGACGGTGTGCAGCACGGCGCCGATGCCGGTGATCCCGTAGTAGGCCTCGAGGTGGCGGTGGTCGTTGCACGCAATGGTCGCGACGCGTTCGCTGGGCCCGATGCCGTCGGCAGCCAGCGCTCCTGAGACCAATCGGGCCCGCTCGGCTACCTGTCGCCAGGTGCTGCGCGTAGTGACGCCCGCCGAATCCACCGACACGACATCTGTGCCGGCATGGCTGCGGGCCGCATAGGCAATGAGGCTCGAGACCAGCAGCGGCCGATCCATGGTGTTGCCCCCCAGCATGGGCTCGACGGGCTCTGCCGTCACTAGCGGCGAGTCCGCGTCAGTCGCTGGTGATCTGTGCTCATCGGAGCAGGCTGAAGAAGGTGCGCACCTCGTCGACGAACAGCTCGGGCTGCTCGAAGGCTGCGAAGTGGCCGCCCGCGGGCATGTCGGTCCAGTGGCGGATGTCGGAGTAGATCGGCGCCGACCATGAGCGCACCGGCGGGATGATCTCGGCGGGGAACTTGGCCACGCCGGTGGGAACGTCGACCGTCATGCGGGGGAGCTGCCGGAAGCTCTCCCAGTACAGGCGGCCCGACGAGGCTGCGTTGGCGTTCAGCCAGTACAGCATGACGTTGTCGAGCATCTCGTCGCGGCCCAGCGCGTTTTCCGGGTGACCGTCGCAGTCGGTCCACGCCCAGAACTTCTCGAGGATCCACGCCGCCTGCCCGGCAGGCGAATCGGTGAGGCCGTAGCCGAGGGTCTGGGGGCGGGTGGACTGCTGCTTCGAATAGCCGGAGTCCCAGTCGTTGTAGTGCTTGGCTTTGGCGAGGGCCGAGATCTCCTCGTCGTTGGGCTCGCGGTCCTTGGGCCGGCTGCCGCGCATCACCATGTTCAGGTGGATGCCGATGCATCGGTCGGGGTGGCGGCTGCCGAGCGCACTGGTGACGGCTGATCCCCAGTCACCGCCCTGGGCGCCGAAGCGGTCGTAGCCCAAGCCGGTCATGAGCTCTGCCCAGCAGTCGGCGATCTTCTCGATGCCCCAGCCGGGCTCGGTCGGCTTCGCGCTGAAGCCGTACCCGGGCAGCGACGGGCAGATCACATGGAAGGCATCGGCCGCCTTGCCGCCGTGTGCGACCGGATCGGCGAGCGGCTCGATGACCTTGTGGAACTCGACCACCGAGCCGGGCCAGCCGTGGGTGATGACGATCGGCATCGCATCGGGCTCGGGCGAGCGGACGTGGATGAAGTGCACGTTCATGCCGCCGACGTCGGCCATGAACTGGTCGAACCGGTTGAGAGCGGCTTCGCTGGCCCGCCAGTCGTAGGTGTTGGCCCAGTAGTCGCAGACTTCCTGGACGTAGGCGAGGGGGATGCCCTGGGACCAGTCATCGACCGGTTCCGCGTCTGGCCAGCGGGTTCTTGCCAGGCGGTCTTTGAGGTCTGCTAGCTGTTCGTCCGGGACGTTGATCTGGAACGGTTCGATCTGCATCCGAGCACGGTAGTCCGCTGGGTGCGGGGACTGGCCGGCCTTCCCACATCGTTGCTCAGCAGCAGGTCGACCTCGCCGTCGGGTGGAACGTAGCCAGGCTGTATCACCGTGTCTGGGCAGAAGCGGGCGAGCAGTGCCGTGCGTTGGTCTGGGTCGGTTTCGGCACCGATGAGCAGACGAACGCCTCGGCCGTCGCTTGCCAAGCGGGCGAGCTGGCTGAGACCGTCGAGGCTGACGTACCCCGTCGCGACTGACAAGCCGTGCGAAAGTTCGGTGTCGCCGAGCAGGTATGCAAGTGCGTCGGCGTGGTTTGCCTGCGGCCTGATGTTGTCGACGAGATCAGGTCGTGACCACAAAGTGGCGGACGAGCGCGCCGGGCGTGTAGTAGACGCCGCCTGCCTTGCGCCCGCCCTCGTGGGTCTGCCACAGCAGCGACCCTTTGGGTACCTCCGGCTGGTCGGCGTCGACGACGTAGCGATCCCGTGCCGGGTCATACCGCACGGAGTCGGCAGCGATCCTGAGCGACAGGCTCAGGAGCGTCTCGTAGATGTGTCCGAGGTGTGAGATCTCCAGTGAGGAGTAGTCCATGCCGGCGCCCTCCGCGTACAGAATGAACAACAACCGGAACAGCAGTGTCAGTGCTGCCTGCTGCAGCTCGGCGCGGCAGGCGTCGGAGCGAATGTCCATCTTCTGGTCGCGAGACCACTGTTCAAGACCGGCTGCCAATGCCGGGAGCGCTTGCGCGCGAATGGTGCTGTCAAGGCGCTGTCGCAACTCTGCCCCGAACAGTCAAGCGTCCCGCCGTGCCTCGTCGAGGCCGCCATCTGCCAGATACGGCGGTGCCAGAAGCCCCAGCAGAACACGGCGGTCGTCATCGAGCAGAGCAGCGTCGAGGTCCAGCCATTCCGCCGTGGACGCAGCCGGTTCGCAGTCGAACAGCCGGTAGCGGTTCCCGCACGCCAGGATGCCGAAGCGGGCGCCGTGAGATCGGCACGCTGCAGCGAGCATTCCTTCAGGAGGCCGGCCATCAGGGTCGAGACGGTCGAAGTCGTCGGCACTGCGTTTGGGATGCACCACGGCCGCGGTGCGCCCGCTTGCTCGGAGCAGGTACCCCATGTGCTCGAGCCGTTCGATTTCCCATCCCAGCTTGACGAGCGGTGAGCGCCAGTCGCCGTCGATGCGAATATCGCTGCAGGCCGAAGCCCAAGCGTGTGCGAGTCGGCTGTCTTGGAGCAGCCTGCTGTCGAGCGTGTGTCGAGAAAGCAGGCCGCCGACAAGGAGGCCGCCGCCTGCCAGACGAACGATCTCGCCGCTGACGTGGCGCACCGCCTCGAGAGCAGCCATCTCGGCACTCGCCGCGAGGACCGGTGCCAACTGCACGCCCGTAACGCTGCGCACCCCATCCTTCGCGGCCGAACGCGGCCCAAGCGTCATGACTTGGCCGGGCGCGGTGGCCTCATCGGCTACGAGCAGCAGATTGAGAGCGGTGTTGCCCACCCGCTTGCGCCACACCGAGCGCATCTGCGATTCGACATCGGCGCGGTCGTCGGACGGTGCCAAAGCTGCAATCTGCAAATGCCCGCATTGCACAGTCCGCGAGGTGCCCGCTGCCGCAGCGATGTCGTAGGCGGCACCGGAGGCGACAGTGCGCTGCAGCAGCTTCTCGGCGTTCACAGCATGTCAGCGTATGGCCCGCCCGTCAGGCACACGGGATCATTTGGAACCATGACCCGCAGCGGGGCAATGATCGTCGCGTTCTATGCCTGCGCCCGATGTCGACGCGTGACTCTGCTGCTGTTCGGCGCCGGTTCGGTCGACGGGCTCGCTGCGCCGCGACGCTGCTTCGGGCTCGCTGGACCTCCCGCTTGAGCGCGCTGACGGCTCGACGCTGACCGCGCACCAGCGCGGCAACCGGGTTGCCATACGCTGCGGGGCATGAGCAGAGCGCACAGCACCGCTGCGGCTGAGGCCGTGAAGGCCGCCGAGCGCGCCGTGGGTCATCTGTGGCTGACGCATGCGTGGCTGCGCGACGCAGCAGCCGTCGACGGCGCCCGCCATGACCCGATGAGCGCCGTTGCCGACTACGGCTATCTGCTCGAAATGCTGGCGTGCGACATCGGCAAACGCGTCCGCGACGAACTTGCCGGCTGGTGCCGTGCGGCTGTCGCTGACGGCCGCTCGATGCGTGCTGTGGCCGACGCGGCCGGTGTGTCTCACACCACCGTGCAGAACTGGTGCTCATGACTGACAGCGGCGACGGCGGCTGCGTGCGGCATCCGCAGCGCGGCGGGTACCGGGTCGGCGGGTACGGAAGCGGCGCTGCTGCCCGTCGGCTCGATGCCGCATCGACGCGACTGGCTCGGCGAATGGGTCGCCGCCGCCGGTCTGCTGCTGCCGACCGCGCACTACGTGAGACCGCCCAAGCCCGACACTGAACTGCCGATGCGCTGCTATCTCAGCGTCGGCCCGGCAACGTCCGGCATCGCCGCTGCTGTCATGGTCGGCGAGTACTCGCGAGGCCGCTGGTGGATGCTCGACAAGTGGCGGCGGGACAACCGCGAAGCGGCGCCGAGGCGGACGGCGACGGCGCACGGGGCCGGCGTGATGCCGCGCGAGCGCATGGCCGAGAGCGTCGCCGAGTGGGCAGCCGGCGCGCCCGCCGTGGTGATCGAGGCGAAAGTCGATGAGGCGGACCCGAACTTCGCCGATCTGCTGCGCGCCGAGTTCGCACGGCTCGGTCTGGTCACTCAGATCCCTGCCGCGCCGACGCTGCCCGTCCAGGTCGCCTGCTAGGCGTGCGGCACGCCGACGAGCTACAACGACCGGCTGTGCAGCCCGTGCCGCATCACACGCTCCGGGCGAGCCCCGACCCGCGACCCGGACTGTCGCCGCGACAAATGCCAGCAAGACAAACCCGCAAAGAGTCCGCGTTGTTGGCGAATTGGCCGTGATGGTCAGAGTGTCAGAACGTGTGGCGTTCGATTTAGCGTCCGCCGGGCGGGCCGCTGGCTACGTTCCCGGCCATGACACAAACAACCGACCAGACAAGCCCGACGAGCTTGCAGCGCCAAGCCGCGGTGTTGTTCGATGAGCACATTGCGCGGCGCCCGGACTGCCCGTACCGGGCCGAGGTCGCCTGATATCCGGCATTGACCTGCTCGGCCTGATGTCAGATGAGGCAGCTAACTCGGCGTGCCTGCCGATGTCGGAGAGACCAGCAGACACGCCGAGTTGCTGACGGCGTTCG
>JAJDZE010000200.1 GCA_022824805.1 Acidimicrobiia bacterium | reverse complement strand
AACAGCGGCGACATCACCAAGAAGGGCGTGCCACCGGTGTTGACCGTCCCAACGCTCCCCGAGTCCAAACCGCTGCCGAAGCCGACGCCGGACACGATGGGCTGGTTGCCTCCAAGCCGTCCACTGGCAGAATTGGCTTTGACGCCATCGTCTTTGGTGCCGGTATAGACCGGGCTAGTCGTGTTTCCGTCAGCGCCGCTCTCCAGCCTGTCGGCGGTGCTGTCCCAACTTCCGTCGTAGAAGTCGGCGTAGCTGTCGGCCGCCTTGGCGCCCCCGAGCCAGTAGATCGCCGTGCCCGAATCGCTCGCCGACCTCGAGCCGTCACGGTGCCGGCCATTGGTCGAGTCCCATGTCCCCACGTTGACGCGGGCATTGACCTCCCCGGTGCTGCCCACCACCCGCACATAGTCGGCATAGGGCATCAGGCTCTCATGGCCCTTGCGAGCCACCAGAGACTGCGCCCACTGGTTGTAGACGTCGATGTCGGTCGGTACGGCGTTACGGCGCTCCGAGGTCACGAACAACAACCGGAACTGGTCTCCCCCGGCCAGCGCAGACGGCTTCAGCGGCCAGCCGAACGGCACCTCGAAGCCGCCCGACGAACCCACCCTGAACACCGGCGAATACCCGTACAGCGGGCGCTGCTGCGTGTTGGCCACGTTGGCTGTGTGCCACAGATCGCCGCCGCTGTCAGCGCCGCCCCGCGACACCGTGCTGTTGCCCAGCGGGAAGTTCCACGCCTCGCAGTAATTTCCCGTCCCCGTCCAGGGCTCGTAGGGCCGGTAGTCGCTGATGGTGCCGGTCGGCAGGTTGGCGGTGCCGTCCTCTGAACGGGGGTCGTCGGCGTCGAAACCGTCGCGCACGCCCCCGCCGCTGCCGCTCCAGGCGTTATCGCACAGATCACGGTAGTTGTTGGCCAAGATCGCACCGTTGAGCCAGTAGGTCGCAATGCCGACGCGGTTGGAGTTCCGGCCCGAGCCGTCGGCATAGCTCGGATTGTGGCCGCGGTGCTGGGTCGTCAACCCGTTGTGTACCCGCGCGGCGGTGCCCGTCGAGCCGCCGGCGCTGCGGGTGGAGGCGAACGCTTTGAACAGCCCCGCATACGCCAAGATCTCGGCGTGGCCGTTGGTGCGGGCGGCCGTGCGGACGAATTCGTCGTACTCGCCGATGTCAGACGACGTGGCGTCGCGTGTGGTGGTGGTGCGGAACAGCAGCCGGAACTCGTCGCCGGCGTTGAGCCCGGCGGGAATCAGCGGCCAGTCGAACGGCACGTCCAACACGCTGGTCTCGTCGTCGAGGATGTAGAAGCTGAACGGGCCGCCGCTGGCCGTCACCGCCGGGAAAGGGCTGCCCGACGGCGCCCGATCGCCGGTTCCCAGGGCGACGGTCAGATACGGCGAGCTGCGCACGCTGTTGTCGACAGGCGTGAACGTCAGCACCGCGGTCTGCGACCCCGAGGCGAAATGCACGGCAGGGTTCTGCGGGCTGTGCGGATCGCTCGTGAGCAGCGTCACTCCGGCGGCGGCGGTGAGCACCAACGAGTAGTCGTCGGCGACCGCAGCCCCGCCGACGTCGAGCGGCACCGTCACCGTCTCGCTGGCGCCCAATGCCCGGCCGAGGGCGATCGTGAAAGTCTTGGCGCCCGCCGCGGTGGAGTCGCCCTCCACCACATTTCCCTGGGCGTCGCCTCCGCCGACGGTCACGGTCGCCGTGAGGCCCTTGGGGGCGACGGTGAAGAGCGGGGAATACCCGTACAGCGGGCGGATCTGGGTGTTGGGCGGCCGATGGCTCGTGGCGAACACCTCCGGGCCGCGGTTGGAGGCCGCCGCGCCCCGAAACACCGTGTCGGCGCCGAGGGGATGCCCTCCCGCATCGCAGTGGTTGGGCGCGCCCGTCCACGGCTCATAGGCCCGCCAATTGTGGACCGTGCCGGCCGGGACGTTGCGGGCGCCGTCCTCGGAGCGCGGATCGTCACGGTCCCAGCCCGTGGTGACCACGTCGTCGGGGTGTACGCCCGTGGTGGTCTTGTGGCACAGATCGGCATAGCCGTTGGCGAAAATCGCGCCGTTGAGCCAATACGTCGGCACGCCCGCCGTGCCGCCCGTATCGCTGCCGTCGTTCCACGGCCCGCCAGGCAGCCAGCCCTGCCCGACGCTCGACGTCAGCTCGTTGTGGACCCGCGCCGTGGTTCCGTCCCAGTTGGCGTCATCGGTCCAGCGGGGATCGTCCTCCACCCAGGTGGAGGTGTCGAGCGTCGAGCCGAGCACCTTGAAGAACCCCGCGTACGGCAGGATGGCGGGGTGGCCGTTGGAGGCCGCGGTGTAGCGGACGAAGGCGTCGTAGTCGGCAATGTCGGCCGAGGTGGCGTCGCGCCCGCCCGACGTGCGGAACAGCAGTCGGAACTGGTCGCCGTGGTCCAGTCCCGCCGGCGTCAACGGCCAGTCCTTCGGCACCAAGAGGGCGCCGGTCTCGCCGCCGCTCTCATCGTCGCGGATCAAGAAGCCCGTTCCGGCGCTCAATTCCAGCCGGAAACCGATGCCGCGGGGGGCGAACGCGCCCGTGCCGAAGTCGACCGCCAGATACGGCTGGGTGCGCTTGTCGTTGTCGACCTGCGTGAACCGCAGCGTGGCCGCCGCGGCGCCCGCGGCGAAGGTCAGCGCCGGGTTCTGCGCGCTGTACGGGCTGGCCGTCGTGAACGTCACCCCGGGCTGCGTCGGCGGATGGAGCGCGACCGTGAAGTCGGCGCCGACGGTTGCTCCGCCCACCGCGAGCGGCACCGTCACCGTCTCGGCACCCGTCAGCGCCCGCTCCAAGGTCACCGTGACGGTCTTTGCGCCCGCGGCGCCCTTCGCGCCCTCCACCAGATCTCCGTTGGAGGCGCCGCCTGAAGCCGACAGCGTCACCCCCAGCGTCGGGGCGGCCACCTCGAACACCGGCGACATGACGAAGAAGGAAGTGCTGGGGTTCGGCGTGAGGAGAGTCCCGCCCCCGACGGCCTCTTGGCTGACCTTTGTCAGTGTGCTCGGCGCCGTGCCCAACGTGACGCCGCTCCACTTTTCGCCGTGCGGTTGACTGCCCGCGTGTATCCAATCGTCGCCAGTCCGCTCGGCGCCGCTCTCGTGCCGGTCGGCTGTGCTGTCCCAACTTCCGTCGAAGAAGTCGAAATAGTTGTCCGCCATCTTGTCGCCGCCCAGCCAATAGACGCCGATTCCCGCGCCGCCCGCGGTGGTCGACCCGTCGGTGTGGCCGCCCGAGCCGGAGTTGACGGCCGGATCCCACATACCGGTGTTGACCCGGGCGTCGGTCGCGGCAGTGCTGCCCATCACCTTGAGCAGCCCGCTGTACCGACGAATGCCCTCGTGGCCGCTGCGGCCGGCGTTGAACTGAGCCCAGCGGTTGTAGACCTCGATGTCGGTCGGAACCGCGTCGCGCGGCTGCGAGGTCACGTAGAACAGCCGGAACCTGTCCCCCGGGAGCACGCCCCCCGGCACAAGCGACCAGTCGGCGGGCACGATGACGCTCGACGTCTCGTCGGTGCCGTCGTTGTCGACGATGAAGAAGTCGGAAAGCTGATCGACGACCTTCACCGGCCCGGAACTCGCCGCCGGCAATCGGTCGCCGGTTCCCAAACCGACGTCCACCAACGACCCCTGGCGGAGGCTGTCGTCGACCGGTGTGAAACGCAGCGTGGCTTCGCTGGCGCCGGCGGCGAACCGCACTGCCGGGTTCTGAGCGCTGTGCGGGGCAGTCGTCAGCAGCTTGACGCCGCTCTGGCTCGCCGGATGAAGCCCGAGGGTGTAGTCCTGCGTCACCGTGGCGCCCGAGACGGTGAGCGGCACTGTCACCGTCTCGGCACCGCCGGGGGCGCTGTCCAAGGCCACGGTGACGGTCTTGTAGCCGGCGCTGCCGGGTGCGCCCTCCACCGCATCGCCGTTGGCGTCGCCGCCGCTCTGCGTCGCGGTGACCGTGAAGCCGTCGATGCTGAACACCGGCGACATCACGAAAAACGGAAAACTGCTGGCGCCGACCAAGGTCAGAGACTTGACGCTCCCCGCACTCACCAGCGTGGTTGTGATCAGGTTCGTCCCCAACTCGTGGCCGCTCTCGTTTGCTCCGCTGTACAAGCTGCCCGTATAGATCCGACCGTCGCCGACCCGGTCTGCGCCGCTCTCGAGAGTGGCGTCCAAGCTGTCCCAGCTTCCGTCGAAGAAGTCGAAGTAGTTGTCCGCCAACTTGTCGCCGTCAAGCCAATAGACCGGTATGCCAGCGTCGCCCGCAGCCGCAGATCCGTCAGCGTGGCCGCCTGCGCCGGAATTGGCGGCCGGATCCCACATTTTGGTGTTGACCCGGGCGGAGACCGCGGCGGTGCTGCCCATCACCCTCGCCAAGCCACTGTAAGGCGCAAGGCTCGAATGGCCGTTGCGGTCAACTATGTCCTGGGCCCAGCGGTTGTAGACGTCGATGTCGGTCGAGTCTCCAAAACGGGTCTCCGACGTGACGAAGAACAGCCGGAATCGGTCGCCCGGCAGCAGGCCGTTCGGGATGAGCGGCCAATCGGTGGGCACACCGACTTCGCCCGGCTTGTCGCGGTCTTGAATGGCGAACCTCACAGGCAGATCGACGATCCTCACCGGCGCCCCGATGTTCGTCGAGGGCGCCCGGTCGCCGCTGCCGACCTCGATGATCACCGCGCGGCTCAAGCTCCCGTTGTTGGTGAGGGCGGTGAACCGCAGCGTTGCCGTGCTGGTGATCGGGATGCTCTTCGCGGTGAACCGCACCGCCGGGTTCTGCTTGCTGTGCGGGGCAGTCGTCAGCAGCGCGATGCCCTCAGTGACGCCCGTCAGCCGGACGTTGTAGTCCGTATCCACGGCAGCGCCGCTGACTTCAAGGGGCACAGTCACCGTTTCGGTGCCGGTAAGGATCCGGTTCAAGGTCAGCTCGAGGGTCTTGTAGGCCGTTTGGCCGCTGCCGCCCTCGACAATGTCGCCGTTGGCGTCGCCGCCGGAAACCGTCGCGACGACATCGACGCCCTGGACCGTCAGCACCGGCGACATGACTAGGAAGGGAAGGCTGCTGGCGCTGGTGAACCCGAATTGGGTTCCGACCAACCCTCGACTGACCTGGGTGACAGAGGTGACGGCACCCGCGCCCAAATGGTGGTTGCCCTGCGTCGCGCCGTTGGCACCGCTGCCCGACCAGACGGTGCCATCGCCGGCACGATCCGTACCGTCCTCGAGGGTGGCGTCCAAGCTGTCCCAACTGCCGTCGAAGAAGTCGAAATAGTTGTCCGCCACCTTGTCGCCGCCCAGCCAATAGACGCCTATGCCCGCGCTGTCAGCAGCGGTCGACCCGTCGGCGTGGCCGCCTCTGCCCGAATCGCGGGTCGGGTCCCACATTCCGGTGTTGACCCGGGCGGCGGTCGCGCCGGTGCTGCCCATCACCTTGAACAGTCCCGTGTAGCGCTTCAAATACTCATGGTCCGCGCGGCCTGCCAGTATCTGAGCCCAGCGGTTGTAGGCGTCTATATCAGTCGACTGTGCGTTGCGGCCCTCCGAGGTGACGAAGAACAGCCGGTACTGGTCTCCCGACGCCAGGCCCGGCGGCGTGAGCGGTGATTCGAAGGGCACGATCAACTCGCCTGGAGGGTCTTTGTCGATTCGCAGGAACTCGACGGGCAAACCGGTTATCCGCAAGTCCGACGACGGCGCCCGATCGCCGGCGCCGGCCTCGATGACCACCATGGGAGAGGAGAATCCGCTGCCATTGATGGCGCTGTAGCGAAGCGTGGCGACGCTGGCGCCCGCAGAGAATCGAACCGCCGGGTTCTGGAAGCTGTGGGGAACGCTGTTCAACAGCGTGATCCCGGTATTGGAACCCGACAGGATGAAGGAGTGGTCCTCGAACACCTCGGAGTTGCGGACCGTGAGCGGCACCGTCACCGTGTCGGCGCCGGTGGGCGCCGCATCCAAGGTGATCGTTATGGTCTTGTATGCCGTCGAGTCGCCCGCCCCCTCGACCACATCGCCGTTGGCGTCGCCGTCGCCGACGGTGACCGTGACCGTGCGGCCGCCGTCGACTTTGAAGACCGGCGACATGCCATAGAGGGGGCGGATCTGAGAGTTGACCTGGGCGTTGGTGTGCAGCGGCGACCCGCCGGGCCCGGCTGCGCTCGCGCTCGACGGATTGACGTTGCCCAGCGGGAACTCGTTCGCCCCGCAGTAATTCCCCGTACCCGTCCACGCCTGATACGGCCGGAAGTCGAAGACGTCGAAGATCGACGACACGCTGAGGGGATTGTTCCGGGTGCCGTCCTGCGAGCGCGGGTCGTCGATGTCCCAGCCGCTGGTCACACCGCTGCCGCCGTCCCAGCTGGCATCGCACAAATCGGCGTAGTTGTTGGCCAGACGCGCCCCGTTCAGCCAATACGTCGGCACCCCGACGCTGCTGTCGCCGATGGTGGCGTCGGCAGAGCTGTCGGCCCACGGACCGGTCGGCAGCCTCGCTCGGTGAACCGTCGTCAGCCCGTTGTGGACCCGGGCGGTAGTGCCCGTGGAGTCGGCGTTGTCGGTGTGCAGCGTCGAGCCGAACACCTTGAAGAACCCGGCGTACGGCGCCATCGCTGCGAGACCGTTGGCGTTGATGGCGTCGTGAATGAACCTGTCGTAGTCGGCTATGTCTGTCGACTTGGCGTCGCGGCCTGTCGATGTGCGGAAGAACAGTCGGAAATCATCGCCGCCCTGCAAATCGGGCGGTATCAGCGGATCGCTCAGCGGCAGCACAATGTCGCCCGTCTCGTCGTCGACGAGCACGATTCCCACAGGCGCCCCGTCGAGAATCGCCCCCGAGATGCCGCCCGCAGCGCTCGGGGCGCGATCTCCGCTGCCGAAATCCACCACCACGTAGGGCTGGGTGCGGCGGCTGTTGTCCACCGGTGTGAGGCGCAGGCTGGCCTCGGTTGCCCCCGCGGTGAAGATTACCGACGGGTTCTGAGCACTGTGAAGACCGCTGGTGCTCAAGGCCACGCCGGTCTGCGACGACGGCTCGAGCGCGAACGTGTAATCGTCGCCCACGATCGCGCCCCGCACCGTGAGCGGCACCTCGAGCGTCTCGGCGCCGCTGAGCTCGCGGTGCGGGGCGAGGGTGATGGTGCGGTAGCCGGTGGCGTCGCTCTGGCCCTCCACTGCGTTGCCGTCGCCGTCGCCGTCGGCGGCCGACATCTCCACCGTGACCCTGCGATCCTCCACCCGGAACAACGGCGAGACGGCAAGGAACCTTTCGGGAATCTCGCTGGGGGCGACGCTATCGATGGTGCCGATCGGGTTCCCGACGGTGGGAATGTATGTTCCGACTCTCACTTCATCGGACCCCACTGTGAATTCGGGCGAAGACACAGTTCCCAGATTGCCCTGCCTTACGTACGTGCCGTTGCTGTGGCAACCGGTCGCAGCCCCCCCATCTAGGGCCACCCCGGCCGACACGCCCCGTTGGTTCCTGACGAATTGCGGACTCTGATTCTCCCACGGCGCTGCGAAGAACTCGTCGTGGTCGTCGGCCACTTTGGCGCCGTTGAGCCAGTAGAAGGGCACGGCGGTGCCGTCGGGCTTGATGCCGGTGTGCTGGCGCAGATTGCGGCCGCGGAAGCACGCCAACACCAGACTGGCGCCCGCATAGGCGACGTAGCTCTCGTGACCGTCGGCCCCTTGCCGACGGACGAAGCTGTCGTAGTAGTCCGAGTCGGCCACATCGGGCGCGAGCTTCCCGCCGGTCACGAACACCAGACGGAACGAATCGTCATCGCCCAGCCCGTCCGGCTTCAGCGGCCAGTCGAGGGGCACCACAAAGGCGCCGGTCTCGTCGTCGATTATGGGGAACCCGACCGGGGCGCCCGCCGGGTCGGCGAGGCCCTCAGCCACGTTGGTATGGCTCGGCGCCCTCGTCTGGGTGCCGTAGCGAATGAGCGCATACGGCTCGCTGCGCACGTCGTTGTCGACCGGGGTGAAGCGCAGCGTGGCCTCTATGGCGCCGGCGGCGAGCTGCACCGCCGGGTTCTGGGCGCTGTGCGGGGCGTCGGTGAGCAGCGTGATGCCGGTCTGTGCCGCCGGTTCGAGGCCGAACGTGAAATCGGCGCCGGCCGAGGCGCCAATCACTTCCAACGGCACCGTCACCGTCTCGCCGACCACCAGCCTCCGTCCCAGCGCGACCGTCAGCGTCTTGTAGCCGGCCGCTCCCGCGGCGCCCTCTGTCAGGTCGCCGGCCGAGGCGCTCAGCGTGACGCTCAGCGGCGCCGGGCTCTCGTCGTCTGTCACCGCGATGAGCGCCGGGGTCACTGCGGCCGAGTCGTCGCCCAGCACCGTCGCCGAGACGGTTATCAGCTCGGGGTTGTTGGCCACCTCGTCGTCGGTGGGCGTCAAAGTGAACTGCGCGGTGGCCGAGGACTGCCCAGCGGCGACGGTGACCGGCAGGATCGACGGGTTCGCCGTGTACTCCACGGTGCCGGTGTCGCCCGACGGGTCCACCGTGATGACCAGCGTCGTGTCGGCAGTGGGCACTGGGTCGAGCGTGGCCGTCACCGTCACGGCCGTCGCCCCGTCGCCCTCGTCGACGGTGGGCGTATCGACCGCCAGCTTCACCTTCAGCACGAAGGGGTCGGAGATGGTGACCGTCGAGGTAGCGGTGCTGCCGAGGGCGGCGCCGGACGGGCCGGACAGGGCCACCGTGAACGTCTCGTCGCCCTCGTCGATGCCGTCGTCGGCGATGTCGACGGTGATCGTGGCGGAGGAGTCGTCGGGCTCGAACACGAGGCTGCCCGCGGCGGACGTGTAGTCGTCGGGGTGGGTGGCGGCGCTTTGGCCTGACCCGTCGGCGGTGGCGAAGGCGACGACCACCGGCAGCAGGGTCGTGCCGGTCTTGGTGACCGTGAAGGTGACGGGGCCGTCGTCTTCTTCGACGCTCACCGTGGCCGAGCCGAGCGCCACGGTCGGCAGGTCGGCGGCGTCGGTGATGGTGCCCACCGCGGCGCCTCTGGCGGGGTCGGTGGGCGGGGCGTCGGTGCCCGTCGGGGTGCCGAGAATGACGGTGAAGAAGTGGTCGCCCTCGTAGACGGCATCGTCGGTGGTGGCCACGGTGATGGTGCCGCTGGAGGCACCCTGCGCGATGGTGACGGTGCCGGCAGTGTTGTCGTAGTCGGCGCCGGAGCCGCCGGCCGAGCCGCTGGCGGTGATGACGTCGGGGTCGCCGGGGATGGCGCGCCCGTCGCTGAGCGTGTACGGGATGGCGATGCCGCCTGCGGGCGCCGCCTCGGGGATGGTGACGGTGAAAGTGACCGCGCTGCCCTCGGCCGCCGAACCCGGTGCCACCTGGGCCCCGCCGCCCATGGTGAACACACCCGACAGTGCGTACAGCGGCTTGCGGCCGCCGTGGTTGGCGCCGGCGCTGCACGTCTCGGTGGTGGGGCCGAGCGGCGTTCGGCTGGCGTTGGACGAGTTGAGATGGCCCACGTTCACGCTCGCCCGAGGCGGCGACAGGCGCCCCAAGTTCTGGCCGCTGCAGTGGTTGGCCTTCTCCTTGCCGGTCGACAGCGTGCCCGTCCAGTAGCCGCCCGAATCGACGGTGGCGCTGCTGCCGTCCGCGTGGCGGGGGTCGGCCTCGTCGTCCCACGAGCCGTCGGTGAAGTCGGCCTTGTCGTCGGCCACCTTGTTGCCGCCCACCCAGTAGATGGGGTCGTCGGGATGGTTGGCGTCGGCGGGGTCGAACCTGGCGTGGACGTCGGCGCCGATGCCCCTGCTGTTTTGTCCCGCGCCCCCGCTGGTGGCGATGACAGGCTGGAACCGGTCGGCGATCGGCAGCAGCTCGGGCACGCCGCCCGCGGTGAGGGCGCTGCCGGTTATCTCGGCACGGACATGGTTCGCGTAGTGCCCGAGGCCGTTGAAGGCCGCGTTGGAGGTGCCCTTGGTCACGTAGAGGAGCCGGAAGGTGTCGCCCGCTTCGACGCCGTTGGGCAGCAGCGGCCAATCCGCCGGCACGACGCCGTTGATGATGCCGAACTCCGCGCTGTCGGCGATGCCGAACCAGGCCGACGCGCCGGCCGTCCAGGCCTCGATGCCGCCGCCGAGGTTGGTGACCGGCGCCATGAAGGGGATCTCGACTTCGGGGTTCTGGGTGTCTATGGCGACCTTCTTGAAGTCGCCGGGGAACTCGATGCTGAACGCCTCGTCGTATGACTCGCCGTCGTCGAAGCCGCGGGCAGCCATCTCGATGGTGGCGCTCTGCGCGCCCGCTCCCCGGAACTCGACGTAGCGGTAGCCGGCGTGGTTCGGCGTGTAGCGGTTGACGTGCTCGTAGGAGACGCCGGTGCCCGTCGCGGTCATGACCATGTCGTTGAAGTGCGGCGGCCAGGCGACGTTGGCGCTCGTGCGCGGGCCGCGGGCGCTGTCGACCGCGATGCGGCGGGTGTCGGCGTCGCTCGGGCCGCCCTGGTCTTGGCCTTGGTCTTGCGGGTCGGCGTCGAGCTCGGGCCGGTAGCCGCTGGGCACCGACTCGATGTACAGCGGCACCCGCACGAACTCGCCGGCGACGAGCGCCCGGCTGAGCGAGATGGTGAGCGAGGTGTCGACCCGGCTGGGGTCGCCCTCCACCATGATGCGCGAGATGCCGGTGGGGTTGGTGGGGGTGCGCACCCCGACGCCGGTCATCGTGACGGTGGTGGCGTCGTCGTCGACGACGGTGAGGCTGCGGGCCACGTCGGCGACCGAGGCGTAGTTGCCGCTGCCGGCGACGGCGTGGGTGATTTCGACCGGCGCGTCTGGGGCGTCGCCCGCATTGTCCGCCGCTGTCACGGTGACGGTCTGCGGCGTGCTCCAGATGCCCGAGCCGCTGGGGGTGAACGTGAGCTGCGCCCCTGCGTTGACGGCGGCCGCGGCCGTGTCGCCGCTGGTGACGCTCACCGTCACGTCGGCGGTCGGCGCAACGCTGAGCCGCACCTCGTAGCTGTACGTGCCTCCCTCGGTGACGCGCCCGTCGCCGGCATCGACGACGACCAGGCCCGGCTGCGCCTCGGCCAGCGTGATCGGCTCGGCTTGGCGGCCCTGGGCGTTGCCGCCGTCGCAGCCCTCGCCGGCGCAGGCGCCCCCGGACAGGCCGGTGGCGGTGAGGCGGCTGGCGCTCCACGGGTGCGAGTCGGGCGCTGTGGAGACCCGCAACGTCTCGCTGGTGCTGTCGGAGTCGCTCAGCGCGGTGACCGCGACGGTCGCTTGCGTCGTCGGGCTGGCGGTGGGACCGGTGAACGTCAGCCGGCCCTCGGCGCCGTCGGACGAGTCGGCGTAGGCGACGCCGGCGGGCGAGCCGTCGAGCGCCAAGGAGAAGTCGTCGCCGAGGACGGCGCCGTCGAACAGCAGCGGCACGGTCAGCGTCTCCCCCGCTATCAGCGGGCGGGCGAGCGTCACGGTGAACTCGGCCGTGTCGGCGGGGTTGTTCTCGGTGGCCTCGTTGTCGGGCGTGGCCGCGGCGGCGAGCGCCACGAAGGTCGGCTCGTCGTCGTGGGTGACGGCGATGGGCACGCTCGGCACGCTGATGGCGGAATAGACGGTGGCGTTGCCGGCGGTGGAGTCGTCATAAGCGCTGTCGTCGTTGAGCACGCGGAAGGTGAGGTTGCCGCCGATGTTCCCGCCGGGGCTGTCCACGGCGTTGTCGTTGGCGACGAGGGTGAAGGTCCTCTCGCCGGTCTCGCCCGCGCTCCAGCGTCCCACGTGGTACTCGGTCTGCGTCGGGTCGTAGGCGGGATCGTTGGTTCGGACGTTGTCCTGGGAGCGGGCCCCGCTGATCTGGGCGATGGGCGAGAGAAAATCGGTGCCGTCGGAGTTCTCCCCCGTCTTGACCGAGGTGTCGGCTCTCGCCACGATCACGATGTCGGCGCTGGGCGCGGTGGTCACGTTGATCTTGAAGTCGGTCCGGCGGTCGCGGCGGTCGCCGTTGGCGCTGAGCTCCATCACCGAGATTGCCGAGCCGCCGAGGATCGTCACCTCGGCGCCCGTGCCGTTGACGGTGGTGTCCGCGGCCCGCTCGCGCAGCGTCACCGTCCACTCGCCCAAGACGGCGTCGGCGCCGCAGGCGGCCGCGGTGCAGAGCTGAACGCCGAACGTCTCGTCATCGGTGTCGCTGTCGACGGCGGCGGTGACCTCGAAGCGGATTCGCCCGGTGGAGTCGGCAAGGGTACGCGCGCCGTTCTGTCCGGCGAAGGCCGGCTGGGATCGGCCCCGCCGGTCGTTGGCAGTGACCGCCACATCGAATCTTTCTGCGGTATAGGGGCTGGTCAGCGCCTTGACCCGCACGTAGTACGCCGAATGGTCGCCCACATTGGAGATCTCGAAATCGCGGACCTGGCCCTCGACGATCTCGGTGCGGTGCAGCCGAGGCGCATCGGCGAGCTGGGTGGGAGTCTGGGCCTGAGCCTCAGGCGACCCCGGCGGCAGCGGCACCACTGCCAGCAGCGAACCCCCCAAGGCCACCGCGACCATTGCGGTCAGCCTCCGAGCGATTCCCCGCCGCACGATCACACCCCGCCGAACCGCACTCAGGCCTGCCACTCATCGGGGGGGGGGGGGGGCGGGAATCTGGCGGCCCGGGTGAACCGGGAGTGTGCACGAGCGCGGACACCGCTGCGCCAGTCGCGGTGGCGATCAGCACCGGAGCGAGCACGACCTCTCCGGGCTGAGCCTGCTGGGTCTGCGGCGCACTGATCGCACGCATACCGACATTCTGTCAGGCCCTTTGCTCCCCTGCCGATCCGCCAGCTGCCCCGAGTCGATCGCCCGCTGGGTGAACGCCCGACGAGGTGGGGTCGTGCGTCAAGACACTGTTGCTGGTGGGCGCTGCAGGACTCGAACCTGCGACCCCCTCCTTGTAAGGGAGGTGCTCTCGCCAGCTGAGCTAAGCGCCCCCGCAGCCGGGTTCCGCAGGCTACCGGCCGCCGTCTGAGCGAGACCGCGGCCCCAGGGCGTGTGAGAGCAGTGCTGCCAGTCGGGGCGTGCTGGCAGCCACGGGTCCCCGGCGCTCGCTGTGGCTGAGGTGAAAGAGCGCGCTGCCGCCCGCCTCGCCGGTCCATGCGCCTGCCTCGCTGCAGATCAGGATGCCTGCGGCGTAGTCCCAGACGCCGTGATTCGAATTGAGGTCGAGGTACGCGTCGAGACGCCCGCAGGCAACCGCGCAGAGGTCGAGCGCGGCAGAGCCGAGCACCCGCACCTGCCAGACCGGCAGGTCAGCGCCGGGCCGGCCCGACACGCCGATCACCGCGCGGGCGCCATGCTCGCACCCGCTCGGCGCTATCGGCTGACCGTCGAGATGGGCGCCCCCTCCGGCTGCGGCCGTGAATTCCTCACCCGAGACGAGGTGGCGGACCAGCCCGGCGACCGGCGTGACATCGGTGGCGCCGGGGCCGGCCGCATCAGCGTCGGCAGTGCCGTGGTGCACGACGCACAGGCTGATGCAGAAGTGCGGGATGCGGCGTGACGCATTGGTGGAGCCGTCCACCGGGTCGACGATGACGGTCTCGCTGCCTGATCCGGCCCGCAGCCCGGACTCCTCGCTCAGCACGCCCACGCCTGCTGCATCGAGCACACCGAGCGCCGCAGCGTCGGCCACCTGATCGAGCGCGTACTGGTCGGGCCGCTCCCCGCCGTCCTGCCAACGGTCGAAGCCGGCCAGCGCCGCCTCCACCGCATCGGCAGTGCACCGAAGCAGGCCCAGCCAGTCGTCGTTCTCAGAATTCATTCGTCGAATGCTGCCACCCGGCGCTATAACCTCCGCGCATCAGCACAGCGCCGCGTGGGGGGAATCCCGATGGCAGCGATCGACATCTCCGGCTACATGGCGAGCCTGAAAGACCATGCGCACGCGCACGGCTTTCACATTCACGACGAGCGGCAGTTCATCGAGACCTACAGCCTGCGCCAGACCTGGGAGGTCGACCTGCACCCCGCTGAGGCGTGCGGCGGGCCGCTCGACCTGCATCTCACGCTGGAAGCCGACCCGCGCACGATGCTGTCGTTCGAGGAGGTGCTGTGGGCGACCCCCGAAGACGAACTGCCTCCCGACGAGTTCTGGCTGCCCCTGATGTTCACCTGGGCGCTGCCGCCGCTGGACCGCAGCCCCGACATGCTCGTGCTGGCGACCGACCTCGCCGGCCTCGGCGGCACCGCCTTGCCGGTGGAGGTATCCGCCATCGATTCGCTGACATCGGTGACCGACGCAGCCAAGCGGACGCTGATGATCGTGGCGCGCAAGGACCTGTCGCTGCAGGCACTGCTGCGCGGCGAGGACGACATGTGCGAGCCCTTCGACCGCTGCACCAAGATCTGCGACTACCTGCTGCACCACGCGCACGACTGGTACGAAGATCTCCCCTCCTGACCGCTTCGGCGCTGCGGTCAGGCGGGGTTGATCACCACCCCGGCTTCGCTGACCCGGCCCGATGCGATGTTGCGCTCGAACGCCTCGGCCGCCTCGGGCGTGCCGACCGGGTAGAAGCAGCGGTACAGGTGCACGCCCGCCGCGGGATCGGGCTCGTCGTGGTCACCGCTGCCGCCGATGCCTGATCGGGCGGGCGCCGCCTTGGGCGCCTCGGTGAGCGCCGGTTCCTCGGCGAAGCACAGATCCTGCGCGTACTTGCAGCGGGGAGCGAACTTGCAGCCGGGCGGCGGATCGGTCATCTGGGGCGGCTGGCCGCCGATGATCTCCAAGCGCGCATGGCTGTCGTCGGTGACCTTGGGGATCGACCGGAACAGCGCCTCGGTGTAGGGCATCCTCATGTCGCTGAACAGCGTGGCGGTGGGAGCTCGCTCCACGATCCGCCCCGCGTACATCACGATGATCTCGTCGGTGCGGCCCGCCACGATTCCCAGGTCGTGGGTGATGAGCACGAGCGACATGTTGCGCTCGGCCCGCTGAGCTTCGAGCAGGTCGAGGATCTGGGCTTGCACCGTGACATCGAGTGCCGTGGTCGGCTCGTCTGCGATCAGCAGACGGGGGCTGCACGCCAGGGCGATGGCGATCACGATGCGCTGGCGCATGCCGCCCGAGAGCTGGTGGGGGTACTCGTCGATGCGCCGGTGCGGCTCGGGAATGCCCACCTCTTCGAGCAGGTCGAGCGCAGCGCTGCGTGCGGCACGCGCCGACAGGTCGCGGTGCACCCGCAGGCCCTCGCCTACCTGCTTGCCGATCTTCATGACCGGGTTCAGCGAGCCCAGCGGATCCTGGAAGACCATCGCGAGCTGGGGCCCCCACATCTCGAGCAGCTCCCGGCGGCCCAGCGACATGATGTCGATGCCGTCGAAGCTGACGCTGCCGGTCGAGGTCACCCGCGACTTGGGCAGCAGCCGCATGATGGATCGGGACATGACCGACTTGCCCGAGCCCGACTCCCCCACCACGCCCAGCCGAGCACCCCGGCGCAGCGACCATTCGACCCCGTCGACCGCGACCAGCGGGCCCACCGGGGTGTGGAAGGTGGTGCGCAGCTCCGCGACGTCGAGCAGCGGCGGCTCGTGCGGGCTCGGCAGGTCCGGCGTCACGGCGTCGCTCACGACTCGCCCCGCGAGGCCGATGCCATCTCGACGCGCTCAGGCGCCGAGTCGCCGACGAGCGGCGTGTGGCAGGCCACGAACCGCCCGGGTGCGATCTGTCGCATCTCGGGCTCTTCGTCGATGCAGCGCTGCGCAGCGTGCGGGCAGCGGGTGCGGAACCGGCAGCCCGAGGGAGGCGCCATCGGCGAAGGCAGCTCGCCGGTGATGCGCCCCGACCCCAGCTCCGCCTCCGGATCAGGCTGCGGGATCGCCCCAAGCAGCAACTGCGTGTAGGGATGGGCGGGCTCATCGAACATCGCGTCGGGCTCGCTGACCTCGCAGAGCTTGCCCAGGTACATGACCGCCACCCGGTCGCTCACGTTCTTGACCACCGCCAAGTCGTGCGCGATGAACACCAGCGTCAGGCCCATGAGGTTCTTGAGGTCTTCGAGCAGGTTGAGAATCTGCGCCTGCACCGAGACGTCCAGCGACGACACCGGCTCGTCGCAGATGATCACCTGGGGCACGCTCACCAGCGCACGGGCGATCGAGAGCCGCTGCGCCTGCCCGCCCGAGAACTCCCACGGCCGGCGGTCCATGGCGTCGTCGGGGTTGATGCCGACGTAGTCGAGCACCTCGCGGACGCGCGGCTCAGCCTGCTCGCGCTCGGCATCGCGGTTCGCCCGGTAATACCGCAGCACCCAGCGGAACAGGAGGGTGTCGACGACCGCCGAGGCCACCAGCACGGCCAGCTTGATGCCTCCGTCCAGACCGGCGACGTAGAAGACCTGAAAGACCACCATGGCGCTCAACGTTGTTGCGACTCCGCTGGCGCCCGCTCGCTCGGGCTTCGCAATCGACAGCGCGAGCCACACCGCCAGGACCGCGGTGAGCAGGATCAGCCCGCCGGAATTCAGCCATTTCGCCCAGCCCCCGAAACTCGACCAGGTGCGCCACAGCATGAAGGCGCTGGCGGCCGTGGTGACGACCACGCCCGCGAGCCCCACAGCACTGGGCACCTCTCCGAACTGGCGCGACATCAGGCCAAAGGGCAGCATCACTGCGAGCAGCACCCAGGTCAAGCCGAGCACCAGGGCAATCGCGCCGGCCAGCAGCAACAGCGCGAGCGTCGGGAAGCCGATGATCGCTGCGGGCACCTGCGTCCAGCCCAGCCACCCCTCCGCCGCGCGCTCCTCGACGGTCTCGGAGAGGATCCACAGCACGAACGCCACCGAGGCCAGCCGGCCCACGATGCGCAGCGGGGTTGCGCCGCGCCGCAACAGGTTCTGCAACAGCTCGCCGATGCGGTCCTGCCACACCGCCATGGCGGTGCGCCGCGACAGGTTCTCCAAGGCGATGAACAGCGGCTCGGCCACGATGTCGCGCACGCGGCGACGCGGGTTCAGCGACGAGATCGGATCCTGGTAGATCATCTGCAGCCGCGGCCGCACCTCGCGTATGGCGTCCTCGTCGAGTTCGGTCAGCTCTTGGCCGGCGAGCTGCACGTTGCCCGAGGTGGGCCGTGGCAGCTGCAGGATCGCCCGCCCCGTCGTGCTCTTGCCGCAGCCCGACTCGCCGACCAGCCCGAGGGTCTCGCCCTCCACCAAGTCCAGCGACACACCCGAGACCGCGTGCACCGTCCGGCCGCCCGCCGCGGGGAACTCGACCACCAGATCCTGCGCGCTCAGGAGCGCATCGGGGCGCAGATGGGCGCTTCCGCTGCCTGCCATCAGAGACCCGCCCTCACAAGACCGATTCCCTCGGCTCGAAGTACTGCTGCAGCTTGTCGCCCACGAAGTTGAGCGCCAGCACCGTCACGAACATGACGATTGCGGGCATCAGGCTGATGTGCGCGGCCACATCGAGATTGGTGCGCCCCTTGTTGATCATGTCGCCCCAGGTGGGCGTCGGCGGCGGGACGCTCAGGCCCAGGAACGCCACCGAGCCCTCCACCACGATCAGACCCGCCATGATGATGAGCGAGTAGCTGACGAATGAGGGCGCCACGTTCGGCAGGATCTCACGGAACAGCACCCTGCCGTCTCGGGCCCCGAGCGTGCGGGCGGCGAGCACGAAGTCTTGCCCGGCCCAGCTCAGAGTGGCGGCACGCACCACGCGCGCTATCGGCGCGATCGACAGCAGCACGAAGGTGAACACCAGGATGAAGATGCGGCGCTTGGCCTCCGAGTCGAGGAACAGCACCAGCGCCAGGAACAGGATCAGCGACGGGATCACCAGCGAGGCGTTCATCGCAGCCGTGAGCCATCGGTCGACCCGGCCGCCGTAATAGCCCGACACCATGCCCAGCAGGCCGCCGATCACCAGCGCCAGCACGGTGCCCACGGTCGAGATCACCAGGCTCACCTGCGCCCCGTAGATGACGCGGCTGAAGACGTCGCGGCCCACGCCGTCGTTGCCGAACCAGTGCGTCAGGCTGGGCCCCTGTTTCGAGGTGCCCGCGAAGGTCTCGGCAGGGTCTTTGATGGGCAGCACGTCGGCGAACACGGCCGCTACGGCGAGCACGACGAGGTATGCCACCGCCAGCCAGAAGAGGATTCCCAGCCGCTTACGCACGAGCGCCCACCTCCCGGCCGCGCAGCCTCGGATCCAAGGCCAGGTACAAGAAGTCGGACATGGTGAGCACCACGATGTAGAGCGTCGAGATCACCAGCACGCCGCCCTGCACGGCGATGAAGTCGCGTTGGGTCACGCCCAGGAAGATGTACGCCCCCACGCCCGGGATCGTGAAGATGAACTCGACGATCAGCGCGCCACCGATGAGCAGGCCGACTGTCAGCCCCACCACGGTCAGCAGCGTGAAGCTCGATGGCCGCAGCGCGTGCCGCCACAGGATCCGTCGCGTCGGCAGCCCTTTGCTGCGCGCCAGATCGATGAACGGCAGGCGCAGCGTGGCGATCATGTCCGACCGCAGCAAGCGCATGAACACGGCCGCTTGGCCCATCGCCAGAGCCAGCGACGGCAGCAGCATGTGCTTGAAGTGCAGAACGACATCCTCGCCGAGCGGCACATAGCGCGCGGCCGGCAGCACGCGGAATCCGATCTCGTTGCCTGCCACGCTGAGCCCGCCGATCGACAAGAAGAGCACGAGCATCACGGCGAGCACGAAGTTCGGCGTGGCCAGAAACCCCAGCATCACGTTGTTGATCGTGCCGTCGGTCTTGGTTCCCTGCCGGTAGCCGGCCCAGATGCCCAGCGGGATGGCGAAGCCCAGGGCGATCACGACCGAGTAGGCCATGATCTGCAGCGTCGGGGTCATCGAGCGCGAGATGCCGTCGGCGACGTCTTCGCGCAGAACGATCGACGTTCCGAGGTCACCGGTCAGCACGCCGCCCAGCCAGTTGCCGTAGCGGTTGAAGAACGGCTCGTCGAGGCCCAGCTCGGTGCGGACGATCGCGATCTGGTCGGCAGTGGCGGCGGGCCCCAAGATGTTGATCGCGGGGTCGCCCGGCAGGCTCGCCATCAGCGCGAACACCACGAACGACACCCCTACCAGCACCGGGATCACGCCGGCGAGGCGACGCAATGCGTAGCGGCCGTCTGCGATGCCGGCCCCGACGGTGCCGATGACGACGAGCACGCCGAAGGTCCAGCTGAACGGAGGCCGCCAGAACCACGCCCACACGATCGTGGCCAGCAGCGCCGCGGCGACGATGGGCCCGAGCTGATCGCGAACAGCCTGCTTCATGCCTGACGCGCCTCCCCCCGACTGCCGTTGATACACCAATTCACTGCTTCAACCCTGACAATCGCCGTTATCGCACCAGATCTGGGCGACATGGTGTGCTCCGGCGTTCACGGCGAACGCGCCGACGTCGCTGCCCGGGATCGGCAGATCGGTGATGTTCTGCACCCGTGGGTTGGCGATGACGCCCCACAGCGTCCAGTGGGTCCACAGGTTCCAGACGTTGCGCCCGAAGGCCCGGTTCACCTCCTCTGCTGCCTCACGGCGAGCCGCGGGGTCGGGATTGTGGCGGATGACGTCGTACGCGGCATCGATGGCGGGGTCCTGGAAGCGCCCGAGGTTGGAGGCCAGCTCGGGCACCGTCGGGTCGATCGGGAGCGAGGTAGACGAATTCCACCAGAGCCACTGCTCGATGGGGTCGACCCCGCCGTGGGCGCGCAGCCCCATCATCTCGTACAGCCCGGCCAGCGCCAGGCCGAAGTACTGGCCCTGCTCGATGGGCTGGATCGTCGCCGCGATCTCGTCGCCGAAGGCAGCCCGCCACATCGACACGATGAGCTCGTTCGACTCGACGTTGAACGGGTCGTTGGTGGAGTTGAACCCGAACGTCACCGGGTTCTGGCCGCTGTCGGCCTTGCACTGCTCGAAGGAGGCCCGCGCGGCGTCGAGATCGAAGGCCGGGTAGCCCGAGTCGTCCAGATAGCCCATGCTGCCGGGCGGGAACGGCCCATTGGCCGCCCGCACCAAGCCCTGGAACCGTTCGCTGACGAACCGCTCGCTGTCGAACGCGTGCGCCAGTGCCGTGCGGCAGCTCAGGTGTACCAGCGGGTTGGCCGCGTTGAGCCCGTGCGGGTCCATCGGGATCGGCCCCTCGGCGCCGCGCAGCTCGGCGAGCACCGGGTTCACGCCGGAGGCCACGTTCATGAGGCTGAAGTTGGTCTCGCCGAAGTCGTTGGCTTGCAGCAGCACGAAGTCGGGGTCGCCTTCGTACTTGGCGATCTCGTCGGCGTTCGAGGTGTGGATGACGTCGAACTGGCCCGCTCTCAGGCCGTTGGAGCGGCCCACGATGTCCACGGCCACCACGAACTCGATCTCGTCGAGGTACGGCAGGTTCTCGCCGGTGATGCCGTCGGGGCCGCGCCAGTAGTCGGGGTTGCGCTCGGCGATGAAGCTGTTGCCGTTGCCCGGCGTGTACTCCACGTGCTTGAACGCCCCCAGGCCCACCGGCGCCGAAGGGTCGCCGGTGGCGTCGGCGAGCCCTGCCGCCCGCTCCTCAGACGACAGGGGCGAGAACGGCGACGTGTACATCGGGTTGTTGGGCAGCGTCCGGAGCCATGCCGGGGAGAACATGAAGCCGCAGCCCTGCTCCCTCGAAGCGGGACCGGGCCCCGTCGCGAACGGGATGGACGTCTCGTAATAGACGTACTGGCCTTCGCCCCAGACGTTCTCGATGCCCAGATAGCCGGGCCCGGTCTGCTGGCTGAAGCGGCACAGGTTGATGTTGTAGGCCACGGCCTCGCCGGTCAGCGGCGTGCCGTCGTGGAACGTGATGCCGTCGCGGATCCGCAGCGTCCACGTCAGGAAGTCGTCGCTGGCCGTCTCGGTCTCCACCAGGTACGGCACGATGTCGCCGTTCGCGTCGGTGACATACATCGACTCGGTGACCGCACGCATGATCATGCGGCAGCTGATCGCGCACAGCGCTGCGTAGGGCGCGAACGGGTTGGCCGTGTCGGCCTCGATGCCGTACACCAGCCGGCCGCCGTGGGTGGGGCCGCCCGAGACCTCCCGGGTGTCCTCGCCCGCGGCCTCGCCGGCCTCGCGTGCCTCGACGACCTCCGCCTGCGACTCCTGGGGCGTGGTCGCGTCTTCGACGGCTGTGTCGCTCGCCGCGTCATCGGCCGCGGCGCCGACTGGGTCGGGTGAGGCACCCGAGACCCCGCCGCCGTCTCCAGCCGAACAGGCGACGGCAATCAGCGCGAACGCTGCCGCTGCTGCCAGCGAGCGCGCTCGCGCCAATTGCCGTCTCCTCGTTCGTTCTGGTGGGGCTCAGCCTTGGCAGTTCCCGTCTGTGCACCAGACCTGCGCCAAGTGGTGCTTGCCCGAGATCACCGGGAAGGCGCCCTCAGCGTTGTCGGGAATCGGCAGGTCGGTGATGTTCTGCACCCGCGGGCTGGCGATGACGCCCCACAGCGTCCAGTAGGTCCACAGGTTCCAGACGTTCTTGCCGAACGCCCGGTTGACGGCCTCAGCCGCCTCTCGCCGGGCCTCGGGGTCGGGATTGTGACGGATGACCTGGAAGGCAGCGTCGATCTCGGGATCCTGGAAGCGCCCGAAGTTCAGCGCCAGCTCAGGCACTCCGGGGTTCACCGGGCTCGCCGTTGCCGAGTTCCACCAGTACCACTGCTCGGCCGGGTCCACGCCGCCGTGGTTGCGCCAGCCCTGCATCTGGAACACGCCTGCCAGTGCAAGCCCGATGTACTGGCCCTGCTCGATCGGCGCGATCGTCACTGCCAGCTCGTCGCCGAAGGCCTCAGTCCACATCGAGGCGATGAGCTCGTTGGACTCCACGTTGAACGCGTCGTTGGTGGTGTTGAACGAGAACGTCACCGGGTTCTGGCCGCTGTCGGCCTTGCACTGCTCGAACTCTGCCTGTGCAGCATCGACGTCATAGGTCGGGAAGCCGGTGTCATCCAGGTAGCCCACGCTGCCCGGCGGGAACGGACCGTTCGCCACCTGCACCAAGCCTTGGTGGCGTTCGTTGGCGAAGCGCTCGCCGTCGAATGCGTGCGCCATCGCCTTGCGGCAGCTCAGATGCACCAGCGGGTTGGTTGCGTTGAGCCCAAGCGGGTCCATCTGGATGAGCTGGGACGCATCGGTGGGATCGCCGCCGCGCACGAACGTGAGCACCGGGTTCACTCCCGACGCCACGTTGATGAGGTTGTGGCTGGTCTCGCCGTAGTCATTGGCTTGCAGCAGCACGAAGTCGGGGTCGCCCTCGTACTTGGAGATCTCATCGGCATTCGCAGTGTGGATGATGTCGAACTGGCCGGCCTTCAGACCGTTCGAGCGGCCCTGGATGTCCACGGCCACAACGAATTCGATCTCGTCGAGATACGGCAGGTTCTCGCCCGTGATGCCGTTTTCGCCACGCCAGTAGTCGGGGTTGCGCTCGGCGATGAAGCTGTTGCCGTTGCCCGGCGTGTAGCTCACGTACCTGAAGGCGCCCAGCCCGACCGGCGCCGATGGATCGCCGGTGGCGTTCGCGAGGGCCTGCTCGCGAGCGGCCTCAGGCAGCGGAGATGCCGGCGAGACATACAGCGGGTTGTTGGGCAGCGTCTGCATCCACGCGGGCGAGAACATCTGACCGCACACCTCTGCGCGGCCTGCTGGGCCGACGCCGACCGCCAGCGGCTGGCCTGGGCTTGCGGTGACGGTGACGGTCTGGCCTTCGCCGGTGACGCTGTCGACGCCGAGCCATGCCGGACCGGTGAGTTGGCTGAGTCGGCACAGATTGATGTTGTACGCCACTGCCTCGCCGTCCAGCGGCGTGCCATCGTGGAACTTGATGCCGTCGCGGATCGTCAGCGTCCAGGTCATGTAGTCGTCGCTGGGCTCCTCGGACTCCACCAGATAGGGAACGATCTCGCCGTCGCTGTCGGTGATGTACAGCGAGTCGGTGATGGCGCGGAAGATCATGCGGCAGCTGATCGCGCACGACGTGGCGTAGTGCACGAACGGGTTGGCCGAATCGGCCTCGATGCCGTAGACGAGCTTGCCGCCGTGGACCGGGCCGGTCTCGGTCTCGCGGACGTCCTCGCCGGTGGCTTCGCCGGCCTCGCGGGCCTCGACCACCTCTTCTTCCTGCTCGGACATGGTGGTGGACGGCGCTTCGACGGCAGCCTCGGTGGTGTCGGGCTCGGCCGGTGCGGCACCGTCTCCGGTGTCGCCGCCGTCATCGCCGCCGCCGCAGGCGACCGCGATCAGGGCGAAGGCGGCGAGCACCACGCCCAGCCGAATGCCGAACGAGCGCCGCGACCTTCGGCGACGCCTGCTCGTGAGTTGGTCGGCATGGCGCCGCGATTGACCTGTGTGCATCGTGGATACTCCTCCCCCACTGCGCCGCCGCGGCGCTTTGCGCGAAACCTACTAGCCCCCGAGCACACCATTGACCTATCCCGCACGGATGCTCAGGGCCGGTACGGTTCAGCTGGGCCGGTAGCTCAGTGGTCAGAGCAGGCGACTCATAATCGCTGGGTCGTGGGTTCGATCCCCACCCGGCCCACCCACTGTGCGACGTGAACAATGACCGCTCCGTCGGCGGCGCGCAGCAATTCAGTATCGTTGCTCCGCACGTTCGGGGCGCGACGCGGCCCGTTCGGTCCGGGGTAGCTCAGTTGGCAGAGCAGCGGACTGTTAATCCGTTTGTCGTGGGTTCGAGCCCCACCCCCGGAGCACTCGGCTACCGACTACTCGGCACCTTGGCGCTCTGAAGCAACCTGCTCTGCTCCGCCGAGTGAGCACAGCCAGTCCCGCACGTTCTGGACCGCACCGATGCGCTTGTCGAGATCCAGCAATTCCGGCTCGCGCTCGCGCAACCACCTCAGGCATTGGTCGCGAAATTCCATTTGCGCGTGTGCAGAGAGGTTCGGGTCAAGCTGGGTCCTCGGGATGTCGCCGCCGGCGCTGACGCTGTTGATCGTTGCACGGACGAAGTGCCGCATGGCCATCGCCACGCGGTCTTTGGCGTCCTCTTCGCTCACGTGCGGCCCAGCGGCATCAGCAGCGAGCAGCATCTCGGCCACGGGATCGCCATCGGCAGTCGGCCGGTCGTCATGTTCCAGATCATCTCCTGATGAGTCGCCATGGGATGAACGGCTTGCCGGAGATGCATGGTCGCGCCAGCCCTCGTCGCTCGTCATCTGTGCGAATGCCTCGCGCCCCGCGGGTGTTGCGAGGATCTCTGGCACCATCAGGCCAAGTACATCGCTGTGGGGAGAGGCCGCCGCCGCTAGCAGTGCCAAGTCAACGTCGGCTTGCTTGCGAGCATCTGGTGCGCGTCGGCCTGCAGTACGCCGCCGTGAGCGCTGCGCGAGAGCGGCGCTCGAGTCGCCGCCGGCGCCCGGAGCCCTCCAATCCCCGCCAAGGAGCGGATCATCATCTGGATAGCCAGCGTCGCCGAAGTCGCCGTCTGGGTACCCATCGCCGAAGTTGTCCAAGTAGTCCTCGCCGGGATCGGGCGGGGGCGGCGCTTCGTCGTATGGGTCGGGCGCTGAGGGGGCTGGGCGGTCGTCGAGACGCTGACGGGCTGCGTCGACTCGTTTGCGGAACTGCTCGACATCCATGGGAATGCGGTCGGCGATCGGCGCCAGGTCGCGGTCGAGCAGGATCTCTGGCGGGTAGACCGCGAACACCCCGGCCGCCTCATCTGCAGCGCGGTCGCGGCCTGAGGGACTGTCGAGGTCGGCGCGCTGCAGGATCTGCTCGGCCCGGAAGGTGTGCAGCGGTTGGGCTTCGTCGAGCGCCCTGCGCAGTGCCGGCGGGTCGGTCGCTGCAAGATCGCCTGGATCGGTCCCGGGCGGGAACGCTGCCACGAAGATGTCGAGGCCGAACTCCCGCTCCCACTGGTGTACCCGCTCGGCAGCGGATTGGCCTGCGGCGTCCGCGTCGAACGCGAGCACGACGCGCTTGGCCGAGCGCGACAGCAGCTCTGCGTGTTGCTTGGTCAGCGCCGTACCGCACGTCGCGACTGCCTCGGAGATGCCGGCGAGATCGCAGCCGATGACGTCGGTATGGCCTTCGCAGACAACGATTCGCTCCGTGCTGCGTGCCGCCTGCTTGGCCAGATGCAGCCCGTAGAGCACCTTGCTCTTGTCGTAGACCGCCGTGCCAGCGGTGTTCTTGTACTTGGGGCCCTTCGGCGGGGGCTCACCAGATCGGGGCAGAACGCGCCCGGCGAAGCTGACCACCCGACCGCTGGCATCACAGATCGGGAACATGACACGGTCGCGAAAGAAATCAGGTGCCTGTTCCGCTCGACTGCTGTTTGGCGACTCGGCTTCGACGCCCGTGCTGTTTGCACGTCGGGAAACCTGGGACGCCAGGCCGGCCTTCCTGAGCAGGTCCACCGGAGCGTCGAGGTGCTGGCGCAGCGCATCCCACAGCGGTGGTGCGTAGCCAAGACGCCACTTCATGACCGTGGCGCGGTCGTAACCACGCCGTCGCACATACTTCCGCGCCTCGCCCGCGTCGGGGCTGCTCATCAGGCGCTCGTGGTAATAGCGGGCGGCGCGCTCGAGCAGGTCCATCAGCTCTTTGCGGTGCCGGTTGGCGCGCTGTGCGCCGGGCGCGCCGTAGATGAGCTCGATGTTCGCCGCTGCCGCGAGCTGCTCCACGGCGTCGGTGAAGTCGAGATGCTCGGTCTCACGCAGGAACGTGATGGCATCGCCCGAGGCCTTGCAGCCGAAGCAGTGATAGAAGCCTTCCGCGCCGTTGACGCTGAACGACGGTGTCTTCTCTGTGTGGAACGGGCACAGCCCCACGTGACGGCTGCCGACACGCTTCAGGCTCACCCTGCGACCGATGAGCGCGACAAGATCGGTCGCCTCGCGCACACGCTGCACGTCGGAATCCCGAATGCTCATCTGCCGATGACGCTAGTAACTGGCTGCAACACACCTCCGCCCAGACAACCTCACTGCCCAGCCGGGTGGCCCGTCAGGGCTAGTGCGGGACGATGTGCAGCGCTTCGCCAGCGAGGGAGCGCAGTACGCCGAAGTGCCGACGGTCGAGTGTGAGGATCGTGTCGGTTTCATATCGCGCAGCGAGCACGACCAACGAGGCATCCGTGATGCCGATGCCGAGATCCCGGTAGCGCGCAATGACTTCCGAAGCCTGCGTCATGTCGGCAGCGGTCATCGCAGCGAGCTCGTACGCACCCCCGGCCAGTTCGGCCAGCACAGCCAGCTCGGCATCAACGCCTTTGCGGGTGGCGACGAGGTAATCGAGCTCGGCGACAACAAAGGGGGAGACGACGATCGGCTCATCATGGGCTGCTAGCCATGCACTCACATCGTCATGCTCGGTTCCCGACTCGCTGTAGAACGCGATCAGCGCGCTCGTGTCGGCCACGACAGTCACTCGCCGAAGCCCGCTAGCAGTTCGTCAGCATCGAGCGCCCATGCGCTGTCGCCGGGGATGATGGCTGACCTGGGGGCGGGCCTCGACACGGCGTCGGCGATGGCTTGGCGGATCACCTCGGCCTCGGAGCACGACCGCAGCCGGGCCTCGCGCTCCACGCCTGCCTTGATCTTCTCGGGCAGGTAGACGGTGGTCTTGTGCATGCCATATATGGTACCAGCACCAGCTATTCGTCGACCGGGAGAGCAGCTCGTCGACTGCAAGCCTGCCGGTTGCCTAACGGGACGTAGTGAGGAGGGCTTGGGCGGCGGCTAGGCGGGCTATCGGGACGCGGTAGGGCGAGCATGAGACGTAGTCGAGCCCTGCGTGCACGGCGAATTCGATGCTGGTTGGGTCGCCGCCGTGCTCGCCGCAGATGCCGGCGCGCAGCCTGGGATTGGCGGCGCGCCCGCGCTCCAGTGCGGTGCTCACGAGCTCGCCGACGCCGGCTCGGTCGAGCGTGGCGAACGGATCGGTCTCCAGCAGTCCGTCGGCGACATAGGGCGCGATGACCTGTGCCGCGGTGTCGTCGCGGCTGAAGCCGAACACCATCTGGGTGAGGTCGTTGGTGCCGAAGCTCGCGAACTCCACGCCGCTCGCCAGCTCACCGGCGACGAGGCAGGCGCGGGGCGTCTCGATCATGGTTCCGATCGGCGGCGCAGCACCGGCATCTGCGCTCTCCCACGCCGAACGCACGGCACCCATGGCGGCGGCCAGCTCGCCGGCGGTGGACACGAGGGGCACCATGATCTCCACACGAGGGTTGCCGCCTGCCGCACGACGGTCTGCCACGGCGCCTGCGAGCGCTTCGGTCTGCGCGGCATAGAGCTCGGGGCGCAGCAGGCCGAGCCGCACTCCGCGCAGACCGAGCATCGGGTTGTGCTCGTGCCATTGGGCGGCTACGTCCGGATCTGCGTCGGCAAGGAACTCGTGCATGGGCGCATCGAGCAGCCGGACGGTGACTGGCAGCCCGTCCATGGCTGCGAGCAGCTCACGAAAATCTGTTAGCTGGGCTGCTGCGAGATCGTCGATGTGCTCGTCGTGGCCACGCAGCACGACGTGCTGCACGATCTCCAGCCGGTCGGGCGCCAAGAACATGTGCTCGGTGCGGCACAATCCGATGCCCTGCGCCCCGAGCTCGCGGGCCGTCGCTGCGTCGGCCGCGGTGTCCGCATTGGCGAGCACTGCGAACCGCCCTGTCGCGAACCGATCTGCCCAGTCGAGCACCTCAGCAATCTCCGCCGGCAGCGCCGAACCCGGCGCCGCACCCGCACCATCACCGCCGACGTTCGACCCGGCAATCTCACGGCCGCCGAGCGTCACCTCGCCGGTCGACCCGTCGATCGAGACCAGCGTGCCGTTGGAAATGCGCCGGTCGCCGACCGTGAAGCTGTCAGCCTCCACCGTGATCTCGCGGGCGTCGCACACGGCGGGAATGCCCCAGCCCCGGGCCACCACCGCTGCATGGCTCGCCAGCCCGCCCCGTGCGGTCAGGATTCCCGCCGACAGGCCCATCGCCGCCACGTCGGCGGGAGTGGTCTCGGTGGCTACCAGGATCACCGTGCTGCCCGCGGACGCCAGATCCAGCGCCGCGTCGGAGCCCACTGCCACCAGCCCCGACGCCGCACCCGGTGACGCCGCCAGTCCGGTCGTCAGCACGGTCACATCATCAGCGCCCGACGCGGGTTCGAACGTGGGGTGCAACACCTCTACCAGCTCGTCGATGCTCAACTCGGCAACTGCCCGGCGCTGCCGGTCGCTCAGACTAGCCGCAGCATTCGAATCGCTCATCGCAGCACCCGCAGGTCGGCAACTGCTCGGCGTCGGCGGTCCCTCAACTCGGACGCAGCGTTCGAATCGCTCATCGCGGCACCCGCAGGTCGGCGATTGCTCGGCGCTGCCGGTCGCTCAGGCCAGCCGCAGCGTTCGAATCGCTCATCGCGGCACCCGGCGGTGCTGGCCCATGCGGTCCCCCTGTGCCATTCGGCATGGTGCCGGCGCCGGCCGTCCCCGCCAAGGCGGTGCCCTCAGAGACCCAGCCGACGGCGCAGATGGTCTACCAGCGCGTCGATCGGCACCCGGTCCTGGGCCATCGTGTCGCGGTCGCGCACGGTCACGCTGCGGTCGTCGACCGACTCGAAGTCGACCGTCACGCACAGCGGCGTGCCGATCTCGTCCTGGCGGCGGTAGCGGCGCCCGATGGCCTGGGTCTCGTCGTAGTCGCACATCCAGTGCGGCTGGCACAGCCCGAGCACCTCGCCGGCCAACGCGGGCAGCGGCGCCTTGCGTGACAGCGGCAGCACCGCCACCTTGTACGGCGCCAGCCGCGGGTGCAGCGCCAGCACCGTGCGCAGTTCGTCGTTGACGGTCTCGGTTCGGTACGCAGCCAGCAGGAACGCCATCAGCGCACGCGTCGCCCCGGCTGCGGGCTCGATCACGTGCGGCACGTACCGCTCGCCGCTGGCCTGGTCGAAGTACTCCAGCTTCTGGCCCGAGTGCTCGGCGTGCTGGCGCAGGTCGTAATCGCCGCGGTTGGCGATGCCTTCGAGCTCGCCCCAGCCCCAAGGGAACAGGAACTCGACGTCGCTGGTGCCGCTTGAGTAATGGCTGAGCTCGTCGGCGTCATGGGCTCGCAGGCGAAGCTGACCCGCCGGGATGCCCAGGTCGGCATACCACTGGAACCGCTCGGCAAGCCAGTACTCGTACCACCGTTGGGCCTCGCCGGGGGGCACGAAGAACTCGAGCTCCATCTGCTCGAACTCGCGGGTGCGGAACACGAAGTTGCCCGGCGTGATCTCATTGCGGAACGACTTGCCCACCTGGGCGATGCCGAACGGCGGGCGCTTGCGGCTCGTCTCGAGGATGTTCTTGAAGTTGACGAACATGCCCTGGGCCGTCTCGGGCCGCAGGTACACCTCGGCGCCCGCGCCCTGGACGGGGCCCGCCTGGGTGCGGAACATGAGGTTGAACGCCCGGGCCTCGGTGAAGGTGCCACGCCGGCCGCAGTTCGGGCACACGTCGGGGTCGTCGAGCTGGTCCTGGCGGTGGCGGGTCTTGCAATAGGTGCAATCGACCAGCGGGTCGGTGAAGTTCTTGAGGTGCCCCGAGGCCTCCCAGATCTGGGGCGGGCCCAGGATGGATGCGTCGAGACCCACCACGTCGCTGCGCATCTGCACCATCGAGCGCCACCAGGCGTCCTTGACGTTGCGCAGCAACTGGGCCCCGATCGGGCCATAGTCGTACGCGCTGCGGAATCCGCCGTAGATCTCGGCCGAGCCGAACACGATGCCGCGGCGCTTGCAGAGATTGACGATCTTGTCGAACAGCGCGGGATCGGGGCCTGGCTGTTCGGATTCGGCGCCAGCGGTACTCGTCACGGGCGGCAAGGGTACTGAGGGCCTGCGGAGGCGTCGGGGTGATTTTCGGCAGGCGGCGCCTCACCCGCCGGGCGCCGGTCATTAGGCTCGCGGCCGTGCGCCTGCGTGACACCACCGTGGTCTTCCTGTGTGCATTCCTCGGCATCATGGTGCTGTTGTTGCCGCTGCCGGTCTTCGGCGGCCCCTACGAGGACATTCAAGAGGGTCAGGTCGACTGGACCTGCTCGATGCCGCTGCTGGGTCTGGCCCCGCCCGACGTCGACCTTGACGAGGTGCGCAACGCAGTCGACGACGCAATTGCCGAGATGCGGACCACCGGGCAGGACTATGTGCGGCCCGAGAGCCGGCATCCGCTGTGCGGCGGCTTGGCCCGCACCCAGGTAGTGCTGGCACTGCTGGCATTCGCCGGCGCCTTCTGGCGCGGCCGCAGGTGGTGGCGCTCAACCGCAGACGTACGGGCGGAAAAGCGCTTCAAGCGGCTCCACGAGAGCGTCGAGAACCCCAACAGCCGCAGCCGCATCTTCCGCTAGCCGAGCAGGTCGCTCAACTGAGCAGATCGGCGCTTCGGGGACGCCGGCGGTGCCATCCGGGACCGGCGCTGACCGGTTGCTCAGCCGAGCAAGTCGGCGCTTCGGAGGCGCCGGTCCATGTGGTACTCCCACATGCGAGTGACGGCCGCGGCTGCCTCGTGCGTGTCGGAGGACGACTCGACGTCGAGCACGGCATTCACCCGCCCGTCGATGATCGAGCGCAGCATCTCGAGCGCCCCGCCAGACAGGGAACGGCCTCGACGGTGGGTGGCGCAGGTCACACCGCCGCCGGCGGGGTCGAACGCCACGATGGGCGCATCGTCGCAGCCGCTGCCCACCACGCACGCATCGAGCATCGGCGCAGTGCCTTCATGTGCCAGCAATCGCAGCAAGAACGCGGGCAGCAGCATCCCGGAATGGGCCCTGTCCAGGCGGCCCAGCGCACCGATGAGCATCTGGTAGGGCACAGGGTCGTCGCCCCGGTCGTGCACCGACTGATCCACCGCCTCCGCGAGCGTCATGGCCGTGCCCAGCCGGTCGAGGTCGGAGCGCAGCGCCGGCCAACGGTCGAGCGTCACTGCGCCGGTCACGATGTCGAGCTCGCCGCGTCCCCGGTAGAGCTGCAGATCGACATGCCGGAGCGGCTCGACGTGACCGGCCAGCTTGCTGCGAGTGCGCCTCGCGCCCTTCGCCACCGCGCGCACCTTGCCGTGCCCGGAGGTGATGATCGTGATGATCCGGTCGGCCTCGCCGAGCTTGGTGGTGCGCAGCACCACTCCCCGGTCCCGGTACTGCATCTGCCGGGGCTTCCCCTTCGCTGTGTCGGATTCGCTGTGCCAGATTCGTTCGAGCCGGCGGGCGCTGCGGCGACTCCTGCGCAGCGCGGTGGCGTGCGGCCTCAGCGGTTCAGGCCGCCGAAGCGCCGGTCACGGGCCTGGTAGATGCAGATGGCGTCGAACAGGTCGCTCCGGCGGAAGTCGGGCCAGAGCGTGTCGGTGAACACCAGCTCGCTGTAGGCCATCTGCCACAGCAGGAAGTTCGACAGCCGGTTCTCTCCTGAGGTCCGGATCATGAGGTCGACCTCGGGCATCTCGGCGTCGTAGAGATGCTTGGCGAGCGCCGCCTCGTCGACTTCGTCTGCGGGCACGCCCGAGCGCACCAGACCGGCGGCAGCGTCGACGATCTCGGCCCTGCCGCCGTAGTTGAACGCCACCGTGAACGTGAGGCCCGTGTTGGCCGCTGTCAGCTCGACGGCCTCGTCGATGCGGGCCCGGACCCGTCGCGGGATGCGGGCATCGGGCCGCCCCACAAAGCGGATCCGCACGTTCTGCTCGTGCAGCTCATGGCTGCGCCGCACCAGCAGCGACTCATTGAAGCCCATGAGGAAGCGCACCTCCGCCGGCGGGCGGCGCCAGTTCTCCGTGCTGAACGCATACACGGTGAGCCACCGCAGGCCGATCTCGGCCGCGCCCTCGACGGTGTCAATGAGGGCCTCTTCGCCGGCTGCGTGACCTTCGGTACGCGGCAGCCCGCGCGCCTGGGCCCAGCGGCCGTTGCCGTCCATCACACAGGCCACGTGAGTCGGCAGGCGCGACACGTCGACTCCCGCACCTCGGTTCACACTGCGCAGGGTAGAACCCTCACTGCCGCAGATCGTTGCGCCCCCCATGACAGCGATGCCGCTGTCGTACCGTTGCGGTTCGCAGCGAACCTCCCCAGCAGCAGACCGACGTGAGGGCCGATGTCCGACGAACCTTGGGATCTTGCCCCGCCGACCGATGAGCTCGATGTCGCTGCTGCACTCGACGAGGTGATCGCGGCGCTGGGCCACCACGGCGAGCGGCGCGACGGCCAGGCCGAGATGGCGGCTGCTGTCGCCGAGGCCATCGCCGACGGCGGCACGCTGCTGTGCCAGGCGGGCACCGGCGTGGGCAAGTCGCTCGCCTACCTCGTGCCTGCCGCACTCGCTGCGGCTGCGGGCAAGCGAGTGGTGATCGCCACCGCGACACTGGCGCTGCAGGACCAGCTCGTCGGCAAGGACCTCCCGCTGGTGGCTGCGGGGATGGCCCAGCGGCTCGGGCGCCCCGTGCGCTGGGAAGTGCTCAAGGGGCGCAACAACTACCTCTGCCGCCACCGTTTCGGCGAGCACGCACAGCAGCAGATGGATCTGGCCGGAGGGCCGGCCACGCCGGCAGAACTGGCCCGACAGCGGCAGCTCGCCGAGATCGAGCAGTGGGTGCCCCGAACGCGCACCGGCGACCGTTCGGAGCTGGCGCCTGCGCCCGACGGGCGCGTGTGGTCGTCGGTGTCGGTGACCAGCACCGAGTGCGTAGGCGCCGAGCGCTGCCCCGAGGGCCACCGCTGCTTCGCCGAGGAAGCCCGGGCCCGCTCCGCGAGGGCCGGAATCGTGGTGACCAACCAGCACCTGTACTGCATCGACCTGTTCGGCGACGGCTACCTGTTCGGTCCCCACGATGCTGTCGTGTTCGACGAGGCACATCAGCTCGAGCCGGTTGTCACCCAAGTGGCCGGACTGGAGATCACGCCCGCCGGTTTCACGCGGCTGGCCACCGAAGCGCGTGCGGTGGGCGCAGGAGGTGCTGCGGCAGATGCCGTGGCAGAGGTGGCCGAACGACTCGCCAACGAGCTTGCGCCCCTGCGCGACACCCGCCTGGGCGCGATCACCGGCGACCTCGAGAGCCTGCTGGAACTCATCGACGGCCGCGTCACCCAGCTCGCCGCCGAGCTGCGGCCGTCTGGCAACCCAGCACCGAGCGCGCTCGGAGCGGACAGCCCGACGGCACACGATGTGGCCGGCGGAAACGGCGACGGCAGGAGTGAGTTGGAGCGCCTGCGCGTGGGCCGGCTGGCAGCCGAGTCGCTCACTGCGCTGCGTGCAGCGCTCGATCCCCCGCAGGGAACGGTGATCCTGGTGGAAGGCCGAGGCCGGCTGCGCCTCGCGCCGCTCGACGTGGGAGACCTGCTCGCCGGCCGGCTGTGGGGCCGTCAAGCAAGCGTGCTCACCAGTGCGACACTCGGCCCGCACTTCGTCGGGCGACTCGGCGTTCCCTCCGCCGACCACAGCTATCTCGCAGTGGACAGCCCGTTCGACTACCGGGCCAATGCGCTGCTGTACTGCGCCCGGCACCTGCCCGCTCCCACCAGCGATGCGTACCGGGCAGCAGCCATCGACGAGCTGGCGGAACTCGTCGCCGCAGTGGGCGGGCGCACGCTGGCGCTGTTCACGAGCTGGCGCGCACTCAACGACACCGCTGATGCGCTCGCTGAACGTCTCAGCGGCATCCGGGTGTTGCGCCAGGGAGGCGATCTGTCGAACACCGCTCTGCTCGACGCGCTCGGCGACGACCCCGCCACGGTGGTGTGCGGCACGATGAGCTTCTGGCAGGGCGTGGACGTGGCCGGGCCGGCCCTGTCGCTGTTGGTGATCGACCGTCTCCCGTTCACCCGGCCCAACGAGCCGCTCGCGGCAGCCCGGCGCGAGGCGGCCGGCAGCGATGCATTCATGACCGTCGACGTGCCGAACGCGGCAGACATGCTGGCCCAGGGAGCGGGCCGGCTGATTCGCACGACCGCTGACCGGGGAGTAGTGGCGGTGCTCGACTCGCGGCTTGCCACTGCCCGCTACCGGGGGCGCCTGCTCGATCCGCTGCCGCCCATGCGCCGCAGCGTCGATCAGGCCGAAGCAGTCGAGTTCCTCGGCGCCATCCGCAGCCGGCACGCCTGAGCCCGCTGCGGAGGTCGTCAATCGGGGGGCGCGGAGGGGGCGTTCGGAGCGAGCATGCGGGCGACCGCGTCGGGGGTGCGCTGCCAGTCCGGCGCCACCCGCACCCGCAGTTCCAGGTAGACGCCGTCGAGGCCGAGTTCTCCGCGTGCCGCCGTGCCCACCTCACGCAGCATCCGCCCGCCCTTGCCGATCACGATGCCCTTCTGCGAGGGCCGCTCCACGGCGATGTCGCAACGGATGCGGTCGGGTTCCCACTCGGTGACGCGGACCGCGATGCTGTAGGGCAGCTCATCGGCCAGCCGGGCCAGCAACTGCTCGCGCACGGCCTCGGAGATGCGCCAGGCATCGGGCAGATCGGTGATGCTCTCGGGAGGAAAGTAGGCAGGGCCCTCGCCCAGGCCGGCCGCAAGGTGATCGAGCAGGGCATCGGTGCCCTCACCGGTCACTCCCGACACGGGGAAGTACGCGTCGGCGTCGAACTCCGCCGCGGCGGCGAGCTGTGCCAGCACTCGGGCTCTCGACGCCCGGTCGCACTTCGTGACTGCGACGACGGTGGAGACGCCCGACGGCACCGATTCCCAGATCAAGCGGTCGCCGCGGCCCAGCGGCGCCGTCGCGTCGAGCACCATGCAGATCACATCCACCGGCTCCAGCTCGGCCATGGCCGTGCGGGCACTCTCGTTGAGCTGCTCCCCCAGCGGGGTAACCGGCTTGGCGATGCCGGGCGTGTCGACGAAGACGATCTGCGCGTCGTGCAGGTGTCGCACGCCCATGACGCGCAGGCGTGTGGTCTGGGGCTTGTCAGATGTGATGCTGACCTTGCTGCGCACGAGGCAGTTCAGCAACGTCGACTTGCCTGCATTCGGCCTGCCGACCAACGTCACGAATCCCGAGCGCATCGCAGCAGGGGCGGCTAGCTGACGCCGCGGCGGGCGCCGACGAGGTTGATGCGCCGGCCCTCGACTTCAAGCGCCGACAAGCACCAGCCGTCGAGTTCGGTGGTCTCGCCCGTCTCGGGCACGTGGCCCATGCGGTCGAGCACCAGGCCGCCGACCGTGTCCCAGTCGCCTTCGGGCAGTCGAAGCTCCAGCACCTCGGCCAGCCGCGACGCCGGCAGGCGGCCGGAGAACATGAACGCACCGTCGCCCACTTCCTCGACGAGCGCCTCGTCGGCGTCGTACTCGTCGGCGATCTCGCCTACCAGTTCCTCGATGATGTCCTCGAGCGTGACCAGCCCCGCCACGCCGCCGTACTCGTCGACGGCTATGGCCAGGTGAGACTTGGACTCCTGCATCTCGCGCATGAGATCGCTGACCCGCTTGGTCTCGGGCACAAACGTGGCCGGCCGCAGAACCTGTGCGCAGGTGGCCACGCCGTGGGGGCCCGACTCCTCCGCCGGGGCGCCGTGCAGGTAGGCCGCGACAAGATCCTTCGCCAGCACGATTCCTTGGAGGTCGTCGACGCTGGCGGCCGTCACCGGCAATCGTGTGAATCCGGATGCGATGATCGTTTCGAGCGCTTCGGCGACGCTGTCATCGAGACTCACGGTGACCATGTCGGGGCGTGGCACCATCACCTCCCGCACGATGGTGTCGCCGAGCTCCATGATCTGGCCGATCAGCGCCGCCTCGCTGTCCTCGATGAGGCTGGCCTGGGCCGCAGCCGATGCCAGTGCCACCAGCTCGTCCTCGGTGATCTCGCCGCTGTCGCCCTGTGTCGCAGCAGGCCCCACCGCCCTCGCCGGGAACGCCAGCAGCCGCGCCACCCAGGCAAGCGGCCCGGTGCGACTCAGCACCCGGGCAACCGGCGCGAGCGCTCGTGCCATGCGGTCGTTGGCCTCGACTCCCCAGCGCCGGGGCATCGCCTCGGTCACGCAGAACAGCACGATGGCGGTCACGGCCATCGCGGCCACGATGCCCGCTGCGCCCGTTCGGCTCGCGGCTGCCCAGGTGACACCGCCCACCAGCGTCACCTGGGCCAGCACTCGCAGAAGCGAGACGGGGCCCAGCACCACCTCGCGGTCTTCCACGAGCTGCTCCAGGGAGGCTTTCGGCGGGGCGCTCAGGTGCCCGTTGTCGCGATCGCCGTTGTGGCGCTCGCCGCTGCCATTGGACTCGTCGAGGCCTGAGGCACGGGCACGGCCGAGGCGCACGAACGTCGCCTCGACCAGTCGCAGGAACATGGCCGCCGCGAGCAGGATCGCCGCCGCCACAGCGCCCAGCACCCAGTTCACGAACGGCTCCACAAGCTGCGCAAGTGCTCAGCCTCGCGGGCGCGCATGGCAGCGGCTTCGGCGGGCGCCGCGTGATCCATGCCGAGCAAGTGCAGCACGCCGTGCACGACGAGCACATCGATTTCCGCGGTGACGCTGCCGTCGTGGCCCGGGCGAGAATCCTTGCCTGCCGCTGCGTTCCCAGCAGCGACGGCCGGGCACACGACGATGTCGCCGGCCAGCGCCGGACCGGCCGGATCCGAGCCGATCGCCGGGTCGCCGGGCACGAGATCCAGCGGGAAGGCGAGCACGTCAGTCGGCCCGGCGTGACCCATGTGGGTTTCGTTCAGCTCGGCCATCTCGGCACGGCCCACGAACGTCACCGCGGTCTCGGCGCCCGTCGGCGCACCCTCGGCCTCGAGCACCTGCCGCACCAGCACGCGGTAGCGCCGGGGATCGATCTGCACGTCGCTCTGACGATCTGCGATCAGCACGCCGTCGGCGCCGGCGCAGCCACCAGCCACTCGTTCACTCGCTGCCGTTGCGTTTCGCGTCACGCCGGTCATATGCCGCCACGATGTCGCCGACGATGCGATGCCGGGTGATGTCTCGTCTGCCGAGGCGAGCGAACGCAAGCCCGCCGATGCCGTCCAGCGCCTGCTCCACATCGATCAGCCCGCTCTTGCCGCCGGGCACGTCGATCTGCGTGCGGTCGCCGGTCACCACCACCTTGGAGCCGAATCCGATGCGGGTCAGGAACATCTTCATCTGCTCGGGCGTGGTGTTCTGGGCCTCGTCGAGGATGATGAAGCTGTCGTTGAGCGTGCGGCCCCGCATGAACGCCAGCGGCGCCACGTCGATGGTCTTGCGCTCGAGCAGCTTGGCGGCGGTCTCCACGTCGAGCATGTCGTACAGCGAGTCGTACAGCGGGGCCAGGTACGGGTCGATCTTGGCCATGAGGTCCCCGGGCAGGAAGCCGAGCCGCTCGCCCGCTTCCACTGCCGGGCGGGTGAGCACGATGCGCCGCACCGACTTCGACATCAGCGCATCGACGGCCAGCGCCACCGCCAGCCACGTCTTGCCGGTGCCGGCCGGCCCGACGGCGAACGTCACGATGTTGGAGCGGATCATCTCCACGTAGCGCTTCTGGCCGGCGCTCTTGGCCCGCACCACCCTGCCGTTGGGGGCGCGCAAGATCGCAGCAGACAGCACGTCGCTCGGGCTCTCGTCGGCCTCGACCATGTCGATGACGCGGTCGAGCACCTCGGGTTCGATGCGCTGGCCGGCTTCGAGCACGTGCACCATCTCCTCGAAGACCTGCCCGACGAGCGCCGCACTCGGCCCTGCCACGGTGATCTCGTTGCCGCGCACGTGGATGTCGGCATCGGCGAAGTGATCCGCGACGAGGCGCAGGTGCTCGTCGCGCTGTCCCAGCACCCCGACCATGAGGTGATTGCCCGGCACGTGTACCCGGACCTGTGTGTCTGTCACTGTGCGCGGAAGGCTAGTCGCGTCCCGCGATCTGCCATTGTCCAATTTCTTGGGTCACGAATGAAGGCCGGCATAGATCTCTTTGCAGGCCGGGCACACCGGGTAGCGCTCGCCGTCTCGCGTCGGCACCCACTTCTTGCCGCACAGCGCCACAACCGCCTCGCCGCTGACGGCCGAGCGGGTCAGCGCCGTCTTGTTGACGTAGTGAGAGAAGCGGTCGTGATCGCCGTCTGTCGTGCGGGTGTCGGGGCGCTCGATGACGTCGGGACTGCCCGCGCTGGTGCTGGGGACGGTCTGGGTGGCCACTGCGCTGCTCCCGATGGTCGTGCTCTGTGCGACGGCGGTGTCTGGTCTCAGTCTCCGCCAACGGTACGGCAGTAATGTGCCCGTTCGCGCCGCTGGTGAGTTGACAGCGGTGGCGCTGACTGCACGGCACCGGGCGTACGACCTTGAGCACAACCGCCGACGAGGGCGTCACCGCCCGAAGCTCCCAGCTGGACTCGGCTGCCGGCTGGACGGTCGCGCTGTCGGCCTCGCTCGCCACCTTCGCCGTGTTCGGCGTGGCCTACAGCTTCGGGGTCGTGCTCGACTCCATCCGCGGCGAGTTCGGCATCGGCACCGGCCTCGCCTCGCTGCTGTTCGCGATTCCGACATTCCTCTACTTCGTCATCGGCGTGTTCACCGGCCGCCTCGGCGACCGCTACGGACCCCGACGTGTGCTCGTCGCCGGCGCCGTCGCCCTCGGGCTCGGCCTGTGGGCGACCAGCCTGGCTCAGAGCCTGTGGGTGGCGATGACGTCCTACGTGCTCGGCGTGGGGATCAGCGTGGCATGTGCGTACGTCCCGATGGTCTCGGTGGTCGGCGGCTGGTTCGAGCGCCACCGCACCGCAGCGCTGGGCGTCGCTGTGGCCGGGATCGGACTGGGTCAATTCGCCGGCGCCTGGGGAGCGGAATGGCTCATCGAGCTCTACGGCTGGCGGGACACCTACCGGGTGCTGGCCGTCGTGTCGACGGGACTGCTCCTGCTGGCCGCGGTCGCCGCTCGGCGGCCGCCCCATGTGGCGCCGCCGAGCGAGATGCCGTCGCTGCGCGGGCTCATGCACAACCGGCGGTTCACGCTGCTCTATTTCTCGATGATGCTGCTGAGCGCCAGCCTGTTCGTCCCGATCATCTACATCAAGGACTACCTCGACGACCTCGGCAAGCCGGGCGGTCAGTGGCTGATCAGCATCATCGGCCTTGCATCGCTGCTCGGACGGCTGGTGCTCGGGGCACTCGGCACCGTGCTGCCGCTGATGCGCCTGTACCAGCTCGCCTTCACGATCATGGGGCTGAGCTACCTGATCTGGCTCTGCGCCGGCGACAACTACACGGTCCTCGTGATCTACGCGCTGGTGATGGGCTGCAGCTACGGCGGGTTCATCGCCCTGTCCCCCGCGGTTGCCGCCGAGCTCTTCGGGCTTGCCGGCCTCGGCGGCATTCTGGGCGCGCTGTACACCGCTGCAGGCATCGGCGGGCTGGCCGGGCCGCCGCTGGCCGGGCTGCTGATCGACGGCGCCGGCTACCGCGTGGCCATCGTGGCGGCGATGATCGTCGCGCTCACGTCTGTACCGCTGCTGGTCGCCTCCGGTCGAGCCCGCGCCGTACCCCTCGCCACCGTCGGCGCCGGCGCCGACACCGGCGAGACGACCTCAATCGCTGCGGTCGAACACCGCCGGCCGGTGACGGTGCAGTCCTTCCGGGCTGCACCGGCCCAAGCCGCACTCGGGCCCGCGTCGATCGACTCGGTGCTGCTGCTGTCGTTCGGGGGGCCCGAAGGTCCTGACGACGTGATGCCGTTCTTGCAGAACGTCACCCGGGGACGCGATGTGCCGGCCGAGCGACTGGCTCGAGTTTCCCAGCAGTACCTGCGTCATGGCGGCGTGAGCCCGATCAATGAGCAGAATCGCTCATTGCTGGCGGCCCTCTCGGGCGAGCTGGCTCGCCGTGGCACGCCATTGCCGTGCTACTGGGGCAATCGCAACTGGCATCCCTACCTGGGTGACACCGTCAGCCAGATGGCCGATGAAGGCCGCCGCCACGCTGCGGTGATCGTGACCTCCGCGTTCAGCTCGTATTCGGGCTGTCGCCAGTACCACGAAGACCTTGCACGAGCTGCCGAGGGGGTGCGGGGTGCGCCGCGTATGTCACGCGTGCGCGTCTATGGCAATCACCCGGGCTTCGCCGGCGCCATGGCCGAATGCATCCGCGAGGCACTCCACGGCGCTCGCCTGCGCAGCGATGTGCGCACCCTGTTCACCGCGCACAGCCTGCCGAGCCCGATGGCCGCATCGTGCGACTACGAGGCACAGCTTCGCGATGCCGCCGAGACCGTTGCCGGCATGGCAGGACTGACCGGCGAGATCGAGGTGGTCTACCAGTCGCGCAGCGGGCCGCCGCACGTGCCGTGGCTGGAACCCGACATCAACGACCGGCTCGCCCAACTCGGCAAGGAGGGCTGCCGTGCCGCCCTCGTCGTGCCGCTCGGCTTCGTCTCCGACCACATGGAAGTGCTGGTCGACCTCGACACCACAGCACGCGCCACTGCCGCCCGCGCCGGCATCACCATGGTGCGAGCCCCGTCGGTCGGCACGCATCGGTTGTTCGTCGAGGCGCTGGTGGATCTCGTTGGAGAGTCAGCAGGACTGCGAGCCGAGCGGCCCGCGGTCGGACGTCTCGGGCCGCATCCGGACAGCTGCGCTCCGGGATGCTGCCCGCTCGGGCGAGGCGCCTGAGGGCCGACTCAGCCTCTCAGCCGCAGCCGCTGGTTGCGCCGCAGGAGCGGCAGGCGAAGCACGAGCCGGCGCGCACCATCCGGTCGCCGCAGGTCATGCACAGCGGCGCATCGGCGTACCCGTAGACCGCAGTGCGGTGCGACGGCGGGTCTGGCGCAGGCTCGGCGCCGATCGCGCTCTCGACCGTTGCGCTCTCGAGCCCGGGCAGCGGCGGATCGGTGCGTTCGTTGACGCTCAGCACGCCCAGCTCGGAGCGCTCTTCGAACGACAGGTACTCGAGCGCCAGGCGGCGGAAGATGTAGTCGACGATGCTGGTGGCGATCCGCAGCTCGGGGTCGTCGGTGAGCCCCGCAGGCTCGAACCGCATGTTGGTGAAGGCTTCCACGTAGGAGCGCAGCGGCACCCCGTACTGCAAGCCGTGGCTGACCGAGATGGCGAATGCGTCCATGATCCCGGCCAGCGTGGAACCCTGCTTCGCCACAGTGAGGAAGATCTCGCCGGGCCGGCCGTCGTCGTACTCGCCGACGGTCATGTAGCCGTGGCAGTCGGTGACCCGGAAGGAGAACGTGCGCGATCGGCGGCTGCGCGGCAGCCGGTTGCGCGGCGGCACCACCGCTCCCGCCAGCGCGGCGGCAGCGGATGCCGCGGCCCCCTGGGCCGATGCACCCGCGGGCGATGTCGCTGCGGAGGGGGACGCCGGCCCGACCGACAAGGGCTGGCTCACCTTGCAGTTGTCGCGATAGATCGCCACCGCCTTGAGCCCCAGCCGCCACGATTCGACGATGAGGTCGGCAATGTCGCCCACGGATGCCGACTCGGGCAGGTTGACGGTCTTGGAGATTGCACCCGAGACGAAGGGCTGGCAGGCAGCCATCATGGCCACGTGGCCCTGCGGCGAGATGGCATCGCTGCCGATCGAGCAGGCGAACACCGCCAGGTGAGCATCCGCCAGGTGCGGCGCGCCGGCGATGTGGCCCGTCGCGAGGATGTGTGCCTCGATGTCGGCGATCTGCGAGAGCGAGTAGCCGAGCCGGTTGAGGGCGACAGGCACCGTCGAGTTCACGATGCGCAGATCGCCGCCGCCCACCAGCTTCTTGTGCTTCACCAAGCCCAGATCGGGTTCGATCCCGGTGGTGTCGCAGTCCATCATGAACGAGATCGTCCCGGTGGGGGCGATCACCGTGGCCTGAGAGTTGCGAACCCCACGCGACTCGCAGCCCGAGACGGCATGGCGCCAGCGATCACGCGCGGCGGCACGCAGATCGTCGGTGAGCGCCGCCATTCCCGCACCGGCGCCTGGCGGGTCTGGGCACACCTCGATGCTGTCGAGCGAGTCGCAATGGCGGCCCAGAACGCCGCGCATCGCGTCGGCATTCGCGCCGAAGCCGTCGAAGGCCCCGAGCCGCTCGGCCAAGTCGGCTGAGGTGGCGTACGCCTCCCCGCACATGAGCGCCGTGAGCGATGCCGCGAGCGCTCTCGCCTGCGGAGCGTCGTAGGGAACGCCCGCTGCCATCAGCAGCGCCCCCAGATTCGTGAAGCCCAGCCCGAGCTGACGGAAGCGCCGGGAGGTCTCGCCGATCAGCTCCGTCGGGTAGTCGGCGTGGCTCACCAGCACGTCCTGGGCGATGAACGTGATGCGCACCGCCTGACGGAAGCCCTCGATGTCGAAGTCGCGACGAGTGACGCCTCCCATTGCTTCGCGTTCTTGTTCGCTGCGCTCACCGGCCGCTCGGGCCGCGGCTTCGCCTGCCGGCTCAGCCTCCAGAAAAGGCAGCAGGTTCACGCTCGCCAGGTTGCAGGCCGAGTTGTCGAGGTGGACGTACTCGCTGCATGGGTTGCTGGCGCTGATCGCGCCGTGGGCCGGCGCCGTATGCCAGCTGTTGATCGTGGTGGAGAACTGCACGCCAGGGTCGGCGCATTCCCAGGCCGCCTGAGCGATCTGGCCGAGCAGGTCTCTCGCACGCATGACGGCAGTGACCTCGCCGGTCGTGCGAGCCCGCAGCACCCACGTGCCGTCGGCCGCGACTGCCTCCATGAACTCGTCGGACAGCCGGACAGAGTTGTTCGCATTCTGGTACTGCACCGAGAACGAGTCGGCGCCGTCGACATCCATGTCGAAACCGGCGGCGGCCAAGGCGCGTGCCTTGCGCTCTTCGCGTGCCTTGCACCACACGAAGGCCTCGACATCGGGATGATCGGCGTCGAGCAGCACCATCTTGGCGGCGCGCCGGGTCTTGCCGCCGCTGCGGATCGTGCCCGCCGACGCGTCGGCGCCGCGCATGAAGCTGACCGGGCCGCTCGCCGTGCCGCCGCCCGACAGCAGCTCGCACGACGCCCGCAGCGCCGACAGGTTCACTCCGGCGCCCGAGCCGCCCTTGAAGATCCGGCCCTCGGTGACGTACCAGTCGAGGATCGATTCCATCTCGTCGTCGACAGCGAGGATGAAGCACGCCGACGCCTGCTGGGGCACACCCTTCACGCCGATGTTGAACCAGACCGGGCTGTTGAACGCCACCCGCTGGTGAACCAGCAGCCACGCCAGTTCGGCCTCGAATGTCGCCTCCTCGTCCGGCGATGCGAAATAGCCGTCGCCGGCCGCCCACCGGGTGATGGTGCCCGCAACGCGGTCGATGACCTGGCGCAGCGACTGCTCCCGCTCGGGCGTGCCGAGGGTGCCGCGGAAGTACTTCTGGGCAACGATGTTGACCGCCGTGGGGCTCCAGTCGGCGGGGAATTCGACGTCGGACTGCGCGAACGCAACTGTCCCGTCGACTGCGTTCGTGATGGACGCATCGAAGCGCTCCCACCGCACGGTGTCATAGGGATGGGTGCCGGCAGCCGTGAAATGCCGTTGCAGGCGCAGCGGCGCGCCAGCAGGCCGGCGCCTGGGTTCATCGCCTCGCACCCGCTGCTCCTCGGTCATCGCCATGTACCGCTGACCTCCTGCACCAGTGTCGCAAACCGAAGTGGGCGCGCTGGGACGCGCCTGCGGCGCCCTGCGGTCGCCAGCGACAGGCGCACGCTACGACTGCTCCCTTGTGGAACGAAAGTGGGCAATGAACGGGCCTTCATGGGGACTTTCCTGTGCACAACTGCATGGTGCTGTGGACAACCGCCACGACAGCCCCCGCCGGCGGCACCGGGTGGCAGACTCGCCGCGTGCACCGGCTGTACCCGCTGCCCCCCGAGTCCGTCGACGCCGCGCACGCTGCCGGCCCGCCGCGCGCACCGCGCGCCGACCGTCCCTGGGTGATGCTCAACATGGTTGCGAGCATTGACGGCGCCGCAGCGATCGACGGCGTGTCGGGAGGACTCTCGAGCGAGCCCGACAAGACGATGTTCGGGGCGCTGCGCGCGCAGGCCGACACGATCTTGGTGGGTGCGCGCACGGCAAATGCGGAGCGATACCGCCCGGCGCGGCGATCCGGGGCCCGCATTGCCGTGGTCAGCGGATCGCTCAGCGTCGACCCGGACTTGCCGCTGTTCAGCCAGCCGCCCGATCCGCCCTCAGCCCCGTTGCCGCTGGTGGTGACCACCTTCGGCGCGGACTGCGACGCCGCAGAACGGTTGGCGGATCGCGCGGAACTCGTCCGCGTCGGCACCCAATCAGTGGATCTGCCTGCGCTCTTGAGGCACCTGGGTTCGCTGGGCGCTCGCGTCGTGCTCTGCGAGGGAGGGCCGGCACTCAACGCCGGCCTGCTGGGGGCCGACCTCGTCGACGAGGTGAACGTGACACACGCACCGCTGGCTGTGGGGACTGACGCCCCACGCATCGCCTCCGCGCCCAGCAGCGGTTCGCCGGCTGCTGCGCCCCGTGCATTCGCGCTGGAGCAGGTGATCGCCCAGCGCGACGTGCTCTTCGTGCGTTGGGTGCGCTCGGGGCACTGAAGCTTCGAACATATGCGCGCTGTTTGGAACATTCGTTGCTAGTGTACTCGTCGGAACGAGAGTTCCTTCCCGACGACAGGGTCACCGCAGCAGGCCGGGCGACTGACGCCAGGCATGCAGTGCCCGGCTTGAGAGGTTCACCATGAAAGCAGTCAGCGCCGCCGACCAGCGGGTCGCACATCTCAACGAGCGCCAGCGCGCCATGCTCGAATTCATCGACGTGATGCAGCGCGAGCGCGGTTATCCCCCGTCCGTGCGCGAGATCGGCGACCAGGTCAATCTCAACTCGCCTGCAACCGTGCACCGGCACCTGCGAGCACTCGAGGCCGACGGATGGATCCGCCGCGATCCGTCACGTCCCAGGGCGCTCATCATCAACTGCGACTGGCAGACAGGGGTGAAGGGTGAGCGGCGGCCGGCCCGTCACGTGGCGCTCGTCGGAGAGGTCGCGGCAGGCACCGACGTGCTCGCTCAACAAAACGTCGAGGAGCTGCTGCCGCTGCCTGCCGACTTCACCGGCAGCGGCGAGCTCTTCATGCTGCGAGTGCGGGGCGACTCGATGACCGATGTCGGCATCTGGGATCGCGACTACGTGGTGGCGCGCCACCAGCCCGACGCGGAGGTCGGCGACATCGTCGTCGCCGGCATCGACGGCGAAGAGGGCACCGTCAAGCGCTACCGGCGCGAAGGCGACAATGTCGTCCTCGAACCGGCAAATCAAGACCACAGGCCGATCGTCCGCCCCGCCGACGAAGTCACCATCTACGGCAAGGTCGTGACGGTGATCCGCCGCCTGTAGCGGCGGACAATTCGACACTGCGGCGCCGCTAGGCGGCGCTGCATCAGATGCATCGCCGGTTGCAGGCGCCATGTGGTCAACTTGAGCGGTGTTCACGGTTCTGACCCAGCCGCCTGAAGGCCTCGACGACACCTCGCGGGTGTGGATTCCCATCCGTTCTGGCACGGTCTTCGCCGAGCCCGGCGGCGGCCTGTGCGCCGGCCGCGCCGCCCCCGTCGGGGACGGCTCGCCCCCCGCCTCATTCCTCGGCGTGCTCGATGGCCTCGGCGTCTGGGCCGTCGACATGGACCCCGCCGAGGGGCCGCCGCTGGAGGCGGGCGATCTGGAACCCGTGCCGCTGCGCAAGCTCTACGGCCGCATTCCCGACGAGCACTGGCAGGTCGCGGGGCGGGCCGCACAGATCGTGGAGTTCGAGCGAACCCATCGCTACTGCGGACGTTGCGGGCGCCCGACGCACACCAACGCATCCGATCGGGCCCGGGTCTGCAGCGAATGCGGGCACATGGCGTTCCCGAGGCTCAGCCCCGCCATGATCGTTCTCGTCGAGCGCGGCCCCGAGGTGCTGCTCGCATGGGGACGGCAGTTCCCCGGCCGCTTCTACAGCGCTCTCGCCGGCTTCGTCGAGCCCGGCGAGAGCCTCGAGGACGCCGTTGCCCGTGAGGTGTACGAGGAAGTCCAGGTCACGGTGGGCAACGTCCGCTACTTCGGAAGCCAGCCGTGGCCCTTCCCGCACTCGCTGATGTGCGGCTTTACCTGCGAGTGGCGGGCCGGCGAGATCGAGATCGACCCCGAAGAGATCGTCGAAGCCGGCTGGTACACCGCGGACAGCCTGCCCCCGTGCCCGCGTGGCGGGATGTCGATCGCCGGCTGGCTCATCGACGACTGGCTGAAGCGAACCGGCGCCGGCTGATCAGCCCCGATGCCAGGCGGCGCCCGCGGGTCCGTCGGACACGACGATGCCCCCAGCCGCCAGATCGTCCCGGATGCGGTCGGCGGTGTCGAAGTCGCGGGCGGATCGCGCCGCTGCCCGCTGTGCCAGCAGTGCATCCACCTCGGCATCGGAGAGCCCGCCGTCGAGGTGATCTTCGCCCTCATCGCCACCGCAGCTGAGTCCCACCACGCCGAGCAGGTGCAGTGCGGTGCGAGCTGATCGGGAAGCCTCGACAGGCGCTGCTCCGTCGAGCGAAGCGTTCGCGCGGCGTACGAGCCGGAAGATCACGTCGATCGCTGTCGGCGTGGAGAAGTCGTCGTCCATGGACGCTGTGAATGCCGTCACGGCCTCGACATCGAGATCGGGAACGATCCCGCGTTCGAGATCAGGCCGCCGTGCTGCGGCATCGGCCTCGAGCGAGATGCCCGCGGCTGCGGCCCGGCGGGCGAACGCATCGAGCCGGCCGACGGCACTGCGGGCGGCCTCGAGCGAGCCGGACCCCATCTCCATCGTCTTGCGGTAGTGGGTCTGCAGCACCAGCAGACGCACAGCGCGCGCGCCGGCAGCGTCGATCGCATCGGCGAGCTGGGTGTAGTTGCCCAGCGACTTGGCCATTTTCTGGCTGCCGACGTTCACCATGGCGCTGTGCACCCAATAGCGGGCGAACGGCTCGCCCATGGCGGTGACCTGGGCGCACTCGTTCTGGTGATGAGGAAAGACCAGGTCGTCTCCCCCGCCGTGGATGTCGAAGCCGGGCCCGAGAGCGCTGAGCGACATCGCCACGCACTCGGTGTGCCAGCCGGGCCGGCCTTGCCCCCACGGCGTCTCCCAGCGCGGCTCTCCGGGTTGCGCGGCCTTCCAGAGCGCGAAGTCCAGCGGCGAGCGCTTGTCGGGGTCGACGTCGATGCGCGCACCGGCATCCGCTGTGAGCTGTTCGATGGTCCGGCCCGCCAGCTCGCCGTATCGGGGGGCAGCGTCGACAGCGAAGTACACGCCCTTGCCCGGCACGTCGTACGCGGCGCCGAGCGAGAGCAGTTCAGCGATCACGTCGATCATCTGCGAGATGAAGTGCGTGGCATGGGGCCGCGAATGTGCCCGCAGCACGCCGAGCCGGTCCATCTGCTGGTCATACGCGACGGTGAACTCCGCGGAGACATCGGCCTCGGAGCGCTGCTCGCGCAGGGCGCGCGCCACGATCTTGTCGTCGATGTCGGTGACATTCGATGCCATCGTCACCTCATATCCGGACCACTCCAGGTAGCGCCGGATGACGTCGTAGGTCAGCGCTGTGCGGCCGTGGCCGAGGTGCGGCACGTCATAGACCGTCGGCCCGCAGACATACATCGAGATCTCGCCCGGCGTTCGCGGGACGAAGGCGGTCTTGCGCCGCGTCATCGTGTCGAAGATCTGCAAGCTCACTGATGCCGGAGTCCCGATCGGGCTGCAAGGGTACCGATGCGCCGCCGAACGAACCCTGGGATTTATGAGCCGACGGCGATGGTCGCGCTCCACACCGCGAGGTTGTGGAACGCGTGCAGCACCAAGCCCGCCCACCAGCCGTACCGCACGCGTGCAATGGTGAACATGAGCCCCAGCCAGATCTGCGGGCTCACCACCAGCGGCGCCACGACAACCGTGGCGACGGTCCAGCCCACGTCGAAATTGGCGAGATGCACGACGCCGAACACGGCGACCGAGCACCACACCGGCCAGCGCGGGTGAGCCTCCCACCAGCGGGCAACGCTGTCACGCCAGGTGCGAGGCGCCGAGGTGATCTCCCCCCCGGCATCGGGCCGCGCCACCCCGGCGGCGAGCGATTGGATCCACAGGGCGCCCGACAGCAGCACGATCAGGGCGAAGACGGCCGCGACGACGATGACGGGACCGTCGCCTCCCGCAAAGATCAGCACCCCCACTGCTGCGGTGGCCGCGAGCGCGCCCAGACGCAGACGGCCGGCCAGCGGGAGCCGGAACACGAGCTCCTCGATCACGGGCGCGATCAGCACGACGCGCAGCAGTTGCTCGACTATGGGCAGTTCCAGCAACTCGGCCTCCATCGTGTTCACGTAGCCGGTTCGCGCTGCGAGCAGCAACACCACGAGCAACGCGAGCGCGCCGCCGAGGCCGGTGACGAACAACAGGGCGAGGCCCCCGGGCCAGTGCCTCCGATTCGCCGCCATGCGCCAATCCGGCGACGCGCCGAAGCGCGGACTGATCGTGTTCCATACGCCCGCCGGCGCGTCGGCGTCCGCGGGTGGGGTGCTCTCGTTGCTCAAGCGCCGTCGACCTACCCGGCTTCTTCGTCGTCCTCGTCGGGATCGTCTGGGCGGGCTTCGGGATAGAGGTGCTCGAGGCTTCCCGGCTCGACCCTGCATTCCTCGATGAACATGTCCACATCGCTCAGCCGCAATCGGATGACACGTCCGAACCGGTATGCCGGCAGGTCACCCCGGTCGATGAAGCGGTAGAGCGTCCGGGTGGTGATGCCCATGCGGTCCGCGGCCTTCAGCGTGGACAGCCAGACGATCTCTTCGTAGGGAATCTGGTGCTGTTCTTCGCCCGCTGAACCAGCGTCGCCTGATTCGGTTGGCTCCTCAGCCATCTCGCACCTCGCAGTCGGTCGGCTGTTGGCGCTCGGGGGACCTGATCGGTCCCTGCGGGCCAACGTTAGTGCGCGAATCGGCGGCCAACGTGCATTTCGATATCAACCATTGATATTACGCGCTATACCGCCATATCTATGCAACCTACTGAGTCAGTCTGTTGATGTTTCAATAATTATTTGGTGATTTCAAGTCAACATGGTTAAGTCTGTGACGTGTCCGCAGATCCGCTGCCGCCGACCGATCATCGGGCTCTGCCGCCCGCACATGCTGCAAGCCGCCCCAGCGGCGGCGCCCGGTCGTCGCGTCGCCCACGCGTCATCGCTGGCGGGGTCTTGTGCGGTGCTGCAGCGCTGGGACTGTGGTGGGCGTTCGAGCAGTCAGCGGCTGCGCCCGAAACCAGCTACGTGGTCGCGCGGACGCGGCTCGCTCCGGGCAGGGTGATCGAGCCGGCCGACGTTGCCTTGGTTTCCGTCCGCCTGCCAGCCGAGATAGAAGCGACCGTCTTCGGCGAGGGCGACGGCAATGAGGTGGTGGGCAGCGTGGTGCTCGAAGCCATTCACGCCGGGGAATTGCTCGCCCGGGGCGATGTCGGTCCGCGCCGATCAACGGCCGGTCCGGACGCGGGATATGCCGTCGCGGTCGAGCTGGATCGTCCCGGGGCCCTCAACGGGCTGATCGCGGCCGGCGAGCGAGTCGACGTCGTGGTCATCGATCGCAGCTTCGCCGATGGCGCCGGTGCGGATGCACCAGGACTGGCGGCAACCGACGCAGTGGTGCTCGACGTGGACGACCCCTCCGTCGCAGAGCATCCGTCGGACATCGTCACCGTCACCCTGCAGGTACACGACCGCGCCGCTGCCGTCTCGATCGCTGCGGCTGCCGATGCCGGTGCCATTGCGCTGATCCGGCCCTGGGGTGCCCCGCCGCGGGCGGCGTCATGACCGATTCGGCCACCCTCGCCGAGATCGAGCAGTCGGTATCGGAGCGCGCCCGCCGCAGCGGACTGGATCCGCGTGCAGCGGGCGCGGATCTGGCAGTCACCGGACTCGCCTACGAGGAGATCCGGCGCTGGAATCTCGGCTTCAAGAGCGGAATCCACGACCATGCGATCGACGACGCCGACGCCCTGGCCGACCGGGTCGTGCGCAACCTGCTCGGCTACGGACCGCTCGAAGCCCCGCTGGCCGACACCGATGTCTGGGAGATCATGGTCAATGCGCCCCATGAGATATTCGTCAAGCGCCACCGCGGTCCGAGCGGTCGGCACGACGAATCGTTCCACGACGACGAGCACGTCCGCCGCACGCTGACGAGAATCATCGATGACGCGACGGCATCCCATCGCAAGCTGGATCCCAGCGAGGGACTGCAGGACGCACAACTCGACAACGGCGCCCGCCTGCACATCGTCCATCCCGACATCGGCCGCAACGGCCACCTGATCTTCAACATCCGCAAGTTCACCGGGATCGTGTTCTCGAGCCTGAGCGACGTGGTGGCGGTCGGGACGCTGACCGGTGAGATCGCCGATTTCCTGCGCAGTGCTGTGCGTGCCCAACTGTCGATCCTGTTCGCAGGCGCGCCCGGCAGCGGCAAGACGACGCTGCTGGGATGTTGCGCCGCCGAACTCGACCCGCGCCTGCGGGTGGTCACCGCCGAGGAAGTATTCGAACTCGACATCTCGCTGCCCAACGTCGCTGGGATGCAGACCCGGCCGGGCCGGACCGAGCGGGCGCCTGTGGACTTGCGGCGCCTGGTGGCCGGTTTCTTGAGGATGGCGCCCGATGTGGCCATCGTGGGCGAGGTGCGAGACCGCGAGGCGGTCCCCTTGCTGCTGACGCTGTCCAGCGGCGTCACCGGCTACGCCACCATCCACGCGGGATCCGCACGCCAGGCGCTCGGCCGGCTGCGGCTCATGTGCCAGCTCTCCCCTGATGTGCGTGAGATGCCCGTTGAGGCGATCACCCAGCTCGTGGCCGAGTCGATCGACATCGTGGTGCATCTGCGGCGCGGTCCCGCTGGTGTCGAGGTCACCGAGGTCGTCGCGGTGGAAGAGCCCGACGGTGACGGCAGCATCTCGTTCGACACGACGCCGCTGTATGCGCCCACACGCCACGGCCATCCGCCCGAGAGGACTCCGCACGTTTCGGGGCGGGTGAGCTCGCTGCTCGCCGCTGCCGGAATCGAGATGCCCGCACCCGGCGAGCGTGAGACCCCTGACGGCGGTGCCGACGGCGTGTCGAGGGGCGCGGTGTCGGCGGCCGACTGCGCAGCGGGAGCGCCAGCGTGACTGCCCTGGCGTTCATCGCCGCCGGCGCGGCGGGAGCGTGGCTGCTTTCCACCCCCGGCGGCGCAGGCATCGGGGCCCGGTGGTTGGGCTCATCGCTGCGGCGAGCGGAACCGACGGCGCCCCGGGCGACGGCGCCCCTTCTTCGTGATGCGCTGGCCGGCGCTGCCGCGGCGATCGTGGGGTGGGTCGGCGCGTGGACGCTGTTCGGCGGCGTCGTCGCACCGGCGCTCGTGGCCGTGCTCGGCGCGGCGATCCCTCCGTGTGCCGCGGCACAACGCCGCCGTCGCCGCGCGGCCGGCACCTGGCAGGCGTGGCCGCGTCTGCTCGCGGAGATCCGGATCCTGGTGGCTCACCGGGGCCAGTCGATCCCCGCCGCACTGTTCGCCGCGGGGATGCACGCCCCTGATGGCATGCGTCACGCGTTCTCCGAAGCGGCGCGCACGTGGTCGTTGAGCACCGACTTCGAAGTCTCGCTCCGTGTTCTCAAGACATCGCTCGCCGACCCGACCGCGGACGCCGTGTGCGAGACGCTGCTGGCAGCGCACCAGATCGGCGGAGTGCGGATCGATGCTCGCCTGCGTGCGCTGGCCGAGGCGGCCCAAGCTGAGGTTGCCGCTCGCTCCGACGCCCGGGCAAAGCAGGCCGGCGCCCGGTTCGCACGCAGCTTCGTCGCGTCGGTGCCCGCGTTCATGGCCGTGATCGGCCTGAGCATCGGGCGCGGGCGGCAGGCCTACGAGTCGAGCAACGGCCAGCTGCTCGTGGCGTTGAGCGTGCTCGCCGTCGCGGGCTGCTGGCTGTGGGCCGGCCGGATCATGGCGATCCCCGCGCGCAAGCGAGTGTTCCTGCGGTGATCGCTGCGTCCGCCTTCGTGCAGCGAATAGCCGCGCTGGCCGATGCCGATGCCGAGCTCGCTGCGCGGTTGCGCGAAGCCGGCATCGCCCGGTCCCCGTTCGAGTTCCGTGCACGACAGGTCGGCGGCGCAGCCGCCGGGCTCGCCGCTTCGGGCGCGGCACTCGCTGGGGCCGGCGTCAGGCCGCTGCTTGCGCTCGCCGGGGCACTGGGCGTGGCCGCCGCTGCCTACGGCGCCTGGGAGCACATTCTCGCCAGGTCGACGGCGTTGCGGCGGACGCAGATCACCGAGGAACTGCCGATTGTGGCCGAACAGATCGGCATGCTGCTCGCGAGCGGCATGTCGCTGACCAGCGCGCTCGATGCCGTTGCCCGGCGTGGGCACGGCGTCTGCGCCGAGGGAATGGAGCGGGTGGGCGCCCGCGTCGCCGGCGGCGCCGCCGTCGAGGTGGCGCTGGCCGAGTGGGCCGACGAGGCCGGATCGGCGGAGATCCGCAGGTTCGTCGGCGTTCTCACCCTGCACGAGGACACGACCGACGTGGCCGCACTGGTATCGGACGAGGCCCGTTCGGCGCGTATGGAGGCGCACCGGCGCCTCATCGCCCATATCGAGCGTCGAAGCGAGCAGGTGTGGATTCCCGTCACCGTCGCGGCGCTGGTGCCCGGATGCGTGTTGCTGGCGATCCCGTTCAGCGACGCCCTCAGCGGGTATGCGGCGCTGTGAGGCAGCAACGAGAGCCCGCAATGAAATGAAAGGACAACCTCATGTACGACAGCCTCATCTACGTCGTCCCGATAGCGGCTGCGATCGCTGTGATCCGCACGGCATGTGCCGCCGCGCTCGCCCCTGCGGCAGCCGCCCAGAGGGACCCACGGCAGAGCACGAGACGCAACGAGCGCGGCGAGGGGGTCATATCGGCAGCCATCGCCGTGCTGATCATCGCCTCACTCGGCGCACTCATGTGGGTCGGCTTCAGGGCGCTCTGGGAGAACGCCGAGGAAACGACGAATTCTGAGATCGCGAAGATCGGCAGGTGACCCGCCCGCAATCGAACCAGTGCCGCAATGAGCGCGGCGCCGGCCTCGTCGCCCTGCCGTGGGCGGTGCTCGCATTCCTGACGTTTCTCACGCTCGCGGTCCAGGCTGGCGTGCACTTCTACAGCGCGTCGGTGCTCACAGCGGTCGGCCACGACGCGACGCGCCGCGCAGCGTTCGGCGGCGGCAGCTCTGCAGCAATCGCCGACGCTGAACGATGGCTGCGCTCGAGCATCGGTCCGTCGGTGGACATCGAGCGGCTCCGCTGGAGCACCACCGGCGAGACCGTCGCGCTGGAGCTGGCAGCGCGACCGCCGACGGTGCTCATCGATGCCTCTGCACTGATCGGCCTGCACACGGTGGAGCGCCGGTTCGAGGTGCGACGCGAGCTGGCTCGCTTCGCCGGCTCACCATGAACCGCGACGCCATGAAGCGCACCCGCCATGACGCCGCCGGCGTCGTGGGGGCCGAAGTGCTGCCCTTCGTCGTGCTCGTCTTCATCGGGGGCACGTTGGTGTTCGCCCAGGCGTGGGCGGCATTAGACGCCAAGATCGCCGCAGTCGCCGGTGCCCGGGAGGCAGCGCGGACATTCGTCGAGCATCGCGGGCCTCGCGTCGGCGATGCCGCCGAGGGCGCCATTGCCGCCGGCATGCAGGCGATGTCGGGCTACCGACTGAGCGGCGAGGCATCGGTTCGCCCGATCGGCACGGCCCGGTTGCGCCGCTGCGACCGCGTGACGTTCGAAGCCACGCGGGAGGTCCCCCGCCTGGCGCTGCTCGGCGGCCGATGGTCGCCTGTGACCGTGGGCGCTCGCGCCAGCGAGATCGTCGATCCCTTCCGGCACGGACTCCGCGGGAGGGCGCCCTGTGCGCAGTGAGCGGGGCTCGGCGCTGCTGCTGGTGCCCGCCGGGGTGCTGATCGTGGCACTGCTGGGCAGCATCGCCGTCGACAGCACGGCTGCCTTCCTGGCGCAGCGCGAGGCACATGCAGCAGCGTCGTCGCTCGCGAACGACCTCGTCTCGCTCGCCCTCGACGAAACCTCGCTCCGGCATCACGGGTCGTACCGGGTCTCCCCTTCCCGGCTCCGGCGGCTGGGTCCGTGGAGCCAGCGGACGGCACAGGAGCGATTGTCCGCGGTGTTCGAGCCCGGATCCGTCTCGGTGGCGATCAGCCCGGCGGGCCCGGCGGCCGTCCGCGTGTCGGTGGAAGGCTCGGCGCGGCGGGTCATCGGCTTGATCGGGAACGTCAGCGGGCGAGTGAGCCGGCCCGTCGCCGCAGAGGCGATCGGGCGTGTCCGACTGTCGGGCTGAGCGCATCGGGGGCCCGGCCGCGCGCCGCGACCGCAGAGCGCCCGCCTTTCCGGTGTGCCTGCTACTGCTCGGAGGGAAGGCCGAGCCGCACCGCCACCTCGTTGGCGAGCAGACGCCCGCGAGCAGTCAGCTTCAGGCGCCCCCCGCCAGCAGGTTCCAGCAAGTGCACCACGTCGTCGGGCACTGCGTCGGCAGGGACGCCGTCCGACGTGCGCAGCGCAAGCTGCAGGGCCTCCGCACGGCGCTCGTCAGGTCCCAATTCCTCGCTGCCTGCCACAGGTGAGGCGTCGGCCGAGATCGCCGCAATGAACCGCTCGGGGGTGCGAACGCTCCAGAAGCGGCGCCCGTCGCGGTGGCTGTGCGCAGCGCAGCCGATGCCCGCATAGGCGCCCTGCTGCCAATACAGCAGGTTGTGCCGGCATTGCGCACCGGGCCGAGCCCAGTTGGAGATCTCGTAGGTCTCATAGCCCGCCCCAGCGAGCCGCTCGTCGGCGAGCAGGTACTTGTCGGCCATCTCGTCCTCGTCGGGATGTCGTGACGGGTCGTCGCCGAGCGGTGTTCCGGGTTCGGGCGTCAGGCCGTACGCGCTCAGGTGGTCGGGCCCGAGATCGACCGCCTCGACCAGGGTGCGCTCCCAGTCCGGCAACGACTCGGCCGGCGAGCCGTAGATCAGGTCGAGGTTGAGCTGGCCGATGCCGGCCAGGCGGACTGCGTCGACCGCGCCAGCCACCATCGGCGGGTCATGGCGACGGCCCAGCGCGTCGAGAACATGAGGAACTGCCGACTGCACGCCGAGGCTGATGCGGTTCACGCCCAAGGCCCGGTAGGCCTGCATCTGCTCGGGCGTGACCAGGTCGGGGTTGCACTCCACCGTGATCTCGGCGCCCCGTGCCAGGGGCAGCTCTGCCAGCACGTCGCCGAGCAACGAGGGCTGCACCAGGTTCGGCGTGCCGCCGCCGAAGAACACCGAGGTCACCGGCGGCATGCCGGCCGCAAGCTCGCGAGCCTGCTGCCGGCAGCTCGCCATGTAGTCGCCGATGAGGTGGCTGCGATCGGTCCAGGTGGCGAAAGCGCAGTAATCGCAGCGGTGCGTGCAGAACGGGACGTGGCAATAGACGCCGAATGGGGGCGATGTGCCGCCGGTGTCAGTCACAGCCAGTCACAACACCGAGTCGGGCGGGTAGCGCTGCGCTGGGCCATGGTCGCGTTCGCAGTCGTGATCGCCCTCAGGCAGCAGCTCGGCAGCCGGCACGCCATAGAACTCGGCCAAGCGCAGCAGCCGATGCACGGCCAACCCCCGCTCGCCGCGCTCATAGGCGCCGAGCACCGACGTTCGGAACTCGCCGCGGGAGGTCTCCTCGACCTGCGCCAGCGTCACGCGCCGACGTTTGCGCACGGCCCGCAGCTGCTCCCCCACCAGCGCATCAAGGTGCCGGCGGTCGACAGGCATCTCAACTCTTGCTGCGACGCACGCGCCGTTGTCGGGCTTCCGTGCTGCCCCGGGCCTTGGATCGCTCAGCCTGGGCCTCACCGCGTGCTCTATCACGGTCATGCGATTCGGCGGGCGCGGCCTGATCGACAACGATCCCGTCCACCTGCTCGCCACGCGCGCTGGCGACTTCTCTCAGCTTGGCCGCCTCGGCCTTCGAGAGCTTCTTGGGGATGTCCACCCGCACCACCACATGCAGGTCGCCGCGCCCGCGCCCGTTGGCACGCGGCACGCCGAGCCCGTTCAGCCGGATGGTGTCATTCGGCTGGGTGCCGGCCTTGACCGCCAGATCCTGCGGCCCGTCCAGCGTCTCGAACGTCACCGTCGCTCCCAGGGCAGCTTGCAGCATGGTCACCGGCAGCTCGGCCACGAGGCTGTCGCCCTGGCGCACGAATGCGTCAGATTCGGCGACGCGCAGGTGCACGTACAGATCGCCTGCGGGGCCGCCGCGGGGCCCCACAGATCCGCGGCCGCTCAGGCGCAGCGTGGCGCCCCCCTCGACACCGGGCGGCACCCGCACGACGAGCGAGACGTGCTCGGCCCGGCGGCCTTCGCCCCGGCAGGATCTGCACGGGTCGATGATCTCCATGCCGGTCCCGCGGCACTGGCCGCACGGCGCAGTGGTGACCATCTGGCCCAGCAGGCTCTGGCGCACCTGGCGAACCTGCCCCGCGCCCCCGCAGACGCTGCACACCGTCGGCGACGTGCCCTGCGCGGCGCCAGAACCGCCGCAATCGTCACACGACACCAGCGTCCGCACTTCGATCGGCCGGTCGACGCCGAAGACGGCCTCGGCAAAATCGAGATCGACCACCGACTCGTGATCGTCGCCGCGCGGCGGGCCTGACGCTCGCCGGGATCGGCCGCCGCCGAATGGGTTCCCCCCGAAGAACGACTCGAAGATGTCGCTGAGATCGAAGTCGAATGCGGGACCGCCCATCCCGCCTCGCAAGCCCTCATGCCCGAAGCGGTCGTAGCGGGCGCGAGCTTGCGGGTCGGAGAGCACGGCATAGGCCTCGCTGATCTCCTTGAAGCGGGCCTCGGCCTGCGCGTCGCCCGGGTTCGCATCGGGATGGTGCTCACGGGCTTTGCGCCGGTAGGCGCGCTTGAGGTCGCCCTCGCTGACGTCGCGGCTCACGTCGAGCAGCTCGTAGTAGTCGGCAGGCATCTGTGGCAGGTCTAGTGCGGGACCGAAGCCGAGTTGCCCGACGATGCATGCGCGACGTCGCCGAGGGCATGCGCGACGTCGCCGTCGCCGAGCGAGGCTGACAGCCGCCGGCTCACCGTGTGCACCGCCGCCAGTGCTTTGGAGTAGTCCATCCGGGTGGGGCCCAGCAATCCCACGCTGCCGACGGTGCGGCCGTCGACCTCGTAGGGCGCGACCACCACCGAGCAGTCCGCCAGCGGCTTCATGCCCGTCTCGGACCCGATGGCCACGCTGAGGCCGCGATCGACCAGGCTGCGCAGCAGCGTCACCACCATCAGCTGCTCCTCGAGCACCGACAGCACCGAGCGAAGCGACGACACGGCCTCGAACTGCTCGGTGATCTTGGATCTTCCGCCCACGTAGAGCTCGTCGGGGTGCGATTGATCGTCGGCCAGCGCGGCCAGCGCGGCCGCCACCAGCGCATCTGTCGCCGCATCGCCGGTTTCAGGAACGGGCGGCGGCTGCGATCGGGTGCGCCCCACCAGCGCCTCGGCCAGGATCGCGGAGGCAGCCCCTGCGGCGGGCCCTTGAGCCGCGTCGGCCAGTTCGCGGTTGTTGTACACGTCGAGGTAGGTGCGCTCCACGACGCCCGACGACATCACCAGCACCACGAGCAGCCGGCCGCCTCCGAGGTCCACCAGCTGGGCCGACCGGATGCTGTCTCGATCGTGCCGGGGGGCGACCACCATCGCCGCGTACTCGGTCAGGTCCGACAGCAGCCGGCTGGTGTCGGCGAGCAGTTCCTCGATCTGCCCTTGGGCATGCGCGAAGAAGGCCCGCACCTGGCGGACCTCCGTGTTGTCCAGCGAGCCCGGCCCGAGGCCGTCCACGAAGTACCGGTAGCCCGCTTCAGTCGGCACCCGACCGGCGCTGGTATGGGGCTGCATCAAAAAGCCGCCCGCCTCCAGTGCAGCGAGATCATTGCGAACGGTCGCGGGCGACACATCGAGGCGGGTCATCTCGAGCACTGCGGCCGATCCGACCGGCTGCGCGCTCTCGATGAAGTTCTCGACTACCGCCTGCAGCACGGTGGCTCTGCGCTCGTCCATCACTCCTCCGCAGCCAGTCCTTTGCGGACCCTGGCAGCCTGCCTCGCGATGCTACCGATGCCTTTCTGGCCAGCAGAGTTCGCCGCCTCCGCAGCGGACGCACTCACTGGTCGAGGCGCAGCGCGGAAACGAAGGCCTCGTTGGGCACCTCGACACGCCCAATGGCCTTCATCCGCTTCTTGCCTTCCTTCTGGCGTTCCAGCAGCTTGCGCTTGCGGGTGATGTCGCCGCCGTAGCACTTCGACAGCACATCCTTCCGCTTGGCCTTGACCGTCTCGCGGGCGATGATCCGCCCGCCGATGGCGGCCTGGATCGGCACGTCGAAGAGCTGGCGTGGGATGAGTTCGGCCAGCTTCGCCGTGATGGCCTTGCCGTAGGGGTAGGCGCCGTCACGGTGGCAGATCGCCGAGAACGCATCCACCGGTTCGCTGTTGAGCAAGATGTCAACCCGCACCAAGCGCTCGGCGCGATAGCCCGCGTGGTCGTAGTCGAGGCTGGCATATCCCTGGGTACGGCTCTTGAGCTGGTCGAAGAAGTCGGTCACCACCTCAGCCAGCGGCAGCTCGTAACGGATCTCGACGCGTTCGGGCGACAAGTAGTCCATGGAGGTCATCGAGCCACGGCGCGACTGGCACAGGTCCATGACTGCTCCCGTGTACGTGCTCGGCGTCAGCACCGACACGGTGAGCATCGGCTCTGCGATCTCGGCGATCTGGCCGGCCGGCGGCAGGTCTGACGGGTTGTCGACCTGCATCTCCTCATCGTCGTCGGTGCGCACCCGGTAGGCCACCGAGGGCGCGGTCGCGATCAGCGAGAGCCCGAACTCGCGCTCGAGCCGCTCGCGGACGATCTCCATGTGCAGCAGGCCGAGGAAGCCGCAGCGAAAGCCGAACCCCAGCGCACCTGAGGTCTCGGGCTCGAACGTCACCGAGGCGTCGTTGAGCCTCAGCTTCGCCAGCGCCTCGCGCAGGTCGGGGTACTCGTCGCCTTCGACGGGGTAGAGGCCGCAGAAGACCATCGGCTTCGGGTCGTCGTAGCCGGCCAGCGGTACATCCGCAGGCGCTGCCGCCGAGGTCACCGTCTCGCCCGATCGAGCCTCTGCCACGTCCTTTATGCCGGCGATGAGGTACCCCACCTCGCCGGGGCCCAGCGCGTCGGTCGGCGTCACCGCCGGCAGGCGCAGGCCCACCTCCTCGGACAGGTGCAAGCCGCCGGCGTGCATGAATCGCAGCCGGTCGCCGGCGCACAGCCGGCCGTTCATGACACGCACCGAAGAGACGACGCCGCGGTACTGGTCGAAGTGGGAATCGAAGATCAGGGCCTGGAGCGGAGCGTGCGGGTCGCCGTCCGGCGGGGGGATCCGCTCGATGATCGCGTCGAGCAGCGCTTCCACGCCCTCGCCGGTCTTGGCCGAGATGGCCAGCACCTCGCTCGAGTCGATGCCCAGCACGCGCTCGATCTCCGATGCGTACAGGTCTGGCTCGGCCGCTGGGAGGTCGATCTTGTTGAGCACCGGCACGATGGTGAGGTCCGACTCCAGCGCCAGGTAGCAGTTGGCCAGCGTCTGCGCCTCGATGCCCTGCGCTGCGTCGACGAGCAGCACCACGCCTTCGCATGCGGCGAGCGACCGGCTGACCTCATAGCCGAAGTCGACGTGTCCGGGCGTGTCGATGAGGTGCAGGGTGTGCGCTCGCCAGCCCACCCGGACGTTCTGGGCCTTGATGGTGATGCCGCGCTCACGCTCGAGTTCCATCGAATCGAGGTACTGGGCGCGCATCGAGCGCTCCTCCACAGCACCGGTCAACTCCAGGATCCGGTCCGACAGCGTGGACTTCCCGTGGTCGATATGGGCGATGATCGAGAAGTTCCGGATCGGCGCACCTTCTCGTCGTACGGCCATTGTTTCCCGCTCTTGTTCCCCTTGCTTATGCGATTGGGCTCACGGGCCGCCCGGGCCACGGCTTCGCCGTTCGGCTCAGCCTCCTCGGGGGCACGTGGGGCATCGCAGGCCGCACGGTACCCTGCGGGGCCGGTTTCGAGACGGAGAGCACACCTTCGTGGCCAACATCAAGAGCCAGATCAAGCGCAATCGTCAGAACGAGGCGCGGCGGGTGCGCAACCGTGCCGTGCGCTCAGAACTGCGGACGCGCGAGAAGGCGGTGATCGCAGCCGCCGAGGCCGGCGAGCCCACCGACGAGCTCATCCGGCTGGCTCAGAAGCGGCTCGACAAGGCTGCTGCCAAGGGTGTCATACACCGGAACGAGGCCGGCCGGCGCAAGTCGCGCCTCGTCACTCGCTCGGCATCGCGCAACGGGGCGTAGCGCCGCCTTCAGTGGGCGCCGGCGGCGAGCCGCGCGCACAGGATCTCGGCTACGCAGCGAGCGTCGAGTCCGGACCGTCCGCGCATGTCCATGTCGGCCGCTGCGAGCAGCTCGACAGCTCGGGCAATGCCTTCGCTGCCCCGCCGTCGGCATCCATCCATCGCCTTGCGGGCCGGAAACGTGGAACCGCGCAAGCCCAGCACAGCAGCGGCCTCCTTCTCGTTGGCGGCGCCGGCGCCGTCCAGGCGGGCCATCCGCGTGATGTGGTTGGCGATGGCGGCCGTGACTGCGAGGGGGTGCCGGCCTGCACCCCACATCCGCTGCAGCACTGCGAGGGTCGCATTCACGTTTCCCCGGTCGATCGCGTCGGTCAGATCCCACGGCGGCACATCGCCCTCGGCGCCGAGGTAGGGCAGCACGTCGTCGGCATCGAGGCGGGCGCCTTCGCCGAAGACCGCTGCCAGCGTGTCGAGCAGCGCTCCGAGGCGGCTGAGCTCGGCGCCGAGGTGGTCGGCCACGCTCGCTCGGGCTCGGCCATCGAGCTGGACCGGTGCCTGCGCGAGGCGCTCCTCGAGCCATGTCCGGCGATTGCGCGCCCCGCCGGGCACGTCTGATGCGATCCGGTGGCCGCCGCCGGCCTCGACGGCCTCGGCCAGCGGGCGCGGCACGCGGCCGGAGTCCCACTCGAGCACCAGATCGGTGGTGGGGCAGGGATCGTCCAGCCACGCGATCAACGGGGCAAGCTCGGCCGTGCCGAATCGGCTGAGCCCCCGGGCCACGACGACCCGGTGGGTTGCCAGCATCGGCGGCGTCGATGCCGAGATGACGACATCTGCCAGCGTGTATTCATCGCCGGCGAACTCGTCGAGCACCTCTGCCCGGTCGGCATCGCCCACGAGCTCGGTGACGGCAGTTCGCACCGCCTCGGCTGTGAGAATCTCATCGGCGCCGCTGACCAGCCTCACGGCACCGCCTGCCATTCGGTCGACGCTAGTTCTGCTGAGACGAGACGCGGGAAGGTGGGCCCGCTACGGCACCTGTGGGCCGGCCGTTTCAGGTGCGGAGACGTGCAGGCGTTCTGCAGACGGCTCGACGGTGAGCCCGGCGATGACGACGGGTTCGGTCACTGTCTCGTAGGCGATCCGGCCGCCGAGACCCGCCGGCGCGAGCACTTGGCCTACCTCGTGTCGGGCGTGCAGGGCACGAACCGCCTCGCGGCCGGCGCGGCTGGCCGAGCGGGCCACGAGGATGTCGATGCGGTCGATTCCCGCGGCAGCGAGCTGGCCGAGTGCACGTGCGGCATCAGGGCGATCCACCACCACGACAACCGGATCGATGTGATGCACGCCAAGATGCGGCCCTGCCGGAGGCGCAGGTCGGTGGGTGCTGGCCGCTGCCCAGACCCCGACGCCAGCCGCGACCACCGCCAGGTTGCGCAGCACGGCCAGGTTCCCGAATAGGCGCGGTGCGGCCACAAAGAACCCAGCACAGCATCCGGCTACCGCGGCCGCGGCAGTCAATTCAGCAGCCTCGATCTGCGGCCATCCCAGCGATGCGCCCCGATGCGCCACCCCCGCCACCCACCCCATCATCAGCTTGGTCGGCAGGTGCAGCACCGATGCGACCGCATCGCCGGCGAGGCCGCCCGTGAGGCCGCCGACGAGGCCCCAGACCATCGCGGGGCCTGCGACCGGTCCAGCCAGGACGTTGGCCGGAATGCTCACGAGCGGCAGCGAGCCGAAGACGGCGAGCTGAACCGGCAGCACTCCCGCCTGGGCGCACAGGGTGGCGGCAAGCGCCAAGCGCAGCCATTGCGGCCCCCACAGCAGGCGGGAGATGCGGCGGGCACCGATCACGATGGCGGCGGTCGCGGCAACTGAGAGCTGGAAGCCCACCGAGCGGACAAGCAACGGGTCGACGAGCAGCAGCACGATGACCGCCAGCGCCAACAGCCGCGTCGCCGATGCCCGTCTGCCGACTGCATGCGCGCCAACGGCGAGAGTGGCGAGTACGCACGCCCGCAGCACCGAGGGCTCGCCCCTGGTGAGCACGGCGAACTGGATGAGCAGGGCTGCCACGGCGACCAGCCGGGCCCGCGGTCGAAGCCCGGCCAGCAAGGGTGCGAACAGCAGCAGCACGAACGCCACATTCGAACCCGACACCGCAAGCAGGTGGGTGAGCGACGTCTCCCGGAAATCGTGAACGACTTCGGGAAGCTGGCCCCGGTCGTCGCCGTACACGAAGCCGGCCAGCAGCGCTGCATCGCGCTGCGACAGCGACTCGCCCGATGCCTCCACGAGCCCGCGCAGCGAGTTCGCGATGCGGAACGGCGCGCTGCCGCCGTCGAGACGGTGCGCCGTTCGAATCTCTGCGGTCCCCGCGAGATGCCGGGGCCACAGGAAGGGACGGTCGGCGGGCTCGGCCGGTTCTGCGCTCACGCTCAGGCGCCAGCGCTCCCCCATGGCTGCGTCTTCCAGCCGCCATGCGGCCGGGCCCCGTGCCCAGCCCTCCCACCGGTGCTGGGCACCGTCGATCTCGGCGCTGAACGGCACGACCAGGGCGCCAGAGCGCCATCGAGGGTCGCCGACCAGTTGCACGTCGCCTTCGAACTCGCCTCCCGTCACGGAGCTGAGCTGGGCGATCTGGGTTCCCATGGCGACCGCTGCGAGCACCAGCAGGCCAGCCGGGATGAGCACCCGCGCACGGCTCGCTAGGCCGGCGGCGCCGAGCCCGAGGCCCAGTGCAATGCCCCACCACCACGAGCCCCGCCACAGCGACACCGGGGGTGCCCACAGGGCGCCGGCCGCGGTGGCGATGGCACCCGCCACCAGCCACCGGTCGGCAACAGCGCTGAGACCTCCGAACCGGCGAGGCGCCGCCCGTGGCGGGATAGCCGGGTCGAGTGCGCCCGCATGGATCGATGCAATCGACGGCCGGAGCGCCTCGGCCTGCTCGGGCGATTCAAACGGTTGCATGGGACCGCAGCCGGGACAGCTTGGAGGGCCCGATCCCGGGCACCTGCTCAAGTGCATCCAGGGTCGCGAACGGTCCGTGCTCGGTCCTGAAGGCGATGATCGCCGCCGCCAGGGACGGGCCGATACCCGGCAGCTCGTCAAGCTGTGATGCCGAGGCGGTGTTGACATCGATCGGTCCGGCCGAATCCGATCCCAGCGCCCCCGCAGCAGGCAATTCGCCCTCGACCGGCACATAGATCTGCTGCTCATCGCGCAGCCGCTCCGCCAGGTTGACTGCTGCTTCGTCGGCATCGGCGGCCAGCCCGCCGGCTGCCTCGACGAGGTCGCCGACCCGGGCGCCAGCCGGAACGTCGTAGAGCCCCGGCTGCCGTACCGCTCCGGCGAGGTGCACCTTCAGCAACGACGGCTGCGTGGTCGCCACCGGGAGCGGTGCCTCGGCCGATGCGAGCGGCAGCTCGATGGGCTCGGGCGAGCCATGGCGGACCCCGGCCAGAAATCCCGCAGCCACGACTGCGCCGACGGCACCCAGCAGCACCAGGACCGGCACCATGCCGACCCGCCGTGCGAATCCCGCTGCCTCCCTCGCTACGGAACGCCAGTCGGCAGCGCGCCCGTGTGCTGACGGCCCTGGGCCCGACGCCCGCATACACGCGATCTTAGTGAGACCGTGTGATTACCTTTGGTTGAATTTTCACTGCTTTCAATCTCAGCATCGCGAGCGCCGCGAGGATCAGGCAGATCGCCGCCCAGCTACCGAACAGCCAACGCGGCCCGAGATGGCCGTACAGCGGCGGGCCGCCGAATGCGGCGCCGGCCGCGACGAGCAGGCCGACAGCTTCCAACACTCCGGTCCCCATCGCCGCCTGTTCAGCGCCCGTGGCCTCGAGCACGAGCACTTGAGCACCCATCACGCCATAGGACTCAGTGACCGCTTCGGCGAGGCCGACGGCGATGAAGCTCGCCAGTCCCCCAATCCAGCCATACAGCAGCACTGCCGGAACGAAGAGCAGCAGAGCAGGGACGCCGACGCGACCTCCGCCGAGGCGTTCTGCCAGGGCGCCGGTGTATGGCGGCAACGCCATCAGCGGGATGCCGATGATGAGCAGCCCGACCGCCAGCTCTGCCGACGACAATCCCACGTCGGTGAGGTAGCGGTCGACGGTCGCGTCGAAGATGCCGATCAAGCCCCAGATGCCGACGTGCACGCAGATGGCCGCCTGGACCCGAGGACGGCGGAGCAGGTTCGAGAGGTCGGAGTAGTCCACCGCAGCCGCAGCGATCGGCGACTTCGAGATGAGCACTGCGGAGACCGGTCCGAGCAACAGCATCAGCGTGCCGGTGAGGAGGAACGGGGCCTCGAACGAGACACCGCTGAGCGCAGCCCCGATCGCTGGACCGCTGATGAACCCCGCCACTGCGCACGACAGCAGGCCGCCCACCTTGGCGCCGCTGCCGCTGATGTCCCGGCCGATCAGCGCCTTGCGAGCCACGAGGCCGAACAGTCCGAAGGAGAGGCCGGCCAAGGCCCGGCTCGTCACGAGCGACCAAGTCTCCTCTGCGAATACGAAGCCGAAAGCGCCGAACACTGCTGCTGTCACCGAGGTCCATGCCACGAAACGGTGGCGGCCCCGGTCGACCAGCGGCGAGAGCAGCAACTGCGCCAATAGGCCGGCGACGAAACCGGCGGCGGCGACCATGCCTAGCTCCAGGTGGGAGAGGCCGTAGCGATCTTGCAGGTCCGCCAAGTAGGCGAAGATGACACCCATCGAGGCCGTGACGAGGAACTGCGTGGTGTAGATCGTCACGAACAGCACCGGCGAAGCGTATTGGTGTGGGCCGGTACCGGGCCGTTGGCGTCGTGCGCAGCGTTGCCGGATGCAGCTGTCGGTGAGACACCCCGCCGCCTGCGCGGTCATGATGGTGCTGGCTGGCGCCGACCGCAGGAGGGACCGACGGTGACGAACTCTGCCAACACTGCCATCGAGGCCGTCGCCGGCATTGACATCGGGCCGGTCACGGCGTGGATGGCCGAACGAGTCGAGCTCAGCCCGCCGCTGCTGTTCGAGATCATCGCCGGCGGGCATTCCAACCTCACCTACCGCGTCAGCGACGCAGCGGGGCGCCGGTGGGTGCTGCGCCGCCCGCCGCTGGCGCACCTGCTGGCCGGGGCGCACGACATGGTGCGCGAGCACCGCTTGCTGTCATCGTTGGAGCCCACCGAGGTCCCTACGCCGCCAGTGGTAGGCCTGTGCACCGACGACGAGGTGAACGGCGCCGACTTCTACGTGACCGACTTCGTCGACGGCACCGTGCTGCGCTTGCTCGACGATGTCGAGGCGCTGACCCCCGAGGCCCGTGGGGAGCTGAGCCGGCGGATGGTCGAGGTGCTCGCCGCCATCCACAGCACCGACTTGGAAGCCACGGGACTCGCCACGCTCGGCCGGCCGGACGACTACGTGGCTCGCCAGCTCCATGTCTGGCGGCGCCAGTTCAAGGCTATGACGTCACGGGATCTGCCGATCATCGAACGCGTCCACGATGTGCTGGTGGCCTCGATCCCGCCGCAGACCGAGGCCACGCTGGTGCACGGCGACTACCGCCTCGACAACTGCCTCTCCACCACCGGCGGAGACCTAGCGGCCGTGCTGGATTGGGAGATCTCCACGCTCGGCGACCCGGTCGCGGAGCTGGGATTCCTGCTCGGCTACTGGGTCGAGCCAGACGACGGCTTCAACCCGCTCGGCCACGACGCCACCACGGCCGAGGGCTTCTGGACCCGCAACCAGCTCGCCCGTGCCTACGCGGAGCTGACCGGCCGCGACATCAGCAGCATCGAGTGGCACTTCGCTTTCGCGAGCTGGCGGTTGGCATGCATTCTCGAGGGTGTGCATGCCCGCTATGTGGGCGGTGCGATCCCCGAGATTCCCCCTGAGGTCCACGAGTTTCCGCAGAGCATCGTGTCGCTGGCCGAGCGGGCCGAGTCGGTGCTGGCAAACCTCTAGCCGCTATCGTCCCGGCCATGAAGGTAGACGGCGGCCTCGGAGTCACAAGCGGATTCGACAACCTGATGGAGTCGAGTCGAGAGCAGGAAGCGTTGGGGTACGACGGCTTGTGGGTGCCAGAGACCAGCCACGATCCGTTCACGATGCTCCCGCTCATCGCACATGCGACCGAGACGGTGGACCTCGGCACGAACATCGCCGTGGGCTTCGCCCGCAACCCGATGACGTTGGCCTACAGCGCCAATGACATCCAGACGCTGTCGCAAGGGCGGTTCATCCTGGGGCTGGGCAGCCAGATCCGTCCGCACATCACTCGGCGTTTCTCGATGGAGTGGTCCAAGCCGGCGGCCCGCATGCGCGAGATGATCATGGCGATCAAGGCCATCTGGGACTGCTGGAACAACGGCGAGAAGCTGAACTTCCGAGGTGACTTCTACGAGCACACGCTGATGACGCCGTTCTTCGATCCTGGGCCGAATCCCTACGGCACGCCGCGACTGGCGCTGGCGGGAGTCGGCCCGCTGATGACGGCTGTGGCGGGCGAGACCTGCGACATCTTCCTCTGCCACGGCTTCACCACCGAGAAGTACCTGCGCGAGGAGACGATCCCGGCGCTCGAGCGGGGTGCTGCCAGAGCCGGGCGTGACCCCAGCGAGATCACGATCTCGGGGCCGTCGTTCATCGTCACCGGCAACACCGAAGAGGACATGGAGAAGGCGCGCCAGGCCACCAAGCAGCAAGTGGCGTTCTACGGCTCCACGCCGGCGTACCGACCGGTGCTCGACTGCCATGGCTGGGGCGACATGCAGACCGAGCTGAACGCCATGTCCAAGGAAGGCCGCTGGGTCGAGATGGCCAACCTGGTCGATGACGACATCCTCGATGCGTTCGCGGTGGTGGCCGAGCCCGAGCAGGTGGCCACCGAGCTGAAGCGCCGATTCGACGACGTCGTCGACCGGGTCAGCTTCTACGCCCCCTACAAGGGCGACCGCCAGCGCTGGCAGACCATCTTCGACGACCTGAAGAGCTAGCCCCAGCCGGCTCGAAGCGTCGTTGAAGCATCAGGCGTAGCAACGGACCTGGAGAGCGAGCGCCCGCTGGCTCAGGCGCTGAGCGGGGCGCAATCGGAGCTGCAGTTGGGACTGGTCGCCGGGGTGGCCGGCGTTGCAGGCCGGTGCAGGACGCCGTTGGTCGGCCGCAGTTCCAGTTCGAGCCCGTCGGCCCCGTCGACCGTGCTGGCCACGGCATCCACGATCATCGAGTAGCCGCCCGGCTCGTATGGCGGCCACAGCACCGAGATCGTCGGACGCTGTGCCACGTTGGCCGCAGCGGAACGGCTGGCGCCGCAGCGCAGCACGTCGCCGTCGAGCCGCATCGCCAGGTGGGCGATGTGCGGCGTGGCGTCGTCGCGCACCGTCAGCACGTAGGCGGCGTTGCCGAACTGCTCCATCTGCTTGCCGATGTCGCCGGGCTCCACGGGGATGCTCATGTGCCCGACGATATGCCCGCCGCGCACCGCTTGCGCACCGGATCGCCCCCACAATCCCCCCTCAGTTCCGAGCAGCGCGCTGGTATCGTCGTGGGACCTCGGGGCTATAGCTCAGTTGGTAGAGCGCTTCCATGGCATGGAAGAGGTCAGGGGTTCAATTCCCCTTAGCTCCACTCCCAGTTCCGGATGGTCTTCGAAGTTCTGCGGGGACAGCCGGGCGTCGGGCAGACTTGGCTCATGTCCGAACATGTCCGGCTCGAGATTGACGGCGCCGTCGCCGTGGTCACGATGGCCAAGCCACCGCACAACCTGCTCAACGGCGCCTTCATCGACCAGCTGATCGGGGCCTTCGAGAGCGCAGCAGACGCCGGCGGCCGCGCAATCCTGCTCCGCAGCGAGATGAAGCACTTCTCGGCCGGCGCCGACGTCGACGGCTTCGGATCGGAAGAGGGCCGCTCCCAGGACGCGGCCGCCGTCCTCGAACGACTCGAGGGCGTGCCGCTTCCCACCATCGCCGCCGTCGGGGGCCTCGCGCTCGGCGGCGGATTCGAGATCGCCTTGGCCTGCGATTTCATCATCTGTGGGGCCTCGGCCCGGCTCGGACTCGTGGAAGCCACCCTGGGCCTGATGCCGTTGCTCGGCGGAGTGCAACGCGTCGTGGATCGAGCCGGCGCGAGCCGCGGCAAAGAGATCGCAATGTTCGCTCGCCGCCACGATCCCGTGCTGCTCGAGAGGTGGGGCATCGTGAACGTCGTGGTGGAGGACGACGAACTGGAGAATGCGTCACTGTCGTGGGCCCGCCAGTTGGCGACGGGCCCGAACGTCTCCTACGCAGCCATCAAGCGCCTGGCTGCTGTCACCACCAGCGAGGGTGTGCGAGCCGCTGATGCGGTTCAGGACGAGGCCGCGAAGCCCGTGTGGGCCTCGCAAGACCTCCAGACCGGTATGACCGCCTTCGCCGAGACCGGTCCCGGCACCGCGATCTTCCAGGGCCGATGACCGCCCCACTAGACGGCGTCAAGATCGTCGACTTCACCCGGGTGCTCGCCGGCCCCCATTGCACCAAGCAACTGCGCGACCTGGGTGCGGCGGTGGTCAAGATCGAGCCCCCCGCACCGGACACGGGCCGAAGCGGCCAGCCCCACGTCGGACCGATGTCGCTCTACTTCGCCCAGCAGAACAGCGGCAAGCGCGCCATCAGCCTCGATCTCAACTTCGTCGAAGCCCAGGACATCGTGCGCCAGCTGGTGGCCGAGGCCGACATCGTGGTGGAGAACTTCCGGCCCGGCACGCTCGACGGCTTCGGCCTCGGATACCAGGATCTTCTCGCCGTCAACCCGACGCTGATCATGGTGTCGATCAGCGGATACGGCCAGACCGGTCCGTGGCGCAACCGGCCGGCGTTCGCCCCGACGGTGCAGGCCGAGTCGGGGTTCACCGAGATCATCTCGCGCCACTATGGCGACACGTTGACCTCGGTCGAGAACGACGCGTACAACCACGCCGACGTCTACACCGGCCTCCAGGGCGTGATCGCCACGCTGGCTGCGCTGGCGCACCGCGACCGCACCGGCGAAGGGCAGCACGTCGACGTGGCCATGGTGCACTCGATGCTCGCTGTCAATGACCGCGTGAGCTACGAGTTATCGGGCATCGACGTCGAAGGCGAGCCGCTGGCCCTCAGCGCGCCTGAATCGCCGGTGTTCGAGCTCCCCGACGGTCAGCTCATCACCATTGCGGCCAGCCCCGTCGCCACGTTCGTGTTCCTGCGCTATTGCGCCATGATGCGCCGCAACGACCTGCTGCTCGACATCCGGTTCGTCACCCCCGAATTCCGGCGCGAGAACTGGGCCGAGCTGCATGCCGAGATCCGCGATTGGGTGCTGACGTTCCGCACCATCGAAGAGCTCGAGGCCCAGGTCAGTGAGGCTGGGCTAGCGGTGGGCACCATCCGCACGGTGTCGGAGATCGCCGAGTCCGAGTGGGCCGCCGAGCGTGGCGCCATCCGCGAGGTCGGCGACCGTGCCGGGGGCACCACTCGCGTCCCATCGCCGCCCTGGAAGTTCAGCGCGGGCGAGCTTCCCCCCGCAGGCTTGGCACCGTTCCAGGGCGAGCACAACCGCGAGGTCCTGGCGGAGCTGGGGCTGTCCGACGAACAGATCGACAAGCTGCACGACACCGGCGTGATGATCGACGGCGTGCCGCCGGGCGTCAGCTGACGGCGAGGCGGCGGCCCCCAACGGCGTGGCGATCACGTCCTAGGGGTCGGGGAGTTCGCTGAACGCCAGACCCCGCGTCGGGTCAGGCTCTTTGGGAAGACCGAGCTCGCGCTCACCGATGAGGTTGCGCTGGATCTCGTCGGTACCGCCGGCGATGGCCATGCCCTGGGCGAACAGTGCCGTCTTCAGGAAGTGGCCGCCGTCGGGCTGATCGTCGCGGCCGAGCTGTGCGGGCATGCCCTTGCCGGAGAAGCCCAGATCGCGCAGGGTGCGGCACAACAGCGAGTTGCCGAGCTTGCCGAGCGACGGATTCACCTGCCGAGCGCCGTTCCAGTCCAGGACAGCTCGTTCGATGTGTGCGTTAGCCAGCGCCTGTCGCAGCAGCGGATCGGTTCGATCTTCGTCATCGAGCAACGATCGGACGACCTGATCTTTCGTGGCGCCTGTGGTGTAGCTGAAACCCGAGATGCCGGTGCTGGTGGCCTGCTCATGCTGGACCACTCCCACAGGCGCCGAGAGGTCGACGTTGTTGACCACGTCGCCGCCACCGTCGTGGCCCACCGCATCGAGCTCGCGCTCGACGGCCAGCATCGTCATGGCCGCCCGCCAGCCGTTGTTCAGCCCGCCGATCGCATCGTCGTGACGCACGCGGGCGTTGTCCATGAAGACCTCGTTGAACTCGCAATCGCCGGTCATGTCCCGCAAGGGGCGAACCTCGACGCTGGGCTGGCCCATGTCGATGCAGAAGAACGAGATGCCCTGGTGCTTGGTCACGCCGGGGTCGGTGCGCGCCATCACGACGGCCCGATCGGCCGTGTGAGCGGCAGTGGTCCAGACCTTCTGGCCGTTGATGATCCACTCGTCGCCGTCTCTTTCGGCGGTGGTTCGCAGCCCTGCCAGGTCCGATCCGGCGCCCGGCTCGGAGAAGAGCTGACACCAGAGCTCTTCACCGGTGGCGATCTTTCCCAGGTAGCGATCGAGGAGCAGGTCGGGACCGTGTGCAAACAGTGTGGGCGCCACCAGCGTCACCGACACCCCGTTCGGAGGCCCGAACGCCCCGACGGCATCTCGGGCGCGATCGGCCTCGGCGGCTTCGATGTGGCTGAGGCCGCGGCCGAACCGATCGGCCGGCCAGAACGGATAGCCCCATCCGGACTCGGCGATGAGCCGCCACCAGTCCCCCACGGGCATCTCGGCATGCCAGTGAGCCGAGTACCACTCGTGCGCCTCGTCGTAGACCGTCATGTTCGAGCCTGCCCGTTCCCGCGGCCTCCGCTGAGACACTAGTGCCATGGCGTTGGTCGGGATCTTGGGCGCAGGCCTCAGCGGCGTGGTGATGGGCATCCAGCTCAAGCGTCTGGGCATCGACGACTTCGTCGTCTACGAGAAGCAGTCCGATGTCGGCGGGACGTGGCTGCGCAACACGTATCCCGGACTGCACTGCGACATCCCGTCGCACATCTACTGCTACAGCTTCGAGCCCAACCCCGACTTCTCGATGGTGTTCTCCGGCCAATCCGAGATCCAGGCCTACATCAGGTCGTGCGCCGAGAAGTACGGCATCGCCGACCACATCCGGCTCGACACCACCGTCGACCGGGCATCGTGGCAGCCCGACGACACCTGCTGGGAACTCGAGCTGGCAGAGGGCGAACGGCGCCGCCACCGCTTCGTCGTCTCAGCCACTGGTGGCCTCACCGAACCCCACTACCCCACCCTCGACGGCTTCGACTCCTTCGAAGGCCTGGTGTGGCACGCCGGGTCGTGGCGCCACGATGTCGAGCTGGCCGGGCGTCGGGTCGCGGTGGTGGGCAGCGCAGCGGCCGCGGTTCAGGTCGTTCCCGAAGTGGCGAAGGACGCGGCCGAGGTCTTCGTGTACTCGCGCACGCCCAACTGGGTTCGCCCTCGCCGCAACCGCTTCTACACCGATGAGGAGAAGGCGGAGCTGGCCACCGACGAGGGCTGGCGCCGCGCTCGGCGCCAGCAGTACCGCGACACCATGCTGTGGCAACGGGCGTTCGAGAAGAAGGCCGACGCCATCGAGGCGCTGCGCGCTGAGGTCATGGACCAGATGCGCGCTGCGATCTCCGATCCGGACACGATCGCCGCACTGACGCCCTCGTTCGACCCGGGGTGCAAACGCATCCTGGTCTCCGACGACTACTACCCTGCCTTGGCGCTGGATCACGTGACGCTCGTTCCGCACGGCGTCACCGCGCTGACCCCGAGCGGCGTGGTCAGCGCCGACGGCGCCGAGGTCGATGTCGACGTCGTCATCTTCTGCACCGGGTACAAGCTGGGCGGCCGGGCCGACGGCGGGCCTGCCCTGGAGATCTACGGGCGCGACGGCCTCGACCTGCGGACAGCCTTCGCTCGGGCGCCCGAAGCATTCCGGGGCGTCGCCATCCCGGGCTTCCCGAATTGGTTCACCGTCGCTGGTGTCAACGGATCCCCAGGCCATGCTCCGGTGTTCATGACGGCCGAGGTCGCCACCAACTACATCGGCCGCTGGATCCAACACCTGCTCGCCCGCGGCGCAAGCGCCATCGAGGCCCGCCGAGACGCCACCCACGAGTGGGCCGAGGCCACCCAAGCGGAGCTGCAACAGATGAGCTGGGCGGGCGACTGCCCCGGCTGGTACCGCAACCGCAACGGTCGCATCCTGCCGTTCTTCCCCGGCAGCTGGACTCGCTTCCGTCGCGAGATGCGCGACCTTCACCTCGATGCGTTCGAGGTGCGCTGACGCCGGCGATGCAGACCTGCAGGTCCCGTGAGGCGTCCGCGCCAATAGTCTCGGACCCAAGTGCTGTTGGCTGCGTCGGCACCGCCGTTGTTCACCGAGCTGGCGATCCTGCTGGTTGCGGGGACGCTGATCGCCTTCGTGTCGACGCGTCTGGGTGTGGTGCCGATCGTCGGCTTCCTCGCCGCCGGCACGATCATCGGGCCCAGCGGCACCGGCCTCATCAGCGACATCGACCTCGTCAACCAGTCGGCCGATATCGGCGTGATGCTGCTGCTGTTCACCCTCGGCATCGAGTTCAGCCTCGAACGGGTGCGGCGACTGGCATCGCTGTTCCTGGTGGGCGGGGCGGTGCAGGTGGGCCTCACCACCGGCATCGTGGCCGGGGTGGTGGCCGCATTCGGCGTGGAGTGGCGCACGGCGGTGTTCACCGGCCTGCTCGTGTCGCTCAGCAGCACGGCGATCGTGCTGAAAGTGCTGGCTGAACGGCGGACCACCACATCGCCGGTGGGCAACGTCTCTGTCGCGCTGCTCATCTTCCAGGACTTGGCGATTGTGGCCATGGTGCTGGCGGTGCCGTTGCTCGGCGGCGAGATCACGGGTCCGACTGACGTGCTGATCGCGTTCGCCAAGGCGGCCGGCATCGTGGTGGCGGTGATCGTGGTTGCCCGCACGCTGGTGCCGGCCGTGCTCAGGTACGTTTCGCGGATCCAGTCGGCCGAGGTGTTCCTGCTGACCGTGCTGGCGATCTGCTTCGGCACGGCGTACGCCACCAGCCTGCTCGATGTGTCGATCTCGCTCGGGGCGTTTCTCGCCGGGCTGATGGTCAGCGAGAGCCGGGTGGCCGCGCGGGCACTCGGCGAGGTGATGCCGCTGCAGATCCTTTTCTCGGCGACGTTCTTCGTCTCGATCGGCATGCTGCTCGACGTCGGTTACCTGGTGCGCAACCTGCCGCTCGTCATCGGCCTGGCCGCAGCCGTGGTCGTGGTGAAGATGGTCGCGACCACCACGGCAGCGCTGCTGGTGCGCCAGCGGCGAGCGGTGGCGATCTCCGGGGCGATCGTGCTGGCACAGATCGGCGAGTTCTCCTTCGTGCTGGAGCGAGCCGGCCAAGACGTCGGGCTCGTTCCGGCGGGACTGGCCGACGGCACCGACGCATTCATCGCTGTCACCGTGCTGCTGATGGCATTCAGCCCGTTCGGCGCCCGCTGGGGCCAGTCGCTCGCAGCACGATCCGACGCCGACCGGCGTGGACGGCCACACGACAGCGACGCCGTCAGGCCGTCCGAGCAGCAAGACCTCGGCAGCTATGAACCCCTGCAGGACCATGCCGTCGTCAACGGCTTCGGCCCCCGGGCACAGCGCATCGTCTCCGCGCTCGAACTGGCACACATCCCGTACACCATCGTGTCACTCGACCCCGAGGCGCAGCGATGGGCCGCATCCACCGGACGCAGGGTGCTCGTCGGCGATGTGTCACGTCACGTGATCGCCGACCGCGCCGGTCTGCGCGACGCCCGCATCGCGCTGGCGGTCGACAGCCCGCCCTCAGCGGTCGAGCAGTTCGCGCGTATCGCCCGCGAGCACAACCCCGATATCGCAGTGCTCGCTTGGGCCGCTGATCCGGCCGACGCAGCCGACCTCGAGCGCGACGGCCTCGTCGATCACGTCGTTGCCGAGCGCCAAGCCGCTCACGACGCGCTCATCGCCCATGCGCTCGGCCACTTCGAGCTGCCCGAGCCCGACACCGAAGCAGTCACCCACGCAGTGCTCCACTCCGAGCTCCGCCCCGATAAAGCCAGCGACGACGACTCATGACGCTGCTGTCGCCGTACCGGGTGCTCGACCTGACTGACGACCGCGGGCACCTGGCCGGGTTCATCCTGGCGAGGCTCGGCGCCGAGGTGATTGCCGTCGAGCCGCCGGGAGGCGCCCCCGTTCGGCGGCTGGGGCCGTTCGATGCGAGCGGCACCTCGCTCACTCACGCCTCCTACGCACGCGGCAAGAAGTCTGTCGAGGTCGACATCACCGCTGCGAGCGGTGCCGATGCGCTGCGGCAGCTCGCGGCTGGTGCCGATGTGCTCATCGAATCTGCCCCGCCGGGCCACATGACCTCACTCGGCCTCGGGCCCGAAACGCTCGCCGAGATCAACCCGGCACTCGTTGTCGCTTCGATCTCGCCGTTCGGCCAGACCGGTCCCAAGGCTGGTTGGGAGGCGACCGATCTGACCGTGTGGGCATCGGGCGGCCCGATGCACATGTGCGGCGACGAGGACCGGGCGCCCCTGGGCGTCGGCGTGCCGCAGGCATTCCTGCACGCCGCAGGCCAAGCCGCGGCAGCGACGGTGCTTGCTCTCCTCGAGCGCAACCGGTCCGGGTTCGGCCAGCACATCGACGTGTCGGCCCAGGCCGTGGCGATGAACTCGACTATGTCGTCGGTGCTGTGCTCGCTAGTCAACGCCCCGCTGACCCTGCGGGGCGGCGGCGGCATCCGCAGCGGACCCATCCGGCTGCGGGTGGTGTACCCAGCCAAGGACGGGTACGTCTCGTTCACGCACGTCTTCGGCGCGGCGATCGGGCCGGCAACGGGCCGGATGATGTCGCTGGTGCACGAAGCGGGCTTCTGCGATGAGGCCACAGCCAACAAAGACTGGGTGCAATACGGGATGGCGCTCGGCGACGGCAGCGAGACACTCGACGAGTTCGAGCGGGTCAAGGACTGCGTGGCTGCGTTCACGGCGTCGCGCACCAAGGACGAGCTGTTCGCCCTCGCCCTCGAGCGTCGCCTGCTGCTCGCACCGGTCGCGACCACGGCCGACCTTGTCGCCTCCGAGCAGCTCGCTTCACGTGACTACTGGGACGTCGTCGACGGCGAGCGCTTCCCGGGGCACTGGATGAAACCCGAACCCGGCGACGGCTCGGCCCACCGGGTGCCGACCGTCGGCGAGCACACCGCCGAGGTCCTGGACCGCACGCGCCAGCCCGCAGTGTCCACGCTGCCAGAGCCGTCGATGCCCGAGCGGCCGCTCGAGGGGCTCAAGGTGCTCGACTTCATGTGGGCAGTGGCCGGGCCCACCGTGTCTCGCCTGCTGGCCGATGCGGGCGCGACCGTGATCCGGGTGGAGTCGTCGGTGAAGCTCGACGCCGTCCGCACATTCCTTCCCTTCATCGACAACGACCCCGGTCCCGAGAACGGCGCCACCTTCAACAACATGAACGCCGGCAAGCTCGGAATCACCCTGAATCCCGCCACCGACGCAGGCCGCGAGGTCGCACACGACCTCGTGCGCTGGGCCGATGTGGTGTGCGAGTCGTACACGCCGCGCATCATGCGCTCCTGGGGCCTCGACTACGACAGCGTGCGCAAGATCAACCCCTCGGTGGTGATGCTGTCGAGCTGCCTCTACGGCCAGTCGGGCCCGCTCGCCAACTTCGGCGGGTACGGCAACCTGTCGGGCGCCATGGTCGGCTTCTACAACATCACCGGCTGGCCCGACCGTGCCCCGGTCGGCCCTTACGGCGCCATCACCGATTACACCTCGCCCCATCCGGCCACGGCCAGCCTGCTCGCCGCCATCGACCATCAGCGGCGTACCGGCGAGGGCCGCTACCTCGACTTCTCCCAGGCAGAGGCGTCGGTGCACTTCATCGCCCCGGTGGTGCTGGAGTACCTGCGCAACGGCAACGTCGTGGGCGGGCGGGGCAACCAGAGCGAGCACCACTGCCCCCACGGCGTGTTCCCGGCCGCCGGAGATGATTGCTGGGTGGCCGTCGTAGCCCAGGACGACAGCGCATGGGCTGTGCTGGCCGGGCTGATCGGGCACCCGAATCTTGCGGCGCTGCCGCTCGCCGACCGCCTCGCCCGCCGGGAGGAGATCGAAGCCGCAGTGTCGGCGTGGACCAGCCAGCTCGACGAAGCCGACGTCGAGGCACAGTGCCAAGCGGCAGGCGTCGCCGCTCACCGGGTGCAGAACAGCCCCGAGCTGGCAGTCGATCCGCAGCTTGCGCACCGAAGCCACTGGGTCGACGTCCCCCACGCCACTCACGGCACCACGATCATCGAGGCGCCCCGATTCACCATGTCCCGCAGCCGTGTGTGGCCCGAACGAGCCGCACCCGCACTCGGTGAGCACCTCTACGAGGTGCTCACCGCGCACTTGGGCTACGACGCCGACAAGGTCGCCGAGCTGGCCGCAGCGGAAGCCTTCGACTAGCACGCCGGGCGCTGACGGGCCTGCCGCCCGTGGCTAACGTGCCCGCATGGCAGCTATCGATCACATCGTGTACGCAGCGCCCAAC
>JAJDZE010000020.1 GCA_022824805.1 Acidimicrobiia bacterium | reverse complement strand
CAAGGCAGAGCTGTCCGAAGCGGCCGGCGCCGTCGGCCCGGCCACCATGGAACGCATCGACGACGGTCTCCGACTGGCGCTCGGCCTGTCCAGCTCACTGCGCCGCTGAGCCTGCTGAGGCGGAATCGGTCACCCGGCGGCCGGTCAGCGAGGCGAGGTCGAACAGGTCGACGATCTTCGCCACCGCCTCGGCGAGCGCCCGGCCCCGCGGGCCACGCAGGGCACGTGGACGTCGAATTCGCCGGCCAGTAGCTGCCGGACGGAGGCGGCCACAGCGGCGGTGCCCGTGGCATCGTCGGGCTGGTCGGCGGTGACGATGAAGTTGCCGCTCTGGAGGATCGTGACGGGGTCGGTGTATCCGGCCTCGGCCAGCTTGGAGCTCGGCTCGGCCATGGGCACCCGGTTGTGCCCGCCCACGTAGATGTTCCCGGGCAGGACGACGCAGCGAGTGGTCATGGCTGGGGGTTCACTCGGCCTCGCCGGCGAGGCGGTCGAGGATGCGGCGGTGGCGCCGCATGGAGGCAACGAGGCGTTCTTGAAACATGCCATCGTCGGTGCGGCTCGGCGTGCCCCCCACGCGCTCTACGGGTCAATTCGTCCATGAGGAAACCGTAGGGCGACAGCGGACTTGCGACCGCACCATTTCTGACCGCGACGCCGTTCGTTCATCGGCCGCCGGCCGCCGGTCCGTGGGTCGTCGGCAGTCATCCCGCCAACAGCCGTCGTGAGCTCACCGCCACAGCAGGTGTCGCGAACACCTGTCACACCCCCTGTCTACGTTGAGCGTCATGACCTCCGTTGCACGAAGCCGGCAGGCCGGCGCCCAGCACCTCTTGGGTGGCCGCCCTGCGGGGAAGGCCTGCCTGGCCGAGATTCGTGCGCGTGCGGTGCAGCAGTGCGGCGACGACGATGGTGGCGGGGGCGTCGTTCGAGGCGCTGTCGATGCCGCACTGGGGCCACTGGCTGGTACGGGTCCGTTGGTCGATTCGACCGCTGTTCGGTCGGCGGGCGACGAAGACTTGGTCTGGTGCTCGCAGGCTGTGCAGCGGGCCATCAACGTGCTGGAGGGGGCTCGTGGCGCGCTGGCCGCCGAGGCAGTGCGACGTCGGCTGCATGCCCGCCGCGGGGAAGCCTCAGGGGCGGAGACGCTGGTGAATGCCACCTTGGTCGGCGGTGTGCTGGCACGCCGGATCGAACGCGAGGCGCAAGCCGTTGAGGCGCAACCGCGTGTGGCGGAGGCGCTCGGGCGCGGCGACATCAACTCCGATCAAGCCGCGATGGTGGCCTCGGCGGAAGTGCCCGACGACGTGCGGCGCGACCTGTGCAAGCAGGCGAAGAGTCAGACAGCCGATCAGACTCGACAGACCGTGCGTGCCGCAGAGGCAGCCTCGCGGCGGGAGAACGACGCGCAGCGGCGGGCCCGCCAGCGTGCCGCGAGGTCCGCGTCGATGTGGGTCGACCCGCACGACGGCATGTGGCACCTGCGAGCGAAGCTCGACGCGCTGGCCGGCGACGCCGTCAACCGTCTGTTGGTGAGTGCGATCGAGAGGAACTGGCGCAGCGACAAGGAGCTGCCCGAGTCCCAGCGGCGCAGTGTCCCCCAGCGCGCGGCCGACGCACTCGTGTGGCTGCTCACCGCCGCGGGAGCGCAGAGCGCTGATTGCGCGGAAGAAGGTGACGCGAGTTCCAGCAGCACCGGCAGCGCGGGACCAGCGCAGGGCGCGGACTCCGCTGGCGGCGACGCTTCAAGCGCCGAGCGGGTACGGCATGCAGGCTCTGCGGCTCGAGTTGCCGTGTCGGCCGCAGGTGGTCCCGAAGCGACACCCACAGTCCCCGATGGGTCAACTGTCGCTGCTGGAGGCCTGGGTGACCACGGCTGGATCGTGCCGAGTCCGACTCAGATGATCGTGCTCACCACCCTGGACAACCTGCGCGGCGGCTCGCCCGAAGGCGGGCCCGATGCCCGATGCACATGCGCAGCGTCGAGACCGCCGAACGAACTGCTGGCGGTGCCGGGCGCCGCGGCGACCACCGAGACCGGCACTGTGCTGAGCGTGGCCGAAACGCGCAGAATCGCCTGCGATACCGGGGTGATTCCGGTGGTGATGGGTGGCGCCGGCGAGGTGCTCGACGTCGGACGCGCCAAGCGCACCATTCCTCCTGCCATCCGCCGGGCGCTCATCGCTCGCGACCAAGGCTGTGTGTGGCCGGGCTGCAAGCGGGCGCCGATCCACTGCGAAGGGCACCACATCGAGCACTGGCTCGACGACGGTCCCACCAGCCTGGCGAACTCGGCGCTGCTGTGCCACAGCCACCACCAGCGCCTGCACGAGTACAACCTGGTGCTGCACCCACCGACCGAGCCGGCACCGCCCGGCGAGGGCTGGACAGTCACGCCAGCTCCACCGCGCACGCCTCGTACGCCGACGGGAGACCACATCCGGCAGAACTGCTGAGCGGTGGATTGAAGGGCTCCAAAGTGGCCCCGCAACGGCAAGACTGCGACCGGCGAAGGGATTGGCGATGAGCGGACAGGTGAGCGACGCGACCGCATTGCGGGAGATCTACCGCCAGCCATCCAAGCTGGTGGCCAACAAGAACGTGCCGGAGATCGACGCTGAGTCGGCACGGTTCCTGGCGGTGTCGCCGCTGTGCGTGCTGGCGACCCATGGCCCGGGCGGGACCGATGCGTCGCCCCGTGGCGGGCCTGCGGGATTCGCCCGGGTGCTCGATGACGGTGCACGCCTGGCGTTCGGCGACCTCGCCGGCAACAACCGGCTCGACTCGTACACCAACTTCCTCGACAACCCACAGGTCGGTTTAATCTTCTTCGTGCCCGGCAGCGATCACACCGTCCGGGTGAACGGCACCGCATCGCTCACCACCGATCCCGACGTCTGCGCCGCGACAGCAGTAGGGGATCGGGTGCCCAAGACGGCTGTGGTCATCGATGTCGACGAGTGCTTCCTCCACTGCGGGAAGGCGCTGATACGCGCCAACCTCTGGGACACCTCGACATGGCCGGATGGCGAGGTGCCCACGGCGGGCGAGATCCTCGCCTCCCAGCATGAGCTGCAGGCCGAGCCAAGCGCCATCGACCGAAACCTCGAAGCGGGCTACGAAGCCACGCTGTGGTCCGACGCAGGCTGACCGCCGGAGCCGCTTCGCCGCGGGCCGGACTCCCGGGCGCGGCTTCGCCGATCGCAAGCCTCGATGCCCTCACGAACGTCGTGCACTCATCGACAACAACGAAAGGACGCCGACACAGGAAAGCGGTAACTCGTGGGGCGGGACACTCTGTCCCCATCAGGTCGGTCCCTGTCAGGCCGCCTCTACGGGGCTGGGATGTAGCCGACCGCAGGGTCGTAGGGCTGAGTTGGGGGGCCCTTGAGCTCGACTGTGTTGCCGTCGGGGTCCTTGACATACATCGACGGGCCGCGCCCGTCGGCGCCCCAGTTGTTGTACAGGCGGCCGGCTTCGACGCCGTGGGCCGCGAAATGGTCACGCAGGTCGGCTTCGTCGAACGGCTCGATCCGCACGCAGAAGTGATCCACGTTGTGCGCTGTCGGGCCTGGCGGCGGGCCTCCCTCTCTGCCGAGCACGCCCGCGACGTCGACCAGGTCGATGATGCAATCGCCGGCCCGCAGTTGGTACAGGCCGATCTCGTCGTTGATGTGCTCAACGCAGCAGCCCAGCACCGTCGTATAGAAGTCCATGCTTCGCTCGACATCGGTGACCCGCAGAACAATGTGGTCCAGCGACGTCAATCGGAACATCGGGCAACCTCCCGGGGATCGCCGGCCACCGAATCTGGCGCTTCCATTGGCACCACCTGCCCTCTTCGACCGCCCGCGACTGAGCGTACCGATGAGAAAAAGTGAACTCTGCCGCGTCATAGGGTGGCCGCGTGCGGTTCCGCATGCTCGCCCGGTGCTTCACGGCGCTGCTCGCAACTGCTCTGCTGGCAGCGGCCTGTGCCACTTCCGACACGAGCACGCCGCCGGCGACCGATTCCTCTTCCGATGCACTGGCGGATGCGTCGGCCACGTCGACCGTCGGGGATTCTGGCCGACAAGCCACGTCCCCGACGACCGCTGACGCCCCGGAGGCGATTGCTGACAGATCGGCCGGGGTGGCCGGCGAAGGCGAGGGCGAGAGCGAGAGCGGGAGCGACGTGGTTCTGGACCCACGCGAAACCGGCCGGCTGCGCAACTTTCTCGGCTACACGTTCCCTCCCGCACCCGAAGTGCAGACAGGCCCGCTGCAACGTGCCGCACTCAACGACCTCAACATGATCTGGTCGGGCCTGCAGCGAGGCGGCGTCAGCGGCGACGCCATCGCCCGGCTCGGCCAGACGGGCGACCCTCGACTCGGGTGGATCGTCTCCGACCTGCTCAGGTTCGTCCCCCCGGGCGAACTCACTGACGGGGCCATCTCGGCCTTCGAGTCGCTGACCGGCGCCAGGCTGGCCGACGACCCCGTCGCCCTGCGCAGCCCATGGCAGTCGGTCACCGACCACCTGCTCGCCTGGGATCTGCCCGTCTTCGACGGCTACGCCGAATACAAGGAGCGGCTGTTCACGCTGGTCGAGCCCGGCTGGCAGCCGTTCTTCGATGACGCCGACTCAGACATCGACTGGCGCATCGTGAGCTGGGGCGGCGTGCGCATCGACAACCGCGAGCTCGGCGACCCCCGACTGTGCCCCCGAGGCTGCATCCCCGCCCTCGACAACCCCGGCGTCACCGACGCCGAGGGCGGCGCCTGGTACCCCGACGACGGCATCGTGTTCGCCGTCGTGCTCGGCGGGGAGGCCCGGGCCTACCCCCGCCACATCATGGAAATCCACGAGATGATCAACGACACGCTCGGCGGGCGCCGCATCGGCATGCCGTACTGCACGCTGTGCGGCTCGGCCCAGGCGTACCTGACCGAGGAAGTGCCCGACGGCGTGGCCACTCCCGTGCTGCGCACCTCGGGCCTGCTGTCACGGTCGAACAAGGTGATGTACGACCTGGTGACCAAGTCGGTGTTCGACACGTTCACGGGCCGGGCCATCTCGGGCCCGCTGCGCCGCGAGGGCGTCGTGCTGCCTCAGACCACTGTGGTGACCACGACTTGGGGGGAATGGAAGGCCGCCCATCCCGACACGACCATCGTGGCGGAGGACGGTGGGATCGGGCGCAGCTACCCGCTCAACCCGCTGGGCAGCCGTGACGACAACGGGCCGATCTTCCCGGTCGGCGACGTCGACGAGCGTCTCAGCGTGCAGGACCAGGTCTTCGGCGTGGTGCTTGACGACGGCACGCCGGTCGCGTTCCCCGTCGACGCGGCCGTGGCTGCGCTCGAAGCCGGCAACGCGGTGGAGCTAAGCGGCGTCACGCTGCAGCTCGACGGCGGCGGCGTGCGTGCAGTCGACGCCACCGGTGAACCGATCGAGGGCCACCAGTCGTTCTGGTTCGCCTGGAGCCAATTCATGGCCGACACGCTGCTGTGGGCGCCCTAAGCCCACAGTGCAATCCCCGAAACCGGGTCCTCGTAACGCTGAGCCGATGGGCACAGCTGAGGTGCTGAATGGCCCACAAGCGCAGCGACCAAGATCGAGAGTCGGGTGCCTGGGCGCCCCAGGATGACGTCGCAGCGCCGTTAGCGAACCCGGTTCGCGCTCAGCGCCTGAGCAGCGTGTCGAGCGCAGCCATGGCGGCGGCACCCGTTGCATTCGGGCCCCGCCACGCGACATGGCCGTCGGGCCGCACCAGCACGGCACCCTCCCGGCCGATGCCGTAGGCGGCTCCCAGCTCGCCGCCCGGATCGTTGAGATCGACCCCTAAGCGCAGCTTGCGCAGCGTCGGGTGCGCGTCGCCGCTGTCGCGGTTTGCGTCGACCTCTGTCTCAGCCGCTGCACCCAGCTGGACGCCGTCAGCCTCCGCGTGCGCCCCGTCAGCCGCGGCCTCGATGTCAACGTCGGCCCCGCACAGCAACACGAACTGCGTGTCGTAGAGATCCAAGGTCGAAGTGGCCCCGTCGAAATCGATCGGCACATGGGGAGCACGGTGTCCCGGCCGGGCCGTCGGCACATAGTCGGAAATGGGGTCGTCCACCTGCGGGGGCTCAGTGCCGTCAGGAATCAGGCACCCCTCGTCGTACCGCAGTCCCAGGTCCATCCCGAGCCAGTTGCCGTATTGTGTGGAGGCTCGCAGGGCCTCGCGCTTCTGCTCGACGGTGGCCGTGCCAGATTCGACCAACCGCCGGATCCGCCCCACGCTCCGGGAATTCTCACGAGACCGGTCAGCGTTGTACTGGGCGACCGGCGCCCGCTCGGTCTCATAGGTGCCGAGCAACCCCTCGCCGGCATGGCCGCCGGCCACCGCCGCGAACTTCCACGCCAGGTTGTGGGCGTCTTGAACCGCCGTGTTCATGCCGAAGCCACCCGTCGGCGGCAGCTGGTGCGCCGCATCGCCGATGAGGAACACCCGCCCGTCCCTGAACCGCTCGGCCACCGTCGAGGACATGACCCAGGGAATGACATCGGTGACCCGCAGGTCGAAGTCCTCGGGAAGATCCGGCCCGATCGACCGCCGGATCCACTCCGCCGCCACCTCGATGCTGAAGTCCTCCGCCCGGTGGGTCGACGGGTCGTAGTTGAGCTGGCACAGCCAACGGTTGTCGACGTCGATCTTCTGGAACACGTTGCGGGCCGGGCTTGTGGTCCAGTACAGCGCAGCGGGGCGATGATCGGTCCACGGGCTCAGGTCGGCGTAGAACTGGCAGTTGATCATGGTGCCGAAGCTGGCAATGCCGTCCATCTCGATGTCGAGGCTTCGCCGCACGCTCGACGCCGCCCCGTCGGCGCCCACCAGCCAGCGCGCCGTCAGATGCCGCGTGCCCGATGGGTCGCGCACCTCGGCAGTCACCTGTTCG
>JAJDZE010000192.1 GCA_022824805.1 Acidimicrobiia bacterium | reverse complement strand
GCCGGGCGGCTCCTCGGGGGGCTCGGCAGCGTCGCTGGCAACCGGCATGGCCTCGCTGGAGCTGGGCTCTGATATCGGTGCGTCCATCCGGAACCCGGCGCACTACTGCGGCGTGTTCGGCCACAAGCCGACCTTCGGCCTCGTACCCGACGGCGGTCACGCAGTGCCGGGCGCGCTGGTCGGCAGTGACATCGCCGTGTGCGGTCCGTTGGCGCGCAGCGCTGCCGATCTGGATGTGGCGCTCGATGTGCTCGCCGGTCCGGCCGGCCTCGACGCGAGCGGCTACCGCGTGGCTCTGCAGCCTGAGCACCGTGACACGCTCGGAGCGTTCCGGGTGGGCGTGATGCTCGACACGCCGGTGATCCGCAACTCGACGGCCATGATCGACACGCTGCAGCGGGCCGTGGATGCGCTGGCTGCCGCTGGCGCCGATGTCAGCGAGGCCGCTCCCGACATCGATCAGCACGAGTTTCACGAGAACTACCTGATGCTGCTGCGCGCCGCCACCGGTGCGCTGGCCGACGATGCCATGTGGAACGACGCGCAGTCACGCGCCCATCGGTACAACGACGGCGAAGGCGACTATCAGTCGCTGGTCGACTACGCGATGACGATGAGCCACCGCGAATGGTTCATGCACCACAACAAGCGCGAGGGCTACCGGGCCGCCTGGGCGCGGTTCTTCGACGACTACGAGCTGCTGCTGTGCCCGATCGCCGCATCGGCCGCATTCGTGCACGACCACACCGGCACCCGTCCCTCTCGCACTATCGACATCGACGGCCACCAAGAGCTCGGCGTCGACCAGCTGTTCTGGGCGGGGTGGAGCTGCAGCGTGTACCTGCCCGGCACGGTCGCTCCCGCCGGCCTGACCGCCGACGGGCTGAACCTGCCGGTGGGCATCCAGATCGTGGCGCCGCACCTGGGCGACCGCCGAGGCATCCGTTATGCGTCGCTCATCGAACGCACCTTGGGCGGCTTCGTCTCGCCTCCCGGCTACGAATAGCGGCGCGCGGTCTGCTAGAGAACTAGGCCGTGACAAACACCCCTGGCACAGATACCACGGCGGCCGTGAACGCGGCCTTGGACGAACTGCTGGACCTGTTGGACCTGCAGCGCAACCGCGACGATTCCGACACCTTCCGGGGGAAGGGCTCCGGCTTCGACGAGTTCGGCCTGTACGGCGGGCACGTGCTGGCGCAGGCGGTCGTGGCAGCTCAGCGCACGGTCGACGAGGGCCGCTTGATGAACTCGGTGCATGCCGTGTTCTTGCGGGGCGGCGACGGCATGGCGGAAGTGGACTACGTGGTGGACCGTGTGCGCGACGGACGAGCGTTCTGTACGCGCCGCACCCACGCCCACCAGCACGACCGGCTCATTTTCGAGCTGATGGCGACGTTCCACGTTCCCGAGACGGGCAAGGTCGACATCGAGTGCCCGCTGCCTGACGAGGTGCCGCCGCCCGAGTCACTGCCGACCTACCAGGAGTGCATTGCCGAGGTGGGCCCCATCTTCGGCGAGCAGTGGTCGTACATGACCCGCCCGGTGGAATACCGGCTCGCATATGCGCCATGGGCCCCCACCGGACCCTCACCGCGCGGCGGCATCGACTACTGGTTCCGGACTCCCCGCCGGCTGCCCGACGATCCGGCCATCCACGAAGCGGTCATCGCGTACATGAGCGATGACTGCCTCGCCGACAACGTCATCGTGCCCTACGGGGTCACCTGGCTCGACAGCGAAGTGCAGGTAGTGAGCCTGGATCACGCGATGTGGTTCCACGCGCCCGCACGCGCCGATGAGTGGATCTACTGCGAACAGCGACCGCTGATGGCGGGCGGCAACCGCGGCACCGCCGAGGCCCGCTTCTGGCAGGACGGCCGCCTCGTGGCCACCGCAGTCCAGGAAGCCCTCGCCCGTCTCTGAGACCCGCCGCCCCGCATGCGCGCCGGCAGCGGGGATCTTCAGGCGATGATGCCGTCGTTGCGGAGTTCGGCGATCTCGGCGGGGGAGCGGCCCAATTCGGCCAGCACCTCGTCGGTGTGCTCGCCCTTCGTCGGGGCCAAGCGCTCGAGTTGGGTGGGCGTCTTGCTGAACCTGGCCGGAAAGCGGGTGGTGCGGACGTGGCCCGCCACGGGGTGGTGGTGGGTGAGCACTGTCCCGTTGTGCTTCACCTGGGAGTCATCGAACACTTCGGTGATGTCCAGCACGGGAGCGCAGGGAACGTCGGCGGCCTCGAGTGCTGTGAGCGCTTCGGCGGTCGTGAACTCGCCGAGCAGCTTGGCGAATTCCTGCTAGTGTTCATTGGAGTTGCGAATCCGGGCCTCGCGGGTAGCGAAGCGAGGGTCGTCGGCTAGGTGCGGCACGCCCAGCGTCTCGCACACCCGCTCGTACTGCGCGTCCGACGGCCAGATGGCACCCACCGCGCCGTCACTGGTCTTCCATGGGCTGTACCACTCGCTGTAGGACGGTGTGGGCGTGGCGTCGGGCACCGACTCGTTCCAGAAATAGTCGAGCCACATCCACGACAGCGTCGAATCGAGCAGGTTGACCTCGACGTGCTGGCCGCCGGCGCCGTTCGCCCGGGCCAGCAAGGCCCCGAGCACAGCGCTGGCGCCCGTCATCGCCGTGGTCTTGTCTGCTGTCGCCGACTTGACGAAGTCGCCGCCCTGCGCCTCGGTCATGCCCGACAGCGACTGGATGATCGGGTCGTACACCGGTTGGTGTGCATAGGGTCCGTCGGGGCCGAAACCCGACACCGACAGGTACACGAGATCGGGGTTGACGGCGCTGAGATCGTCGTAGCCGATGTGCAGGCGTTCGGCCACCCCGGGTCGGAAATTCTGGACGAACACGTCGGCGCCCTCGACGAGTTGCAGCAATATCTCGCGTCCGCGCTCGTCGCGGATGTCGAGATCCATGCCGCGCTTGTTGCGGTGCATCTGGACCCAGCAGCCCGATTGGTCGCCGACGATCGCGCCGGTCAGGCGCATGACATCGGAAGCGCCCACCTTCTCGATCAGCACCACGTCGGCACCCATCTCGGCGAGATGCGACGACACCCACGCTCCCGCGACCGCGCTGGAAACGTCTACAACCGTGATGCCTTCGAGCGGTCCTGTCCCCATGGGTGCCTCCTCTAGCGGGTGTGCGGTGTGTCCGCGTGTTGCCGGATGAATCTGGTGGCAGCTGCGTTCCATCCTGCGGGGTCCTGGGCGTTCACTGCGTGCGAGGCGGGCAGGTCGGCGATCTCCAGGCCGGGAATCTGGTTCGCTCTCGGCAGGAGCTGTTGGAAGCGGCCCTCCTCGGTGCCGTTGGTGAGCAGCACAGGAACGGCAACGTTCGCTAGGCGGTCCCCGAGCGGCACTCCCGCATTGGTGAAGCGGAACGAGTTGGCGAGCCCCGTCGCGTTGTGCTCAGAGAATTCACCCGCCAGCTTGGCGCGCACGGCAGGCGAGATGCGCTTCGATCGCCCCGGGTTGATCCAGCTGTCGCGCAGCACTTCGATGCCATGCGCTTCGACTTCGAGCGCCCGCTCTTCCACCATCGTCTCGGTTCGCTCCGCCCACACAGCGGGCTCGCTGAATGCGGACGAGGAGTTGGTGAGCACGGCGCCGATGACCTGGGCGGGGTGCGTGAGCACGTAGTGCAGGGCCAGCGCCGCTCCCAGCGACTGCCCGATCATCCAGACTCGCTCGGCACCGAGTTCGACACGCAGCCGCTCGAATTCGGCCACGTAGCTGTGCGGCCGGTACCGCTCAGGATCGGCAGGGCTGGGCGATCTGCCGTGCCCCCACAGCTCGATCACCACCGGGCGGCAGACCGCCTGCAGCGCGCCGATGTTGCCATCCCAGTACGAGCGACTGCCCAGCGCACCGTGCACCAGCAGCGCCAGCGGGCCTTCGCCGTCGTGGACGACGGCGTGAAGACGTTCCTCGTCCGCGGTCATGGCGCGAAGAGAGGGTTCGCCAGTAAGCGCATGCTCCGAAGTACGAGCGCAGCGTGGCTCAGAAACCCGCGGGGCGCTGGAATCCGCCGAGCGCCTCGTTCAGGAAGCGGCCCACCGCCAGCGTCGTGCGGTCCTCCAGGAACGGTCCGGCGATCTGCACCCCGACCGGCAGATCGCCTCCGGCCTTCGGCACAGTGCCCACGGGCACCACGGTGGCGGGCAGCCATGCCACACCGGTCAGTCCCATCCACTTGATGATGTCGAAGTACGGCCGGCTGTCGCCGTTCACCGTGATGCGGCGGCTGGTGGCCGGGCGGCTGTGGTCGTGGCGGACAGCGGCGGTCGGCGTTACCGGCAGCAGCACCACATCCCAGTCGGTGAAGAACTCCTCCCAGCGCCTGCGCTGCTGCAGCCGGCGCTCGTGCCAGCTCAGCCATTCCCGGTGACGCATCGCGGCGTACCAGATGCCCAGATCTCCCTGAGGATCGTCGCTCGACGAGGCGATCTCCTCGAGCTGGGCGAGCGTCCAAGTGCCGGCCTCGGCCGCCGAGAGCAGGTGCAGGAATGTGTCGACGGCCTTCTCGAACGTGAACGACGGCCGAGCCTCGGTGTCCACCCGGGCGCCTGCCTGCTCCAGTGCGCTGGCTGCGCCCAGCAGCAGCTCTCTGTACTGGCTGTCAATCGGGCACAGGTCTTCGTCGAGCCACACCGCCACCCGAAAGTCGGAGATGTCGCTGTGGCGGGCGGGCGGCAGGTCGAGCGAGTACGCCTTGGAGTTCCACGCGTCAGGCCCGGCGAGGATGTCGAGCGCCATCTCCAGGTCGTCGACGTCACGTGCCATCGGCCCGGCGACGGCGATGTCGGCCTGGCTGAGCGTGCCGGGCATGCCGGGGATCTGGCCCAGAGCCGAGACGACGCCGTAGCTGGGCTTGTGCCCGGTGACCCCCGACCAGTGCGATGGGATGCGGATGGAGCCGCCGATGTCGGAGCCGAGTTCGAGGGGGGTATAGCCGGCTGCCAGCGCCGCCCCCGATCCGCCCGAGGAGCCGCCGGGGGTGTGCTCCACGTTGTACGGGTTGGCGGTGGTGCCGTACACCTCGTTGTACGACTGAGCGTCGCCGGCGAACAGCGGCAGGTTGGTCTTGGCGAACACCACCGCCCCCGCAGCCTTGTAGCGAGCGACGGGATCGGCGTCGCGCTCAGGCACGAAGTCGGCGAGCGCCGGGGCGCCCGAGGTGGTGACGAGTCCCTCGGTCTGGAACGAGTCCTTGATGGTGACGGGGACTCCGTGCAGCGGCCCCAGTTCATCTCCGCGGGCCACTGCTGCGTCGGCAGCGTCGGCTGCGGCCCGCGCCCGTTCGGCATCCAGTGCCACCACCGCGTTGATCGGGCCGTCGAGACGGTCCACCCGTGCGAGGGCCGCTTCGAGCAGTTCCCTGGATGAGACCTCCCCGGCGGCGATGGCGGCCGCAGTCTCCATAGTCGTGGCGTAAGCGAAGTCATCCGCGGCCATGTGCCGGACCTCCTGCACTGACAAGTCGGTGGTGGCCGGGCTCTTCCTGGCCACGTTCGAGTTGAACGGTGCAGGCAACCTAGTTCGCCGTATCCGCCCGCTGCCTGCCTGGGGCGGCATCTCGAAAATCGCTTGTCTGCGGCGTGCCGCCGCACGATGGTGGGCAGATGCGAAGCATCACGAAATTCATCATGTTGGGCGCGAGCTTGGGCCTGTTGATCCTTCCCATGGCATCGGCGGCATCGGCAGGGCCCGCCCTGTCACTGCGGGGCGGCAGTTCGGCGCTACCTGAGCGGCCACCAGCACGCGATCCGGTGCTGGGAGACCTGCACATCGAGGTGGAGAGCCGCGATCCTGCCCACAAGGCCGAGCGCGTCGGCAAGGCCGCCAACTTGGGACTGTCATCACTGTCGTTCCCGCGGCCGGTGCCGTTCTTTGCACCGCCGGCGCAGAGGGTGCGCACACTGGTCGGCATCGACACGTGGTTCTGGGTGCCGGCGGCGAGCTGGCGGCCCATCGTGCGCGTCGTCGCCGCCGGGAACGTTGTGGTCACCCTCGTCGCTACGCCGGTGACCCTGCAGATGGTCCCCGGTGATGGATCACCGCTGGTGTCGTGCCCGGGGCCAGGCCTGCCGTGGATCGCGCCCGGCAGCCGCTCGCTGTGCAGTCACATCTTCCAGCGCGCTTCCACTGCAGGGCTGACCGGCCGTTTCCGAGGCACGGTGCAGACGGTCTGGACTGTGCGCTGGACCTCGAACACCGGGCTGAGCGGGATCGCTGGGCCAGTCATCGTGCCGACGCCCGTGTCGTTGCGAGTGGTGGAGGCACAGCCGGTGTTGGGGCGCTGATCAGAGGCTACGGCTCGCCCCGTGCATCTTGACAACAACTGGTATAGAGACTCGCCATGCGATGGTACGGTCTCGGAGAGATGCCGCGCTTGACGGGTGCGGAGACGGACTGGAGATGCCATGAACAAACGACTCAGGGTTCTGTGCGTCGGCCTATTGCTGGCGGTAGTTTCGCAACTCTTCGGAAACGCACCAGCGTCCGCGTCGGGAGAGGCGGGCGTCTTGGCCAAGAACAAGCGAGTGACTGTAGAAGGTGACGGCAGTTGGATTAGGCACAATTTTTCTGAACCACTTCCGGGTGGAACCAGAACCATCATTGACGGCGATCGCATCGTCGGCCCTAACCTGTTAATGGGGTGCAAATACTCGGGAGTCGAAACCGAACCGTCGAATGGCGGAGCCATCACGCAGGTGACGGTGAGTCGTGAAGTCGCGCACAACGAATCAGACTGCCGACTGATGATGGAGACCGCTACGCTGACGCTAGATCAGGCTCGCAAGTTGAATGTCCTGCTAGACCCTATCGGCGTACAGGCAACTGCAAGCTTCGGCGATGACACTCAGTCGATGAACACATCGAGCAACGCGTCGCAACAAGGCTCCACGACTAAAGGACGGTATCAAAAGCTCTACTACGAAGACCCACCTCAGATTGACGTTACATCGGTTACAGCGCGCGTGCGATGGACCTATACAGGCACCTGTACCACTAGCTCACGTCATTCAGCTAGCTGGGGATGGTTTAGCTTGTCCGGTTGGTCCCGGACTGCCCATTGGTGGGGCCATGATCGGTCATGCAGTTATGGCGCTACGACTTCAAACACGGGTACCTATAGAAATGGTACCTTTTGCGCAGGAGTGGATACTTGGAACCGCTACTACGTAAATTATGTCCAAGGAAAGTCGAACGGCGATGTTCGGTACGAGTGGAGTGCGCGAAAGTGGGGCGGTTGCACTAGGCTGCTCAGTTTCCACCGAGTTACCGGTCACTGGGGCGGCTGACGGATGCGATGGTTTGCGGCGCATAGCTTGATTGCGGCCAAAACCCAGCTTGCCGTGAGTTGATACCCAAGTCGACGTCGTTATCGAGATGTGCAACGTGAATGCGCTCGTGGTGATGCTATTTGTTGCTACCGCAGCGTCAGCTGCCTTGATAGTCGGTGCCGCCCTATTGCCCAAGCAACGCTGGCGCTTGTGCAGCCTTGCATGTATTCCTTTATCGCTAGTTGGGGTTCTCAGTCTGCCTTCGTTTGGGTTATTTGTACTTGCTATCGCCGTCGTGCTAGTGCCCGTCAGTTTGAGGCGTCAAAGGGCGCGAACACCCAGACATCGAGTGTGAGCGGGGCTTGACCGGCGGCGACCTCAACCAATCCGGGTATCAATTCGCTTCACGGTCGGCGGTTTCAGTGAGCATCGACGGTGCCGCGCTTCGGGTTCTTCCGCGGCACGGTGCAGGCGTTCTGGACCGTGCGCTGGACGTCGAGCACCGGGCTCGCGGGCACCGTCGGACCAGTCGTGGTGCCAACGCCCATGTCGCTGCGAGTGGTGGAGGCACAGCCTGTGCTGGGGCGCTGATCAGAGGCCTGCCGCAACCGATACCGAAGGCTGAGCCGTGAGGCGAAGCCGTGGCCCGAGCGGCGTGCGAGCGCAGCGGGCAAGAGCGGAAAGCAACAGATTCGGTCACCTGCGATTTGGCATTCCACGCGGCATGTAAGTTCTGCGCGCAACACAGATGCCGCTGCGTTCCCGCAAGGGACGCTGACCATGAGGAGACTGCCGTGCTCGACCTCCGCGTCTTGGATCTGTCGGATCATCGGGGCCAGCTGGCTGGAGCGATGCTGGCCGACCTCGGTGCCGATGTGATCTTGGTGGAACCGCCGGGCGGGTCGGCGGCGCGCACCGTCGGTCCCTTCGTGGCAGGCCGCGAAGCCGACCCCGAGGCTTCGCTGTGGTTCTGGTCCTACAACCGCGGCAAGCGCAGCATCGTGCTGGACCTCGACACCGATGAGGGCCGTGACCGCTTGCTCGAGCTCGCGGCCGGCGCTGACGTGGTGATCGAGTCCGACGTGCCCGGTGCGATGGCCGCTCGAGGTTTGGGCGCCGACGATCTGGCAGCGGCCAATCCTGGACTCGTCTACACGTCGATCACGCCGTTCGGCCAGACCGGCCCCAAGGCGCACTGGGCCGCGACCGACCTCGTGGTCTCGGCGGCCTCGATGCTGTCCAACATCATCGGTGACGAAGACCGGCCGCCGTTGCGCATCCCGCTCGACCAGTGCTTCCTGCACGCCTCTGCCGAAGCAGCAGCCGCCACCATGATCGCCTTGCGCGAGCGCAGCCGCTCGGGTCGGGGCCAGCACGTCGACGTGAGCGCCCAGCAGGCTGCTGGCCAGGCGCTGCAGTCGATGTCGCTGTGCCATCTGTACAACTCGCCCGAGGCCACACGATTCAGCGGTGGCGTCAAGCTCGGCCCGTTCACTGTGCGTCTGCGCTCCCCGGCCGCGGACGGGTACGTCTCCACCACGGTCCTGTTCGGCGAGTCCATCGGCCCGTTCGGCCAGCGGCTGTTCGAGTGGATGCACGCCCAGGGCGGCTGTTCCGACGCCGATCTCGAGATCGACTGGATCAACTTCGTCGAAGGCGTGATGACGGGCCGCATCGGCTTCGGCGAGTACGACCGCATCCAGCAGGTCGCCGCCGACTTCACCGCCGGGCGCACCAAGGCTGATCTGCTGGAGGCAGCGCTCGAGCATCGGCTGCTGATGGTGCCCATCACCACGGTGCAGGACGTGGTGGAGGCGCCGCACTACGCAGAGCGAGGCTTCTGGCGCGACATCGACGTGGGCGACCAGCAGGCCGTGCGGTTCCCGGGCCCGTTCGCGCGCATGAGCCGCACGCCGGTCGAACTCGCAGGGCCGCCGCCGACAGTGGGCGAGCACACCGATGCGGTACTGGCCGACGCAGCCGGGACGCCGCGCACGCCTGCGCTGGCTGCCGAGGAGGTGTCGGAGCGCCTGACTGCAGCGGTGCCCGCCGGTCACCGCGACCCCGCCCAGCCGCTTGCCGACGTCAAGATCCTCGACTTCATGTGGGTGATGGCCGGTCCGGCGGCCACGAGAGTGATGGCCGACTGGGGCGCCACCGTGGTGCGAGTCGAGTCGTCGAACAAGGTCGAGGCGGCCCGCACCATCCAGCCATTCCTCAACGACGAGGGCGGCCCCGACAACGGCGGCCTCTACCAGAACATGAACGCAGGAAAGCTCGGCATCACCATCGACATGACCAAGATGGACCAGCCGGCCTGCCGGGAATTGGTACTCGACCTGGTGCGCTGGGCAGATGTGGTCTGCGAGTCCTTCTCGCCGAGGGCGATGCGCGAGTGGGGCTTGTCGTATGACGACCTGTGCGAGGTGAATCCCGACATCATCATGGCGTCGAGCTGCCTCTTCGGGCAGTTCGGGCCGCTGTCGTCGCTTGCAGGCTTCGGGACGATGGGGGCATCCATGTCGGGCTTCTATGAGATGACCGGCTGGCCCGACCGCGACCCCGCCGGCGTCTTCGGCGCCTACACCGACTACGTGTCACCACGATTCTTGAGCACGGCGATTCTGGCTGCGCTGGACCATCGAGACCGGACCGGCGAGGGCCAGTACATCGACCTCTCCCAAGCCGAGGCGTCCATGTCGTTCTTGGCACCGGCGGTGCTCGACTACACGATCAATGGCCAGCTGCCCGCCAAGCTGGGCAACGCCCATCCGCAGATGTCGCCCCACGGTGTCTACGCGAGCGCGGGCGAGAACCGCTGGATCGCCATCGCCTGCGAGAACGACGACCAATGGAAGACACTTTGCTGGATTGTCGGAGAGTCGCTGGGCCCCTTCGGCGATCTGGGCCTGGCCGAGCGGCGCGAGCGGGCCGACGAAATCGACGCAGCGATCACGGCGTGGACATCGTGCCGGGAAGGCAGCGAAGCCGACGCGCTCCTGCAGAGTGCGGGCATACCTGCGCATGCGATCCCGACCTCGGTGACGATGCCGACCGACGGTCAACTCGTGCATCGCAGTCATTTCCGCAACGTCACCCATGCCACGAACGGCTCGATGTGGGTGGAAGGCGCTCGGTTTGCCATGTCACGAAGTTCCGATGGCATCCACCACGGCGGGCCGACCTACGGCGAGCACACCTTCGAGGTGCTGGAGCGACTGCTCGGCTACGACTCGGATCAGATCTCCGAGCTGGCGGTGGCTGGCGTGCTTGAGTAGGCGCTGGTCAGGTCGCTAGGTCGGGACGCCGGAGCTCAGCTCTCGAACGTGCCGACCTTCTCGCCGGTGACGTTCTCGTAGTTGCGGTTAAGGAACCAGCGCTGGTAGTCGCCGTAGGTGATCGGCTCGTGGCGTGCAGGGCGATCCTCGCTGACGGTGGTGGGCACCGGGTCGACCACAGCGTCGTCGCGGGCGCCGTAGAAGAACGGCACCGCGTACCGGTCGCCGGCCGACAGGTTGCGTGCCCGATGCGCGGTAGACAGGTACACGTTGTTCGTCCAGCGCTTCAGCATGTCGCCGCTGTTGACGAGATAGGAGCCCGCCATCTGCGGCGGCTTGATCCAGTCGTAGCCGGCCGGGCGGATCTCTAGCCCCGGCACATCGTTGGCCGGCAGGAACGTGAACACCGAGCTGTCCGTGTGCGGCGCGAGGCCCCATTCGTTGTCGTCGTAGTCCATCGGCGGGTAGTGCGACATGCGCAGCGAGACGCTGGGCTCGTCGAAGTGCGGGTCGAAGTAATCGGGCGGCAGGTCGAGCGACAGCGCCAGGATCGGCAGCATTCTCGAGCCGAGCGCGATGAGCTGGTCGATGTATCGCTCGCAGCTCTGCGCGAACCCGTCGAGTGGGGGGAACTGGTTCTGGGTGTGGTAGCCGTGCCGGTGGCAGAAGAACGCCTCGTTCTGGTTGGGCTTGCGCACCGGTCCGGCGATGTCGGACGCGTACGACGTTCCGCCGCCCATGCCGAGGTAGCCGCCGACCACCTTGCCCATCGGGATGGCGTCCTTGACGTCTTGGGGGAGGGCGTGAATGCGCCGCGCTTCGTCGAACATGTGCTCGATGGTGCTGGCGGCCACGCCGTGGTTGACGATGAAGAAGAAGCCCACCTCGGTGAGGGCGGCGCGCAGCTCGGCGGCCAGCACAGCTTGAGCTGCGGCGTCGGGCGCCTTTTCGTTGAGCGGCGCCAGGTCGAGAACCGGAATGACGTCCGAATTGTTGTCAGCGTTCTCGCCCGGTTGGCGCTCCGGCGGTGAGGTGCTGCGGTCTTGGGTCGTGAGTGCCACGGTGCCCCCTTGTGCTCTCCCGAGCGTACGCGTGCGACGGCTCGTGTGTCGGCGACGCTGAGCCCCAGAACGTGTGACGGGCCGTTGGTACGGTTCTGCCGGTTCGGAGGGGTTGCATCGAGCCCGCCCGACCAGCGATACGAGCGACTTCAAGGGGAACCGATGAGAGCATGGCGACTGAACGAGCTGGGCTATCCGTGGGATGTGCTGGAGCTGGGCGAGTACGACTCGCCCGAGCCGGGTCGCGGCCAGGCACGCATCACCGTGGAAGCCACCGATCTCAACTTCGCAGACATCCTGCACTGCCAGGGCACCTACCAGGAGCGGTGGGATCCGCCGTTCACACCGGGCATGGGAGCGTGCGGCACCGTGACCGCAGTCGGTCCTGAGTGCGACCTGAAGGTCGGCGACCGGGTCATCGGCTCGGGCACCGCCGGCTGGGGCGGCTACGCCAGCGAAGCGCTCATCAGGGGCGCCACGGCCCGGCATGTGCCTGACGATGTGTCCCTTCCCGCAGCGTGCGCGGCGAACGTGATCTATGGCACTGCGTGGTTCTCGCTGTACCGGCGGGGGGAGATGCAGGCCGGCGAGACGGTGCTCGTGCTGGCGGCGGCTGGCGGCGTCGGCTCGGCTGCGGTGCAGATGGCCAAAGCGGCGGGCTGCACCGTGCTAGCGGCTGCGGGCGGGCCTGCCAAGGTGGAGACCTGCCGCCAGCTCGGCGCCGACATCGTCATCGACTATGACAACGACGATCTGTACCAGTCAGAGATGGACGCCACCGGCGGGCGGGGCTGCGACATCATCTACGACCCCGTCGGCGGAAAATACTTCGACGTCGCCCGGCGGCTGGTGGCGTGGGAAGGCCGCCTGTTGGTGGTCGGTTTCGCCAGCGGCACGATTCCGCAAGCACCGGCGAACCACCTGCTGGTCAAGAACTACTCGGTGGTCGGCGTGCACATGGGCGGTTACCGGGGGCGCAAGGGCGAGGTGCTCGACGAGTGCTATGCCGAGATCTGGCCCCAGGTGGCCGACGGCAGGCTCGACCCGCTCGTCAGCCAGGAGCTGCCGCTCGAAGGCTTGATCGACGGTCTGCAGGCGCTGCACCAGCGCAAGACCACCGGCCGGGTCCTGCTCCGCCCCGACCTGTAGACGCTCAGCCGGGAGTGCGCCCGCAGCGGAGGCGGCATGACCCTCTGCTCCCGCGATCCAGCAGGTCGCAACGTCGCAGAGTTCCCTGCCGCCTCCGCCGCTATGGCGCCTGTGTCTTGAATCCCAGCGAATCTGATGTGGCGGCTCAGCTGCGGGCCACGGTGTAGCCGACCGACTCGCGGTCCCACAGATCTGCGGTGACGCCTGCGTCGCGGATGGCTTGCTTGCGGATCTTGCCCGAGGCGGTCTTGTCGAGTTCGCGCACGAAGTGCAGGTAGCGCGGCACGCTGTGACGGGGCATCCGTGGAACGCACCAATCCAGGAACTCCACGGGGTCGGGTGACGGGCCGTCCACCGCCACCACGGCCAGCACCTCGTCCTCACCGCCAGCGCCTTCCACTCGCAGGCCCACCACTGCGCTCTCGGCCACGCCGTCGTGACCATTGATGACGGTCTCGACTTCGTAGCTGGAGATGTTCTCGCCCCGGCGGCGGATGCGATCGTTCAGCCGGTCCACGAAGTGCAGCCGCCCCGTCTCGTCGATCTTGCCCGCATCGCCGGTGTGGAACCAGAGGTTGCGCCACGCCTCTACGGTCTTGTCGGTCATCTGGTGGTAGCCCACGTTGAAACAGAACGGCACCTTGGGGCGGACGAGGATCTCGCCGATCTCGTTGGGCGGCAACGGCTGGTCGGTGGCGGGGTCGGCGATGATGACCTCGAAGTAGTCATCGAGCGGAGGGCCGGCACAGCCCGACATCACCGGGTCGGCGGGGTCGGTGTAAGCCACCATGTTGACCTCGGTCATGCCGTAGCCCTGCACGATCTGCACGCCGAAGCGTTCCTCGAACTCGGCCGCCCACTCCGCGGCGACCGGCAGCGCGATGACCGCCCGCAACAGGTGGCTCCGGTCACGGTCGGTGCGGGGGCTCCGCCAGATGAATTCCGGCATGACCCCGAGCGCGTTCGTGAGCGTGATGCCCTGGTCGATAACCGTGTCGAGCCACTGGCCCACGCTGAATCGCTTGGTGACGTACACCGACGCCCCACGGTGCAGCGAGGCGTACACCTGCATGAACAGGCCGTTCGCGTGGAACAGCGGCATGCAGCAGAAGAACCGGTCGTCAGGGCTGATGTCGAGCCGCTCTGCGGTGGCAAGGCCGAACAGGTAGCAGTGCGCTTGGGGCATCAGCACGCCCTTGGCCGGCCCGGTGGTGCCCGAGGTGTACATGATCGTGCAGACATCGCCGGGCTCGGCCGCGAGCAGCGCGTCGGCTCGTGGTTCGGTGCGCAGCAGTTCGCTGACGCTGCGCACAGCAGTACCGGCGAGCGCACCGGCGGCGTCTGCGCCGTCACTGCTGCCGTCGTCTACCAGCAGGGTGGTCTCGATCTGCTGTCCCGCTGGGGAATCGGCACTGGTATCGACGTCGTCGAAACGGTCCAGCAATCCCCGATCAACGGCCACGACGCGAGGCTCCGAATTGCGCACCTGATGTTCCAGGAAGGCGCCGCGCAGGTCGGTGTTGACCGGGACGAAGATGGCTCGCCGCTTGTGCGTAGCGATCATCAGCAGCATGAACTCGGCACTGTTGGTGAGCAGGCCGAGCAGGCGATCTCCCGGCTGTAGGCCGATGTCGGCGAGGGCGGTGGCGAGCCGGTCGGTCAGCTCGTCGAATTCGGCGTAGCTGACCGAGCGACCGCCTTCGAATGAGAGAAACTCGCGGTCGCCGTGGGAGGCCGCGGCTTGCCGCACGAGATCGGGCAGCGTCCAGCCGTCGGTGCTGGGGCCGCCCGCCGCTGCCGCATCGGTGTCGGTCGCTCGAAGCGTGCGCCGATTGGAGCGCAGTCCCTTTGCATCGCCCGATTTTTCCCGCTCTTGTTCGCTGCGCTCACGGGCCGCTCGGGCCACGGCTTCGCAATTCGGCTCAGCCTCTTGGTCACGGGTGCCCATTGGCGGAATCGTAGACTTCGCCCGGGCTTCGTGGCCCGAACGGGGTGCGCCCCTCAGCGGGCGCATGGGGAATTGGGCACCTGCTCGGGAGGTGACCGCATGCTGATCGGATTGCCTCGTGAGCTCAAGGCGGGCGAGCAACGCGTTGGGCTGACGCCGCACGCCGTGCGTGAGCTGGTGCTGCACGACCACCAGGTGCTGGTCGAGAGCGGTGCTGGTGCCGGCATCCGTGTGCCCGATGCCGAGTACGAAGCTGCCGGCGCTCTCATCGGAAGCTGCAGCGAGGTCTGGGACAAGGCTGAGCTGGTGGTCAAGGTCAAGGAACCGCAGGCGTCTGAACGCAAAATGCTCGGCGCGGGTCAGATTCTGTTCGCTTATCTGCACCTTGCGCCCGATCCCGAACAGACGGCCGACCTGGTGGACTCGGGCGCGGCCTGTGTCGCATACGAGACCGTGACCGATTCGCGTGGCGGGTTGCCGTTGCTGGCGCCGATGTCCCGCGTCGCCGGCCGCCTTGCTGTTCAGGCGGGTGCCTGGGCGCTCGAGACTGCGCATGGGGGCATCGGCCTGCTGATCGGCGGGGTTCCCGGCGTGCCGCCGGCGCGCGTGGCAATCATCGGCGGGGGAGTGGTCGGCGAGAACGCGGCCGAGATCGCCATCGGCATGGGTGCTGACGTGCGGGTGCTCGACATCGACCCCGCCGCGCTCGACCATCTCGAGCAGCGCTTCGGCGCGTCGGTCGTCACGGTGACATCCACCCGGGCGACCGTCGAAACCGAAGTGCAGAACGCTGACTTGGTGATCGGCGCCGTGCTGGTGACCGGTGCCCGGGCACCGAAGCTCGTGACGGCCGACTTGATCAAGCAGATGCGTCCCGGATCGGTGGTGGTCGATGTGGCCATCGACCAAGGCGGCTGCTTCGAGACGTCCAAGCCAACGACCCATGCCGATCCGACCTTCGTGGTCGACGGTGTCGTGCACTACTGCGTCGCGAACATGCCCGGCGCCGTGCCAGTCACCTCAACACGGGCGCTCAGCGACGCCACCCTGCCCAGGGTGCTGGCCATCGCCGAGAACGGCCTCGACGCTCTGCGCACCGACCCCCACCTGCGGGCAGGCCTGAACGTCTACAAGGGCCACGTCACCGAGCCCCACGTAGCCGCCGCCCTAGACCTCCCCTACGTCGACCCCCTCACCGCCCTCGGCTTCTGACCCGGCTTCGAACGCCGGCGGTAGGCGCAAAACCCAGTGTGAATCAATCCTCGACGTCGGCCGTGTTGATCCGGTGTTCTTTCTTGGCGCGAATGCACAGCGCCTCAGGCCCAGAGGCCGCAGATGGGGATGGCGTCGATCTGGTCTGAGAGGCGGTACTGGTGGCTGCCGACATGGAGGACGGCACCTGCTGTGAACTGGGGGCCGAGTTCGTCTCGCAGCCATGCGAGGTGGCGGACGTCGCTGGTGTCGGGTGCATTCGTCGCTTTGATCTCGATGGCGACGATGCCGCGGGCGCCGAAATCGGCGATCAAGTCAATCTCCCGTCGACCGTCCGCCATTCGCAGATGGCACAACTGCGGACCACGCGTCGTCACGGCAGTCTCAGCTCGCAGCTGGTTGATGACAAAGGTCTCGAGGAGTCTCCCGATCAGGTCGCCGCTGGACATCACGGTGGCGGCGTCGACACCGACGGCTGCGGCCCACAGGCCGGTGTCTGCCACGAGTCGCTTGCGTCCCTTGACGAGTCGGGAGAGCCGATTGCTGTGCCACGCCGGCAGCTCGGCGATGACACCGAGATCGCTGAGCAGACTGGTGTAGGACTCTCCGGTGCGGCGGTCTATGCCCGCAGCCTTGATGAGCGTGGCATCTGTCGCGAGACCGGCGGTGTTGAGCGCGTAAGCGCCGAAGAAACGGCCGAGGCGGTCGCTGTCGGCCGAGGTGCCCAGTGTCGATGGGTCGCGAGTCACCATGTGGCTGAGGTAGCCATCGAGCCACGCGTCTCGACGTTCGACCTGGTGTTCCAGGACGGCCTCAGGGAATCCGCCCTTCAAGGCCATCGTCACGTAGGCGCGCAGGTCGGGTAGGTCCGCCGGTAGCTGAATGCCCTCACCGGTTCGCAAACGCTCCAGGAATTCGACCCCGTCGATATCGCCGACCTGCTCGCGCACCGTCAGCGGATGCATCGCGACCGGGAGCAGGCGACCCGTGCCGGGCCACAGCGCGGGATCGCGGGCGGAGCGGACTGATCCGCTGAGGATGAATCTGCCTGGCGTTCGGTCGCTGTCCACGGCCCGCTTGACGGCGCCCAGTACCTCGGGAACTGCTTGCCACTCGTCGAGCAGGACGGGCGGCTGGAGATCGCGAATGGCAGCATCGGGATCAACTCGTACCGCGGCGGCCTCATCGGCGTTGTCAAGTTGAATCACGGTGGCTGCGTGGCGGCGCGCCGTGGTGGTCTTGCCTGTGGCACGCGCACCCGTGATGAACAGCGCTGCAGGAGACTCCGCCAAGAACTCGATCCTGGCGTCTGCCATCCGGCGGATATACGTGGTCACAACTGCAGGTTACCGCTTCTGCACAGGTCTGCATACCTATTTCACACAGTCTCAAATACTGTTTCTGCACATCGAAAGATACGCATCTCGCACAGTTGCGACTGCCGGTTTTGCACACACCTGCGAGTGCTGGCCAAGAAGACGGGCCAACTACTGACCCAGGCTGCGGGCTCGGGCGCGGATGAGCTGTTCTATTTCGTCGGCGGCTTGGTCGGGGGGTTCGTGTTCCCAGATGCGGACTGGGGTCCAGCCGGCTGCTTGCAGGCGGGTGTCGGTGTCGGCGTCGCGGGCTCGGTTGCGGGCGATCTTGGTCTCCCAGTACTCGGCGTTGCGGCGGGGCTTGGTGCCGTGCTCGGGGCAGCCGTGCCAGAAGCAGCCGTCTACGAAGATCGCTATCCGCAGGCGGGGGAACACCACGTCGGCCTCGCGGCGTACCTCGGGCAGCGGCCGTCGGTGCACGAAGAAGCGCAGGCCACGCCGGTGCAGCGCTGAGCGGATGAGCCGTTCCGGTCCCGTATCGCGGGAACGCTGCTTCGACATGCGCTCCGATGCAGGTCCCGGCAGCGCTTTCGGCTCCACCCGATCGGTTCTACCAGTCATGTACGAGCAGCGGGAAGTGCGCAGGACGAGAGGCCAGCATCAACAGCATGGTGTGCCGCTGCGCCGCCCCGCTCGTATCCTGCCGACCGGCCGTGAGGCAGCAACTCTGCCGCAGGCCGAAGGCTTGGACATGAGTCAATCTGAACCTCCCACACCGCGGCGACGCTGGGCGCAAACGGCGGCGGTCCTGGCGGCGGCATTCATGCTGGCGGCGGCTTGCACCGGGGGCGACGCCGACGCTGGCGCCGATGACGGCTTCGACGGCACGGTCCGCATCGGTGCGGCACTGAGCGAAACGGGCCGCTTCGCCGCCGAGGGCAAGGCTGTGCGTCAGGGCTACGACACCTGGCTGCGGTGGGTGAACGAGGAGCACGGCGGGATCCGCCTCGGCGATAGCCGTTACCGGGCCGAGATCATCTTCCGCGACGACGAGTCCGATCCCGACCGGGTGGGCGTCCTGATCGAGCAGCTCATCGACGACGACCAGGTCGACTTCCTTCTCGGCCCGTACTCCAGCACGCTCACCGGTCCGGCCAGCGCTGCTGCGGAAGCCCGTGGCGTGATCATGGTGGAGGGCAACGGTGCCTCCGACAGCCTCTTC
>JAJDZE010000153.1 GCA_022824805.1 Acidimicrobiia bacterium | reverse complement strand
GGCGCCAGCAGATGCCCGCACACCGCCGCCGCGTCCAACAACACCCGATCCGAACCAGCCACGCCCTGCATACCCCCATAATCCCGCGCGCACCCCACCCACACGCGGAAATCCGACCCAATAAATCAGCAGTCTCCTAGGTGATGCCGACAGCGGCATTGCGCACCAGCGAGCCAAGGTGGTTCGTGTGGCAGCGACGTTCTAACCTCGCCGGTTCATGGCGGCGTTGGCGAGCGTGGTGGAGACGTGTGTGCCTCGTGATGAGGTGCTGGGCGGGGGGTTGGTGGACAAGCATTTTGCGGCGCAGCTGGATCAGGTGGTCCGGGGGGCTGCTGGGTATCACGACTACGCCGATGCCGATTCGTTCTTCAAGATCACGCATCCGACGAAGGGGCTGCGCGAGCTGCTGGCGGGCACGTTCGCTCGTCTGTCGGGCAACGCCAGCGCGGCGCCGAGCGCCGAGCACGCGGTGTACCGCTATGAGACCAGTTTCGGGGGCGGCAAGACGCATGGCCTGATTGCGTTGTGGCATCTGGCCAGCGGTGCTCGCCCGTCGAATCTCGACGAGTTCATCGACTCGGCCCTGCTGCCCGACGAGTGCGCGGTGGCCGCGGTGGTGGGCGACAGCCTCGACTCGATCAATGGGCTCACCACCGATGGCGTCACCACCTACACCATGTGGGGCGAGATCGCCCGTCAGCTCGGCGACGGCGCTTGGGCCGCGGTGTGCGAGAGCGACGGGGCTCGGACGGCTATCGGCAAGCAGGTGTGGCTGGACATCATCGGCGACCGTCCGACGGTGATCGTGATCGACGAGATCGCCCAGCACCTGCGGATGCTGGGCACCTCGGCAAGGGAGGAGCAGCGCAACCTCGCGGCGCAGACCATCGCGGGGCTCAAGGTGCTGTTCGAAGCGGCCACTGCGGCGCCGCGGGCGCGCATCATCGTCACGCTGGCTACTGGCACCGAGGCGTTCGAGGCCGAGACCGCCGAGGTCGCCAAGGCACTGCTCGATGCTGAGGCCCAGCAGGTGCTCGCCGAGGCTCATGACGTGATGGAGCGTCCGAAGGGTGCGGTGGGCCGCCCCGCGGAGGACGACGAGATCGGCTTCATCCTGCGTAGGCGCCTGTTCGCTGAGGTCGACGAGAGCGCTGCCCGTGCGGCCGCTCAGGCATACCGGCAGCACTATGCGACGTTGGCCGAGCAGGGTGTGACGGTGGGCGGTGCGGCCACCGACGATCCGGCGGGCTACGCCGAACGGCTGCGCACTGGGTACCCGTTCCATCCGGCGCTGATCGACTGCCTCGACAAGCGGATCGGCCCGATGCCGGGGTTCCAGCGTGCCCGCGGAGCGCTCAAGATGCTGGCCGAGACAGTCGCTGCGCTGTGGCGTGCTGAGGTCTCTGCGCCGATCATCAACCTTGGCGATCTCCCGCTCGACAACCTGACGGTGCGATCGGCCATCACCACGTCCATCGGACGTGAAGCCCTCGACGGCCCGGCGGTCGCCGATTTCGCCGGGGCGTCCAGCCACGCCGCGTCGGTCGACAACGAGCGTTGGCCAGCCGAGCGGCTCGCTACCCGCGCTTGCCGAGCAGTGTTCTGCAACAGCGTGATCAGCGGGACGCTGCCCGGCGCCTCGGCGCCTGATCTCTATGCCGGGACGCTGACGCCAGGCGAGGGCCCCGACGCGGTGGAGGTGGCGCTGCAAGAAACCAGCCGCGTCGCGTGGCATCTCATCTACGACGGCGCTCGGTGGCGGTTCCAGGTGGAGCCCAACGCCAATCGCATCATCGCCAGCGAGGTCGCCAACGTAAAGAACACCGACGTCACCGAAGAGCTGGACCGGCGCATTCGCCGCATCTTCGCCACCGACGGCCCTGCCAAGGCGGTGCATTTCCCCAGCGGCCCTGTCGACGTTCCCGATGCCCAGCAGCTGCATCTGGTGGTGTTCTCGCACGAGGACCTGAGCGTCACGGCTGCAACGGCGGGCGCGATCCCCGAACGAGTCGCTGATGTGGCACAACGCCATGGAGCGAAGGACCAGAACCGCACCAACCGCAACTCGGTGGTGGCCCTGGTGGCCGACGAGGACGAGGTCGACGCGATGCGCCACCGAGTCAAGTTCGAGCTTGCAGCGAAGCGAATCACCGATGACCCGGTGCGCCTCGGCCAGTTCGACAAGCAGGTAGCGAAGGCGCTCCGGCGCTTGGCCCAAGATGCAGAGCTGGAGTCCCGCATCGCCGTCACACGGGCCTACGCCCATTTGTACTGGCCCGAGAACGCACCGGCGAACAGCAACCTGCGGCACCTGCATCTGCCATTCAGCGACTACGGCAAGACGCCCAACGGCGCGCAGACATCGGTGATCGTGGATGCGCTCCGAAGCCACGGCAAGATCACCGACACGCCGCCTCCCACCGACCTGCTGGCGAGCGCAAGCGGCTTCGGCAAGACCCGCGCCGAGATCACGACCGCGGAGCTTGCCGGATGGCCGTGGCGAGATCACCGCCAGAAGATCGTGCTGAACGCCACCCTGCTCACCCAGACCATCCAGGCAGGCATCAGCAACGGCACCTGGGTGTACTACGACCCCGACACCCAGCAGGCGCACGGCAAGGACGGCCCGCCGCCCGCGATCCGCATCGCCGCCGACACGCTGCTGTACACCCCCGCCCGAGCCGCCGAGTTGAACCTGCTGCGCAAACCAACGAATTGGGCAGGAATCAGCGCAGTGATGCCCCCCAGTGCAGGGCCGTTCGACGGGGCCAGCCTGCGGCGAGAGCTCACCACAGCGCTCGCCGGCGAGCCGCCCAAGAAAGAAGTCCTGTCCGCGCTTGCATCTGCAGTGCGAGCCGGTCGGCAGATCGCAGTCTCGCTGACCTCGCCGAGCGCCGAAGCCGAGCCTCAGCAGTTGTCGCCCACCGAGATCGAAAGCGCCGAACTCGACTCCGTATTCGTGTTCGTCCCCGCCCAGCAGACCGCGCCGACGCCGCCGCCGTTGCGCAGCATCGTCGTCGAAGGCCAGACAGCCGGGGTCACGCTCGGCAAGCTCCGCGACGCGGTTGCCGACGCCGGGATCGTCGAGATCGAGTCACTGACCATCACTGCGAGCGCCGGAGCACCCGCAAGCACGACCAACCTCCGGGCACTCGGCCACTGTGCCTCCCAGCTGCCAAGGTTCGAATGCAGCGTCAAGGCCTCCCTCCAGGTCGAATTCGATGGCCTCGAAGGCGGCGTCGAAGCTGACCTCGCGGGCGGCATCCCCGAGTGGCGCCGCATCGAGGAAGCAGCCTGGGCACTGGCGGATCTTGGTATCGCGGTGGGAGGCACTTTCGCCATGCAACTGACACCAGCGTCTCCCATCGCGGTAGACGGCAGGGACTGGGAGCAGTTCCGATCGGTAGTCGCCAACAACGACCCGGGTGCTCTGCGCATCGAGGCCGAACCCGCAGGCAACGCCCCGAACGGCGGTGAACAATGACCGTGCCGACCTTGCGCGAGCGGCGTTTCGAGCTGCAACTGCAGCCGACGCAGGCAGGCGATGACTGGGGCTTCCACCTCAGCGAGACGTTCGACGACGCCAAAGAGGCAGTAGCCAAAGTCGATGCGGCGCGCGCCACCCAATTCCGGCGAGCAGTGCTCGACGCGGTGGAGGCATCGGGCTACCCGCCGGCCACTGTCTCGCCGCGGCGGTGCCGGCCCTTCAACTTGCAGCAAGGCCCCGGTGTGCGGTTGGCATTGACGGTAAGCGCGTGCTTGCCGGTAGCTAAGCCACTGCGGCGACGAGCGATCGTCGACGGGGTAGAAGCCCTGTCGCACGAAGAAGCGCTGTATTGGTACGCCCGAACATCCGGCCCCACACGCGGTCGTGCCCTGCGGGCTCTGCGACTGCTGCTGGCCGATGACTGAGGGCGAACGTCCGCGCTTGCTGATTGAGGATTGGTTCCCGGTCGCTGAGCTTGGTGTCGAGTCGCTGCGGGAGAGCAGTCCCATTCCGGGCCAGTTCCCAAAGCTGAAGACACTGCACGTCTGGTGGGCCCGGCGACCGTTGGTCGCCAGCGCCGGGGCCATTCTCGCCAGCCTGCTGCCAGCGTGGTCAACGGAACTATCTACCAAGTTCGACGGCCACGAAGAACTGTCCACGCCGGAGTCGTACCGACGCTGGTTCCTCCATCTCTGCGGCATTTGGGGTGACCCGGTGGGCGCGAGACGGATGCTGGAAGAGGCGAATGCCGCTGGCGTCAAGCTCAAGGGGAACGGCTACGGCTACAAGCAGGCGTACAAGAACTCTCCAGACGCTTGCGAACTCGGTCTCCTGCACGAGGTCCTCGAGCAGGTGTGGAATGGTGTGCCGACGTTGCTCGATCCGACCGCAGGAGGCGGTTCGATTCCCTACGAGGCCGTGCGATACGGGCTGCCTGCGCACGCCAACGACCTCAACCCAGTAGCTGCCTCGGTATTGAGGGCGGGTGTCGAAGTCCCGGCTCGGTTCGGGCCACCGCTCTCGCAGGACCTTCAACGTTGGGGTGAGCTTCTTGTCGAGCGACTCGGTCAGCGCCTGATGCCTTTCTTCGTCAAGGAAGCGCAAGACGAGCGAGTCGTGGCGTATATCTTCGCTCGAACCGTCGCGTGCCCGAGAACGGGCAAGTGCGTGCCGTTGGTGAGTGACTGGGCGCTACGGCGGGGCCGCAAGCCGGTCGCGGTGCGCTTGGTCACGAGACGGGCAGATCACGAGCTCGACGAGCCTGAATTCGAGATCGTCGTGGGCGCGGCAGCGCGGTTCGACACCAAGAAAGCCGGTACGTGGTCGCGAGGCTCAGCGGTCTCGCCGTGGGACCACTTGGTAATCGACAGCGCCTACATCAAGACCGAAGCACAGGCTGGGCGCATGGGCGAGGTGCTGTACGCCGTGGCGACGCGCGCTGCGAAGGGACGAGGTTTTCGCGCTCCCACTGAAGTTGACCTGCATGCGCTCAAGACCGCGGAAACTGAACTTCGGAGTCGCTTGCCGCAATGGGAACGCGACGATGTGCTTCCTATCGAGGTCATCCCGTCAGGCAACAAGACCAATGAGCCGCACAACTACGGGATGGCCCGCTGGAGAGACATGTTCACGCCTCGCCAGCTGCTCGTACACGGCATCTTCGTCGAGGAATGGCGCAACGTCGTCGAGGATGTGCGAGCCGAACTTTCTGATGACCCCGGTCGTGCAGATGCCATCTTGGCGATGCTCGCGATGATGCCTGGGAAGGCCCTCAACTGGAACGCGAGGATGGCCAGTTGGGATGTCTCAAGACAGAAAATCCGCTCGGTATTCGATTCGCACAACTTCGCATTCAAGAACACATTTGCCGAATTTGACGGCGGGTCGGCCCTACCGGCTTGGACGCTGGATCAACTCCTTGACGCCTACCGAAGCATCGCAGCATTGCTGTCGCCGCACGACGATGCCACCCTCTTGGGGAACTTCGATTCGTCGTTCGCGGTCGTGCGGGTCACGGCCGAGAATGCTGGCAATCTGACCTCGCTGCCCGATGAGTCGCAGTCCTTGGTGTGCATCGATCCGCCGTACTACGACAATGTGATGTACGCCGAGTTGGCGGACTACTTCTACGTGTGGCACAAGCGGACGCTCGGACGGCTGTGGCCTGACCTCTTTGCAGAACAGCTCACCAACAAGCACGACGAGGCGGTCACCAACAGGGCGCGTTTCGCCCACGCCGGCAGGCGAGCCAGAACACTCGCCGATCACGACTACACGGCGAAGATGGCTGCGATCTTCGCTGAGTGCCATCGGGTGCTGGAGCCGAACGGCGTGATGACGGTGATGTTCACGCACAAGCGAGCTGATGCGTGGGACTCGCTTGGCACAGCGCTGTTGCAGGCGGGGTTCGAGATTCGAGCTTCGTGGCCGGTTCATACCGAGAGCGAGCAGTCGCTTCATCAGGCACGGCAGAACGCGGTCAGGTCAACGATGTTCTTGAGTTGCCGGAAGCGGTCCGACGACGGGGCCAACGGTGACACCGTCTATATCGACGACATCGCCGCAGACATTCGCGATGCGGCGGGCGACGCGCTCGCGAGGGGGCACGAGCAGGGTCTCGTCGGTGTCGATCTGCTGCTGTCCACCTACGGGCCTGCGTTGTCGGTTCTGTCGTCTCACTGGCCTGTGTACGCGGCGGAGGCCGACGAAGACGGTCGTTCCCGGCTGTTGCGGCCGGAGGAAGCGCTGACTGTCGCTCGGGCGGAGGTGCTGCGCCGGGAGCGGCTGCGGTTGGTCGGCCGTGAGATCGAGTTCGATCCGCTCACCGATTTCACGCTGCTGGCGTGGAGCACGTTCGCCGCTCGTGAGTTTCCCTACGACGAAGCGCGGAAGCTGGCGCTGTCCATCAGCGACCTCGATCTTGACGATGTGGAGGCTGCGAAGCTGGTGACCGCATCGAAGGGCACGGTGAGCCTGACCGAGCCGCGGTTGCGTCTGCGCCGCGAGACGGACGCGCATCTGCCGGGCATCGACCGTTCTCGCACAACTGTTGATGTGTGGGTCGATGCCGTCCACACGGCCGCGTACATAACGGCCGAGGACGGCAGCGGGGCTGCGAAGCGATGGCTGGACGAACGCGAGCTCACCGAGAACCCCGATTTCATTTCGTGCCTCAGAGCGTTTGTCCATGCGCTGCCGGGCACCAAGCATCAAGGGGAGTGGAATGTCCCGGAGGCCGGGCACTTGCGTTCGCTGGTGACGACGTACTTCAAGGACATCGATCTGCCGAGTGAGGCGGACGCAGTCACGGTCGAGGAGCCGACGCTGCCGGGCGTGGCGAATGACTGACGGCGGGTTCGTCGGACTGAGCCTGCGCGCCGGCTACGACTCGTCCGACGATCCGCTCAACAGCTTCTACGTGCCTGTGTTGCAGCGAGCGACCTCGTATGACCGGGTGGCGGGGTACTTCTCATCGTCGTCGTTCGTGTCGGCAGCGGCGGGGCTGGCACGGTTCATCGCCAACGACGGCACGATCAGGCTGCTGGTGGGGACGCAGTTGTCCGAGGCCGACCGTGACGCGCTGCTCGGCCGAGCGGAGCTGGCCGATGTCCTGGCGGGCAGTCTTGACAGCGCGGTGGACCACGCGTTGAGCGCTGGCGAGGTCGCACGCCAGCGCCTTGAGGTCATCGCGTGGCTGGTGCGTGAGAGGCGGCTCCAGATCCGGGTTGGCGTGCCGTGTGACGCAGACGGTGTTCCGCTTGCTGGTGCCGAGGCCGGGCAGCGCTACTTCCATGCGAAGTTCGGGGTGCTTGCCGACGGCGCGGGCAATCGTGTGGCGTTCAGCGGCAGCATCAACGAGTCGGCATCGGGCTGGCAGCACAACTTCGAGTCGTTCAGCGTGTACCGGTCGTGGCGTGCCGAAGGCTGGGCGGACCATGGCGAGCCATTGGCGCAGCAGTTCGAGGAACTGTGGAGCGGCGAGCCGCCTTGCAGCGGCGCTGGCGATTTCAGTAGCGGCGAGGCCGATGCAGGCGGAACCACCTGGCGAACCGTGCCGCTGCCGCAGGCCGTCCGCGACCGGCTGGTGCAGCTCGTGCCGGACGATTGGACGCCGCCGCCTCGCGATCCGCTCGAGCCGCGGCCCCCGCTGACGCCGCAGGAGCTTGAGCAGCTGGCGGAGATCCGTGACGCGCCGGGCACCTGCTCCGGTGTCGGGCTGGTGTCGGCGGTCGTGGAGCCGTGGCCGCATCAGCTGTCGATTGCGCGGCGCATCACTGAGTCGTGGCCGCGTTCGTACCTGCTGGCCGATGAGGTCGGCTTGGGCAAGACCATCGAGACAGGTCTGGTGCTGCGGGAGCTGTTGTTGTCGGGCCGGCTCCGCACAGCGCTGCTGCTGGTTCCTGCTTCGGTGCTGATCCAGTGGCAGGAGGAACTCAACGAAAAGTTCGTGCTCGACGTCCCGCGGCTGGACGGCGGCGAACTGGTGTGGGTCGACGGGAGGCGTGAGCAGGCGGGACCGGATGGCGGAAGTGTCTGGCGGTCCGCGCCGGTGCTGCTGGCGTCCTCTCATCTCGCTCGGCGGCGCGGCCATCGCGCGGCGCTGACCGAGGGTGCCCCGTGGGATCTGGTGTTCGTGGACGAGGCCCATCATGCCCGCCGCCGTGGCACCAAGGCTTCGGACTCGCCGAACCAGATGCTGGCCACGCTGACGGCGATGAAGCGCGCCTCCATGTGGAACGTGCTGCTGATGGCGTCGGCCACGCCGATGCAGATGAACACCCACGACATCTGGGATCTGCTGGAGCTGTTCGGCCTGCCGTCGCGGTGGTCGGAGTCGCCCGAGCGAATGGAGCGGTACTTCGCAGAGTTCGGCGCCGACTTCGCCGACCGAGACTGGCTGTTCCTGCGCAGGATGCTGGCAGGGCACTTCGCGACCGTCGACGCCGACCCTGCGTTGGTCGCTGAGTTGAGGGCGGACCTCGGCTTGGTTGCCGCGAAGAGGATCACCGAGTTCCACGAGCGCCCGTACTTCAAGAGCGTGACGCGTGACCTGAGCAAGAAGCAACAGACTCAGTGGGACGCTTGGCTGCGGGCCAACACGCCGGTGCGCGACCGTGTGTTCCGCACCACGCGGGCGACCCTTCGCCAGTATCAGGTTGAGGGCGTGCTGCCCGAGGGCACCGTGGTGCCAGAGCGTCGAGTGACGCACGAGTCGTGCGAGCTTGGACAGCCGGCCCAGGAGCTGTACGGCCGCATCGACAGCTACATCAAGCGCCACTACGACGCGTACCTGGCCGATCGGGGCCGGCGGCGGCCGTTGGGCTTCATCATGACCATCTACCGGCGCCGGCTCACATCGAGCTTCCACGCTGTGCGCCGCTCGCTCGAGCGCCGCCGCGAGGTGCTGCAAGGCCGACGCCGGCTGGACGCATTCGTCGACGATGACGACTTGGCGTCGTCGCAGGAATCGAACGCCCTCCCCGCTGATGGCCCAGCCGCTTCGCAATCGCCGTCGGGGGCTGCTGGTGCCGACTCGGCGTGGGACCCCGACGCCGCCGCCGACGAGTGGGACGACGCGGTAGCAGCCAGCGCAGACGAGTACCTGGCTGAGGAACTGACCGAGCTGGACAGCTTCATCAGCGAGCTGAGCGATCTGCCGCCCGACGAGCCCAAGACCCAGAAGCTCTACGAGCTGCTTGAGTCCAGCTTCATCGGCGGCCACCGCAGCGTCGTGGTGTTCACCCAGTACGCCGACACGCTGCGCTACCTGCGAGAACGCCTGCGGGCCATCTACGGCACCGGGATCGTCTGCTACTTCGCTGGCCGAGGCGAGCGCTGGGACCCCCACGCCGAGACGTGGACGGCGATTCCCAAGGAGCATGTCAAGGAACTGTTCCGCCAAGGCGACGAAGTGCGCATCATGCTCGGCACCGACTCGATGTCAGAAGGCCTGAACCTGCAGACCTGCGCCCGGGTCATCAACTACGACCTGCCATGGAACTTCATGCGCGTGGAGCAGCGCATCGGCCGCGTCGACCGCATCGGCGGCCAGCCCCGCGTGGAGGTCACCAACCTGTCCTACAAAGGCACCGTCGAGGACGACGTGCTGCGCCGCATCGAGGACCGCCTCAAGTGGTTCACCAACATCGTCGGCAACGCCCAGCCAGTGCTCGCATCGATGGAGTCAGCCATGCAGCGAGCAGCCCTCGGCCAGATCACCCCCGCTCACGCCGTTAACGAGATCGAGCAGATGAACCGCCAAGCAATGGCCTCCCCCGTCAAGCTCGCCGACCTCGACGCCGTACCCCGCCACCCCGAACCGCTGCAGCCCGCCATGGACCTGAACGGCCTCCGCGAAGCCCTCCTGCAGATCCCGCCATGCGCCGAACGCCTGAGCTGCCACCCCGACATCGAAGGCGCATGGTTGCTCCACCTCGACGGCCAGGCCCACCCGGTCACCTTCAACCGAACCCAAGCCCAGCAAGCTGAAGGCTTGGTGCTCCTGACATGGGGCAGCGCACTGCTTGATCAGCTGCTCGAATCCGCCCAGCGCGCTGCGCCAGCGATGGCCACCTGAGAACTGTAAGGCGTTTCCGTGAGCGTCGCGAGGCTTGGAGCGGAGTCGGAAGCTCTGGCCAGCGAACTCGATCCCATCGTGGAGGACGGCAGCGTCCCGGTGAGCGGTGGGAATTTGAGGTAGCTGGGAGGGTCCGCCTGCTGGTGGGTCACCGGCGTGATTCTCGGTGAGAGCAATCACTCACTCATCGAGGATGACACAGCTGATGATCCTTTCCAATGCCGCCACAGAGCGGTTGATGGAGGCTTTTCGCGTCGGGGCAGCTTCATGCCGTTGGCGGTCGTCGTCCCGAAAGCGTTCGCTGAACCGCTGGACGAACTGGGAGCGCGATCCTGCGAAGTCATGCTGGCTGCCGGCACCCACCACCTCCTCGGATAGACGGCGCGGCCCTACAGCGCCATCGTCGCAGGCATCGCCGGTGAAGCGAGAACGAATCTGCGCTGATTGCCCCACGCAGATGCATATGTGGCGTGATCCGGTTGGAGGGCGGATGCGTTTGGGTTAGACCGTCGATCACCGCGGCCGTCTCCGGTTCTAGGCTCGGCGGGACGCTGCGAGTTCGGAGGGGCGCATGGCTGGCCGTGATCTCAAGGAGCTATTCCGTGCGTTCCGCAGCGCTGACGAACTGGCCTTCCGCCGGGCGGCGAACACGATCATCGAGGAAGAGGAAGCGCGCCATCACGTGGCCCTCGCCCGAGACCTGCGGAAAATCCTCGCCAGCGGTGACACCGTCGACATTGGCCACGGTGATGTGAGGCTGGTGCAGCCGCCGACAGACCCCGATCAGGGCTGGGAACTGGCGACTGTGCACCGCCCCGAGCGCTATCTCGGCAATCTCGTCCTGCGCCCCACGGTGCGCACAGCGCTGACCGATCTCGCAAAGGAGGTGCCCGAGTGGAGTCGGCTCGAAGCGCTCGGCGTGCCCCGTCGGAATCGGATCATCTTCTATGGACCTCCCGGTTGCGGCAAGACGTCGGCGGCTGAGGCGCTGGCGGCCGAGCTGGGTGTTCCGCTGGTGGTGGTGCGGCTCGACGCAATCGTGTCGTCGTACCTCGGGCAGACGGCGGGCAACCTGAGGCGGATCTTCGACTACGCGAGCTCTGCTCAGTGGGTGGTGCTGTTCGACGAGTTCGACGCACTCGGTCGTGAACGGAATGACGCCAGTGAGCACGGCGAGATCAAGCGGGTGGTGAACTCGTTCTTGCAATTGCTCGATTCGTACACGGGGCCGGGCCTGCTGGTGGCGGCGACCAACCACGAGGAGACTTTGGACCGGGGGCTGTGGCGTCGCTTCGACGAGGTTGTGGAGTTCCCTTTGCCGACGATCAAGGAGATTCGCACGCTGCTGAGGCGGGGTCTCAAGCATGCCAAAGCGGAACCGCTGCCCATCGACGAAGCAGGCACGAGCCTGCGCGGCCTGCCCCACGCAGCCGCGGAGGCAACGGTGTGGACGGCGATAAGGATCGCTGTGAGAGATGGTCGAGCTGCAGTGTCCGTCGACGATCTGAACGCAGCTGTATCAGCGACGAAACGGCGCCGTTGGTAATCCGTGCCGAGGCACCTACCCCTTCCACGGCCGTACGAGGTCGGATCACGGCGCTCGCTGCCGACGCCCGTAGGCAGCGCACCGGTACGTGAGCACCAGTCGCATAGCAGCAGGCTTCGGTCTCGCCTTGACGCTGCTCTCATTCCGCCCCAGGTGCCAACGCGAGAGGGCGGAGTGGACCCGAAGCTGGTGTTCAAGATTCGGGCCACGTCTCGACTGACAGAATCCGATCTCCGCAACAAGGGGCTTCAGCACCTCGGCGAATCGCGGCTCTTCGCGTTTTAGCGTGGGGTGAGGTCGTCGAGCAGGGTCCAGTCGGGTTTTCCGGCGTACAGCAGGACTCGTGTGCGGTAGTGGTCGAAGTTGGTGATCCCGAACGACACGCGTTTGATCAGCTTCGCGAGGTTGTTCGCTGCTTCGGTCGGCCCGTTGGTCACACGCGACCGGTGCCAGTTCGTGATCTGGGTGCGCCACGCGGCCAGGGTGCGGCCGAGCTTGTTCAGCTCCGCGGAGAACGTCTCGTCGTGCAGATCGCGTGCGAGCTCGTCGACCGTCTCGACGGCGAGGCTGCGTTTGGGGATCCGGTAGACGCCGCGCAGGGTTTCCTTGGCGTGCCAAGCGTCGCGGACCTCGCCTCGGGGGTCGCCGGCCGCGAGCAGGCCGCGCAGCTTGGATCGTCCGCGGTCGGTGACCCGTTCGGACGCTTT
>JAJDZE010000010.1 GCA_022824805.1 Acidimicrobiia bacterium | reverse complement strand
GATGACGACGACCCGCCGCCACCCCCGCCTCCGCCGCCGAGTGTGACGGTCTCGATCGGGGACGCGTCCGGTGAAGAGGGCCTGTGGGTGACGTTCAAGGTGACGCTGTCTGAGGCGGTGGGCCATCAGGTCAAGGTGAGCTGGGCCTCCGACCACGCGTACGACCTCGACGACTACGCGATGGACTACGAGTTCTGGTACATGAGCGGCACGCTGACCTTCGCCCCCGGCCAGACCGAGAAATCGGCTTCGGTGTATCTGAACGACGACAGCTACAGCGAAGGCGACGAGGTCTTCCGAGTGCGGCTGTCCAGCCCCCAAGGCGCGGCCATCGCCGACGGCGAAGCCGTCATGACCATCACCGACAACGACTGAGCAGCGTCGTTCCTCAGCCATGCGGCGGATTGACGGCGCCCGCGGTTGAGACGGCGTGGGCCGTGCCGAATGTCGGTGTGTCCATGAACAGGATTTCGTCGCGCTTACCGGGCAGCGCATTTGTGGCTACGCTCGTGGCCACAACAATGAGATGTGTTCGAGAAGGGCAAGACGATGAAGTCTGTGGGGATTCGTGAGTTCCGCGACCATGCCACGAAGCTGATCGCCTCCGGGGAAACCCTTGCGATCGAGAAGCACGGCGAGCCGGTCGGGTTCTACGTGCCGATCGTCGCCAAGGACCGTGAGGTCGGCGTCAAGGTGCTCGAACGGCTCGGCTCGGTGGTCAGCGACGTGCTCGAGCAGACGGGTCTCACCGAGGACGAGCTGGTCGCGGCCATCAGGGACGTCGAGGTTCGGCGTCCGGCGCAGGGGCTGATCCACCCCTTCGGATATTTCAGTTCCATTTCCGCGCCGCCGGGCGTGGAGCCTCAGTCAGATGAGGCTCGTAGTTGACACGAGCGTTCTCATCGGCGAGCTGCTGCGCAAAGTCGGCCGGGAACGCCTGAGCCACCCAAAGCTGGAACTGTTCCTGCCCGAGCAGATGTGGCACGAGACCCAGTGGGAGCTGCCTCGGCGCATCGGGCAGTTCGGCCGCCACAACGACCTCGCGATTCCCACGCAGCACGAACTCGTATCCATATGCCTGGCCGCCGTCACGTGCAATATCGAGGTGCTGCCTCTGGCGGTCTACGCAGCCCAGGAAGCCGAAGCCCGCGCGCGTTCGCTCAGAGACCCCAACGACTGGCCGGCGGTCGCAGCGGCTCTGTCGCTCGACTGTGCGATATGGACCAACGACAACGACTTCCTCGGCACCGGACTGCCGACATGGACGACCGACACGCTCGAGGGCTGGCTGAGCCGAGCGGCCAAGGAATCGGCCTCGTGACGAAACACAATCGAAGCAATGGCCGATGCCATCGAGACGAACAGACACCGGTGCTTGGTGGTGGTCTGGCGGTGTGCTGTACTTGGGCTCGTAATTTATGGCAAGAGCCGCCGCTGGCTCGAATGACTCGGAGGTGGAAGACGACATGTCGACTTCAGCAGCGAGGTTCCCGAAGCCGGGCCGGTGCGGGGTGGCTGCTCGGCCGCTGCGGGCGGCGACGGCGTTGGTCGTGGCGGCAGCGATGGCTGCTGCGTCGGTGGCTGTGGGGCCGTCGGCGGTCGCGGCGCAGTCGCCCGACAACCCTCCCGCCCCGGAGCAGCAAAGCTCCGGTGCAACTGACGACGTGACCGAGGGGCTGGGCCCGGAGTCTGTCGGCCCCGATGGTTCGCTCGGGACCCAGCCCGGTGAGGGGCTGGGAGCGGCGCAGGTGGCCTATCCCAATCTGGGCTCGCAGCTCAGCGCGTTGGCGGTGGCCGCCGGCCAGAGCGGTGCTGCGGTTTCTGACGCCGTCGGCGCGACGCCGCCGACGCTGCCCGATGGCGCGAATTCCACCTATCCCACGTTGAGCAATGGCCGTTTGCTGTTGACGCTGCAGCTCGACGGCAACCGCGACGAGGTGCTGGACTTCCTCGCCGACAACGGGGTGACGCCCGCGAACGTGGTGGGCGACTACCTCGAGGCGTACGTGCCGCCTGCGCTGCTGGGCCCGCTGGCGCAGCAGACCGGCGTGTCACGAGTGCGCGAGATGCCCCAAGCGTTCACAGAACGTGGCAATTTCGTCGACCCGAAGATCCGCGCTGCGCACGGCGCGTCGCTGTGGCACTTCAACGATTACACCGGCGACGGGGTGAAGGTGGGCGTGATCGACAGTGCTTCGAGTGCGACTGGCAAGGATGGCTTCACCGGCCTGCGGGCATTGCAGGGAACCGAGCTGCCGACGACGGTGACGGGCCGCTGCTACACCGATGCGGGCCAGCCCACCAGCGATCTGGCCAATTGCGACACCGCGGGCGGCTATCAGCACGGCACCTCGGTAGCGGAGTCGCTGATGGACATGGCGCCCGATGCGCAGCTGTACATCTCCAATCCGAAGACGTGGGCCGATCTGCACAGCGCTGTGGAGTGGATGCACAGCGAAGGGGTGAAGGTCATCGTTCACTCGATTACCTGGCAGTTCCATGGTGCGGCCGACGGCACCTCGCCGTACACCACGAGTCCGCTGACGACCGTCAAGTGGGCCGCCGACAACGGGATCGTGTGGGTCAACGCCGCTGGGAACAGTGGGCGCAAAGCGTGGCTCGGTGCTTTCGCCGACTCCAACAACGACGGCTATCACGAGTGGACCGGCTCGGGGCCGACGGCTGATTCGGCTCAGGGGTTCCGGCTCGAAGCGCCGAATTCGGTAGGTCTGACCATGCGCTGGGACGACGTGTGGGGGGGTGCGACC
>JAJDZE010000109.1 GCA_022824805.1 Acidimicrobiia bacterium | reverse complement strand
GGTGTTCATTGAGACGGTCGGCGTCGGCCAGGTCGAGACGGAGATCGTGGGTGCCGCGGACACCACCGTGGTGGTGGTGAACCCCGGCTGGGGCGATTCGGTGCAGGCAAACAAGGCCGGTCTCATGGAGATAGCCGACATCTTCGTGGTGAACAAGGCCGACCGGCCAGGCACATCGGAAACCTGCCGCGACATCCGCCAGATGCTGGATCTGTCCGCGCCCGGCGACTGGGACCCGCCCATCCTGACCTCGGTCGGCACCACCGGCGAGGGTGCGGCTGAGCTGTGGGATGCCATCTGCGCGCACCGCGACCACGGCACAGCCTCGGGCGAGCTGGAGCTTCGCCGCGCGGCCAGGGTGCAGACCGAGCTTGAGGAGGTCCTGCGGGCCGCTATTGCCGAACGTGTGGCAACCCTCACCGAGGGACCTGCTGCGGAGCGCCTGCGCCAGCAGCTGGCCCGCCGAGAGCTCGATCCCTACGCAGCCGCCGAGACATTGTTGAGTGCTGCCCGAAAATCCTGATCAGGGTTGAGCCTCTAGCATCACAACGTGAGGGCACTTCGCCGCAGCGCACATTGGCTGCGACGAAGGAGTTCTTCACGCCGGGTCCTCATCGGCACAGCCATCTCAACGGCACTCGTCCTTGTCGTGACTGCCGTTTCGACGGCGTCAGCCGCGGATGCAGACGAGCCTGCGGGGTCTGAGTCGGCACCGAACTCCTCAGACGGGCGATTGGCGGCAGGCGACGAATCGGCGATGTCGCCGTGGATCTGCGAAGAGGGCGACGAACCGCGGGTAGTCACGTCCGATGTCGTGGCGCCCTCGTTGCCCTTCAGGGGGATCGTCGATGCCTCGATGGAGCGCGATCGTGAGTCTGAGACCTCCAGCCTCGTCATCCGCTTCCACGACACCGTTCGCCGAGCCAACACCAAGATCGTCGTGGAAGGAGTGGACCCGAGCCAGCCGATGTCCACCGATGAAACCCCCGCAGGACTCGTCATCGACGGTGGGTTCTTTGTTTCGACGACGTGCTCGCCGAGGTCTGATGTGAATGGGCCGCAGGTCGACGGGTCCGCCACGTACAGAGGACAGCTCGCAGTTGTCATCGTTCCGTGGGGCAAGACGGCGCGCTTGGAAGGCCACTCTGGCGCGTTGAGCGAATCAGACGAAGAAGCGCCCATCGGGCCGGCGGCGCTCACCGTCTCGGACGGCCTGGGGAGCGAACACTTTGCGCTGGGCACTCATGCCAATGGCATACATATCGAGGCAGGCGACCAGGTCGGTGCCTACGTCCTGACGCGCTACGGCCAGAAGACGCCGCCGGCCACGACCAAGCTGTACGGGGACTCCCGATCATTCGACCCCAATGACACTGCCTTCCTGCTCGGCACCGACGGCGAACTGCTTGCCTTCGCTCTCTGGCGCTTCGAGCCGGCATTCGCGGGCCATGAAGTCGTTGTCATCTCGATGCGAACGGGCGAGGTGGTCGCATGCGGCACAGGTGCGTGGGGCGCATTCCGGCTGTTCTCGCCCCGGGGCGAGGGACTCGTGGTTCCACAGATCAAGCTGCCCCCGTCTGGTTGGCTCGATGTGTTCTACCGGTCAAGTGGCGACGGCGATTGTCCACGCGATCTTGACGACGAGTTCTTTGACTTCCTGGCAGCCCAGCCGGTGCCGCCGCTGCCCTTGCCGATGCCGGCGTCGTTGCCCGAACCCGTCCGTCTGCCGAGCACACCCGCTCCAGAGGGGCCATTCGGCGGCATCGTGCGCTCCTTTCGCCGGTACAACCCGGCGACCTACAGCCACGACCGCGTCGTTCAGTACTACGACTCGGGCAGCGGGGAGGTCACCGAGATCGTCTTCGACACCGAACCGCGTCCCAGTCTCGGCACTCCCCGCTTGGTCGACGAGGGTGTGCTGTTCGGCCGAGGCTGGGGAACCTCCGTGCTCATCCCATGGGGATCTGCGCCAGAGCTTGTCGCAGCGGAGCGCTTGGCGCGCCTGGCTCGCGCCCCACGCGAACGCGGCCTCACGCTCGCCCAGTTCGTCGCAGAGCCCGACTCCGTCATGCCATGCGCGTCGCTCCCGCTCGACGTGGGCGGCTCGACGGTGCGAGCCAAGCTGACCCATGCGGACTATGGGGATCGGTGGCACCGGCCCGAGCTGCTGGAGCTGAGCGTCGGTGATGTCCACGGTGCCTACCTGCTCGGCTCGCCGAGGGAAGGGTTCGCAGTTCCGAACGAAGTCAGGAGCGAATGCGACGAGCAATGGTTCTTGGGCGAGTTCGAACACGAGTCCGACATCGACGGGTACTTGCCGCGTCTGATCGGCAGCGATGGCGTTGTGTTGATGGTCTCGTGGGTGGGACTGCCGGGTGAGAGCTTCTTCGGCGAGCCGCATACGTTGATCACGTATGTCATTTCATTGCGGACCGGGGAGGTGCTGGAATGCGGCCTGGAACCGTTCGGCACCGATGTCGTGTTCGTTCCGGCAACCACCGAGAGGTCGCCACGATTCCCGCCTCGCCTGCCGCCCTCCGGCTGGCTCGACCCGACCCCCTGCACCCATGGCGAGCGGGACATCAAGCCCGAAGACTGCACCAGCATCCCCTTGGGACATGGCGACGAATTCGTATGTGCCCGCGAGCTTGACTTTCGGACCATCGGCGATTCGAGGCCTGGCATCGGGCCGACCCCGGCAGCCTTCGGAGTTCGAGCCGCCGAGGCGGCATCATGACGAGGCCGTCGATCAGACGAGACGAAGCGGTGCTGTCCCGACTGCGCGTCCGGACGACGATTGCGCTGGCCATCTGGGCTGGCATGGCGTCGGCGTGCAGCTCCGTCGATCCCCCCGACACCGTTCCGGAGACGGCCGACAGTGCATCCATGCCGTCGGGGACTTCCGAGGCAATCGACGCCACTGTGCCGTCACGCCAGCCCGAGCGCCCATCGCAGGAAGCCGTCGGGGCGACTGCGCAGGCTGACGAGAACGAGCCGGCTCGCGACGACGAGGCCGCAGGCGACGGCGAGCCGACCACGAGGCCCGATGACAGCGCTGACGGCGCGGATCGGCAGGAACCCGAGCCTGCGCGACCGGGATCCCTGCCGATAGAGGTGTCTGATGAGTCGGCCCCGCAGTGGCCGTTCCGCGGGATCGTGCAGGCATTCGGAGTGGACGCCGACGGCAACGGCACCAGTGACCTGGTGGTGCAGTACCACGATTCGACCACTCGGACATCCAAGGAAATCCTGATCAGGAACATCGGTTTTTTCGCCGGGGCGTGCCGGCCGGGAATCCAGTACGACGACCGCGAACTGTGGATGGAGGACTCCCGTTACGGGATCGTGATTCCGTGGGGCGGGCATGCCGCAGTCGGCCAACCGGCGCGCGGGGCGTCGACCGCTGCCGATTGGTGGCAGTCGCCTTCTGGGGTGTCACCCGGCAGCGGATCGATCACCATGGCGGGAACCCGCTTCTCGGTGGCAGCCAGCCGTGCCTCTGAAGAGCAACGGGCCGCACTCCAGATCGTCGCTGATGGCAACTCGGCGAGCCACTGGGCGTCGGTCGCCGACTCCTTCAACGCATCGAGGCCGACCGGTGTTCGGCTGAACCAGTCCGCATGGCTGCGGGGCACCGACGGCGAACTCCTGGCCGTGTCGTACTCGCCAGATCGGCGGCTTCGATGCAGCGATCAGCGGACCGCCGTCGTGTCGTTGCGCACCGGCGAGACGCTGGCGTGCGGTCCCCATGCTGGAGACATCGAATTGGTCACTCCTGCAGGGGCCGGACTCGCTGTCGAGAGCGTGGCGTTGCCGCTCGGCGACACGCTGAGTTTCGATGGGTGCGACACGTCGCTCGCGCAGCATGCGTCGAACGCCGATGTCGACGGCGGTCTGTTCGGGCGGCTCGCTGAGCTGCCGCCGATCTCGGCGCCGTTCGCACCGCGGTGCCGTTTCGGCTTGGACCAGCGGCCGATGGTCGCTGGTGATGCCGTTCCCGCTGCACCCTTCTTCGGAGTCGTCTTGACGACGCACGAGCACGATGACTTCTGCGACGAGCACGTCATCACCATTCGCATGCACGATGCGAGGTCGCGGGCGACGAGTGTCGTCACGGTCTCCAACCTGCAGCAGCTGCCATGTGCCAGTCACGTGACTTCGACCGCAAGTGGCGTGGAGCTGTACGGCCACCAGAGGCAGGATGACGGCGGCAGAGTTCAGACCGACCACTATCTCCTAGAGCTTGCGTGGGGCGGTCAAGCGAGCGTGTCGCACGCCGGCACGATCGCCGGCGAGCCCTCGATCTCGCACTTCGCATCGAGGCCCAAGCTGGCGTGGTATGACGAACTCCCGTCAGAGAACGCCTCGATGACGGTTCAGAGTCACACCAACGGCGTTCGCATCTCTGTAGGCGAGCATGTCGGGGGGTACGTGCTCAGCCGTGCCAGCACGGGTGCAGACGCCGCAGAGCCTGCGTTGATGGGTCGCTTCCGGCTGGACAACTCCTACACCGGCCTCAAGGGCACCGACGGCGAGCATGTGGCATTCGCGTGGAGCAGGTCCGCAGATGACTGCAATCCCACCGAGGTCTTCATGCTGTCGTTGAGCTCCGGTGATGCTGTTGCCTGCGGCTCGCTCCGCAGCGGCGATCTGCTCCTTGTGTCGCCGCCGGGCGCCGGGGTGCTCATCGACGAGATCAGGCTTCCCACGTCGGGTTGGCTGGACAGGTCCAGATGTGTGCATGGCCTCGATGAGGGGCTGATCGGTGCTCTGGAGTCGCTTGCGCCCGCTTCATCCTCGCGCTCGGTCACTGCGCCCGCGCCCGATCCCGAGTTGCTGCCCGCTGACACCGCCCCGCAATGGCCGTACCAAGGCGTTGTTCGGATGGCCGAGCGATACGACTCTGCGACGTACCGGAACGACCTCGTCGTGCAGTTCTTGGATGCGGATACCGGTGCAGCATCTGAGATCGTCTTCGCAGAGTCGACGGTCGCGGGCTGGCAGCGCGATTTCTCCGTGGCGGCTCGCGGCATCCGCGTCGCGCGCGACCCCAGCAGCGGGGACAGCCTGGTCATTCCTTGGGGCGAGGCCCCACAGATCGTCAGCGTGCAGACGGCCTCGGAAACCGGCTGGGCGCCGAGATCCGAGTCCGCGCAGCGCTACCCGACATCGGCGGCGCTGGGCGGCTCAAGCCTCGAGATCAGCGGCTACGAGCCGTGGCCCGTGGGTGTGCTCAGGCTCACGCACGGCGATGCAGAGCGTTGGTATGTGACCGAGTCGCCTCCCGCGCCGGTTGACTCCGAGCTGGAACTGCACCTCGGCGAGCAGAGCCCGGCCTGGACGGCGCACCTTCGGGGCACCGACGGCCGGGTGGCCGCGTTGACGTATCTGCATGACTACTTCGATGACTGCGAGTCGTACTGCGGGTTGGAGTTGACGTATCTGATCTCCCTGAGGACGGGGCGAGTGCTTGCCTGTGGGGTCGAGCCGAGACACAGCGAATTGGCGTTCGTCGTGCCGCCCGCTGCCGAGGCGCTTGCCGAGGTCGTCCTGCCGCCGTCCGGCTGGCTCGACCCCGCACCGTGCCTGCGAGGGCCGTTGGCCGCGGGTCGCGGTTGTTCGATTCTCCCCTATGGGGAGGCGCCGGAGACTCGCTGCATCCGTGAGTTCGATTTGCGCTCAATCGCCGGCGGAATCAAGGGTGCCGAAGTGCATCCTGCCACGGTGATCGTTCGTACTCGGGACTGAAGCTCCGGTAGACGCCGCGGGTGCGAAGCGCGCGTGGTTCAGTCGAGCTCGCCGCGGGCGAGCGCGAAGACTGCCTCGCGCTCGTTGGGATGCAGGTTGCGGTCGAGGAGCCGCAGGTCGGCTGCCGCGCGCAAGTGCGAGAGGATCGCGTCGGCGCCGAACTCCTTGAGAAATGCACGGGCAAAGCGGGTGCGAAACGCGTTGATGACTGCCCGGGCCGCAGCGTGGTTGTCGGGCGAGGCGGTCCGCAGCCGCACATAGGTGGATGCAGCGTCGAACGCCGCGTCGCCGGCTGCTGCGTTCGACCAGTCGATGACGACGGGGCCGTCGGGGGTGAGCTTGACGTTGTCGGGCTGCAGGTCGAGATGCACCACCGAGCCGCCGCCCGAAACCTTGACCCAGTTGTCTGGGGCAGGCACGTCGCCGAGCAGCCGGTGCAGCCGTGCCAGACCCTTGACGTGGCGTGTCACGAGCCACGGCTTGGCCGCCAGCTCGTCGAGCATCGTCGGGCCGGTCAGACGCGCCATCACCACCGAGTGATCGTCGGGCTGCTCGATGACTTCCGGAGCAGGAAATCCGTGCGCTCGCACGTGGCGCATGGCGGCAGCCTCGTGACTCAGATCCCGGCCGCGCAGGCTCATGCGAATGATGTGCGGGCCGTAGGCGCGCATCTCCGAGTCGCGGCCCATCCCCAGCAGCGGTCCCGGCTCGTGGCCGGTCGGCCCTTGCTGGCGTTCGAGCATCCGTGCGCGCAGGTTCCGCAGGTTCTTGCGCCAGACGCGTTCGAGCACCAGGGAGGCAGGTTGTTGGCCGGCCCGCGATCCGAAGTACCAGGGCAGTGTCAGATCTTCGCTCCAGGTGAAGCGAGTGCCGTCTTCGATGGGCTCGAGCGCGAAACGGCCAGTGCCCGTCACCGCGCCCCGATGGGTGATGCCGAGCGTGTGCGGCGGGTCCCACTCGGTGACCTCGAGCTTGTCTGTCGTCTTCAGCGGGCCGATCTTGGTGACGCACTCGAACGTCGTGCCGACGCCCTCAGTCCCCGCAGACGTGAAGTCGATCGACTGAGCGTCGGCCATCCACTCGACATTGCTCGCGAGATCCGCGACGTAGTCCCAGACTTCCTGCGGCCGTGCCGGAATGTCGATGGAGACCTCGATGCCCATGCCCGTGATTGCCCTGTCGATGCCTGCCCGCACGCAAATCGCGTCTCGGACCGCTGGCACGCTTCGTCACGCCGACGTTCGTTTCCAGCGACCGGCAAGTGTGGCACCGCATGCGGCCGTTGTCACACCGCACCCGGTGCAGCATCGGTTGCTGCCTTGTTGACTGCGTGAAGCGGCCGGCAGGACGCCACGGGCCGTGCTCGTAACCTCAGCGTGTGACCGCTGATCGGAATCGCCCTGCGTACCTCGACTGCGCTGCGTCGACGCCGATGCGTCGGTGCGCCATCGAGGCCATGACGCCGTACTTGGAGCAGCTGTTCGCCAATCCTTCGGGAGCGCACCGCATGGCCCGCAGGTCGCGCGCAGCCATCGACGACGCACGTGAGGTCGTTGCCGGGGCGCTCGGATTCGACCCGCACGGCATCGTGTTCACCAGCGGCGGGACTGAAGCAGACAATCTCGCGGTGCACGGCGTCACCTCCGCAACAGGCACGACGGCGCTGTGTCCGGCAACCGAACACCACGCGGTGCTGCACCCCGTCGCGGCGGTCGGCGGCCGGTACGTGCAGGTCGGCGCCGGCGGCGAGGTCGACCTCGACCACTTGGCTGCACAGTTGGCGCCCGATGCGGGCCCGCCGGTGGGATTGGTGTCGGTGATGCTGGTCAACAACGAGTCGGGCGTCATAGCCGATCTCGGGGCCGTGGACGATGTGGTCCGGCGCCATGCCCCCGAGGCGCTGCTGCACACCGACGCGGTGCAAGGGGTCAACTGGGTCGATATCGCTGCAGCGGCGCTGCCGGCAGATCTGCTGTCGCTGAGCGGCCACAAGTTCGGCGGGCCCAAGGGCGTGGGGGTTCTTGCTCTCGGGCCCGGCGTGACGCTGTCGGCACAGCAGCTCGGCGGCGGCCAGGAGGCTGATCGGCGCAGCGGCACGCACAACACGGCAGGCATCGCTGCGCTGGGTGCCGCGCTCGGCGAGCTGCACGAGACTCGCAGCGAGGACATCTGCCGGATCAGGGAACTGGCGGACCGGCTGGCCGACGGCCTGCTGGCGGCGATTGACGGGTGTGCTGAAACGGTCGAGCGGTCTCGGCGAGCGGCGGGCATCTGCCAGCTGCTCATCGACGGCATCGAGACCGAGGCGCTGCTGGTGCTGCTCGACCGCTTCGATGTGATGGCATCCGCGGCGGCCTCGTGCGCGTCGGGCGCCATGGCGCCGAGCCATGTTCTTGCCGCCATGGGAGTCGAGCGACAGGCCGCAGCCGGCTCGCTCCGCCTGTCGCTGGGCTGGTGCACCGAACCGTGGGAGATCGAGCAAGCCATCGACGCCATTCCGAGGTGCGTGGAGCAGTTGCGATGACTCCCGGGCGGCACGGCGCCGCCGCAAAGGGCGCCGCGTGGCACGGTGCCGCTGCAGGGAGCTCCGAGCGGCATGGCGCCGCCGCAGGGAGCAAGGTGCTCGTTGCGATGTCGGGCGGTGTCGACAGCTCGGTCGCTGCGGCGTTGTGCTTGCGCGACGGGCACGAGGTGGTCGGTATCACGCTGAAGCTGTGGGGCGGCCCGCAGGACCAGGGCTGCTGCGCCGTGTCGGATGTGGACGATGCCCGCAGGGTCTGCCAGCAACTCGGCATCGACCACTTCGTCTTCAACTATGCGGCCGAATTCGAGCGCGATGTCG
>JAJDZE010000143.1 GCA_022824805.1 Acidimicrobiia bacterium | reverse complement strand
GGCGTCTTGAGCGGATTTTTCTCAGGATTTTCCCGGAAATTGGCCAGGTAGACGTGGGGCGTCTCGGGCGGGGCGACTTCGGTATGGCCGGCCTCCCAGAAATGCTCGAACGTGTCGAGAACCACGCCCTGGGCGGCGGCTTTCCCGCGCGCCTCTTCGTAGATGTGCCGGAGCCATTCCGTCTCGCCGCGGTTCTCGGTGAAGGCGCTCCTGAAGCCCAAGCGTTCGGCCAGTTCCGAGAAAATGTCGAAATCGTGCCGGGCGTCGCCCACCGGCTCGATCACCTTGTGCATGGCGAGGATGAAGCGGTCCCTCGAACTCGAGCCGATGTCGTTGCGTTCGAGCGTCGTGGTGGCGGGCAGCACGATGTCCGCATGGCGCGCCGTGGACGTCCACCAGGGGTCGTGGACGACAATGGTTTCGGGCCGCCGCCACGCCTTCACCAGCCGGTTCAAATCCTGGTGGTGGTGGAAGGGGTTGCCGCCCGACCAGTACACGAGCCGGATGTCTGGGAAGCGGCCCCTGCGGCCGTCGAAGTCGTACGGCTCGAGCGGCCGTTCCAGCATCTCGGTGATGCGCGAGACGGCGATGGTGGGAGGGCCCGGCTGGCGCATCGGCACCGGCAGGCCCGGAATACGCGCCCTGGTCTGGCCCGCCCCGGTGTTGCCCTGCGTACCGAAGCTGAAGGCGTATCCCCCGCCAGGCAGCCCGACCTGGCCGAGCACGCATGCCAGAGCCAGCGCCATCCAGTACGGCTGCTCGCCGTGGTGCGCCCGTTGGGTGGACAGGGACAGGTTGACAAGCGTGCGCTTGGCGGCCATCTCGTGCGCCAGCGAGACGATGTCCTCGGCGTCGATACCGGTCACCTCTGCCGCCCACTGCGCCGACTTGGGCGTGTCGTAGTCGACCGGCCAGATGCTCATGTCGGCCGGGTCGGGCGAATCGTGAGTCCGCGAATTGGCCTCGTGGTTCGCCGTTCGGTCTGGCAGACCGGCTTCGGCTGCGGATCGACGCAGATCCTCCACTCGACGCTGTGCAGCGTCGAGGCCGTCGCCCATGATGTGGGCTCTCAGCACTGGCCAGCCAGAGCAGTAGGTCGACAGGAAGTCGTCGTCGGCGAGCCCGTCGATGACCAGCGTGTGGATGATGCCTGCCATCAGCGCTACGTCGGTGCCGGGCCGGATGGGGAGCCAGCGTGCGTCGGCCGATTTGTCGAAGTCGTCACGCAACGGTCCGACATTGACGAACTGCACCCCTGCCTTGGCGGCACGGGCGACCCAATCGTTGTGGTGGTGCGGTCCTTGGCCGCCGTAGGTCACGTGGCTGTTGCTGGCGCGCATGCCGCCGAAGCAGACGAACAGCTCGGTGTGCTCGCAGATCACCGACCACGAGGTCTGCCGTGCCAGCCCGGCGTGATAGCCCGTGCCGACCATGTAGGGGAAGATCGCCTCCGCAGCGGCCGACGAGTATGTGCCTTTCTGGTCGGTGCAGCCGCCGAAGAAGCGCATGAAGCGGTGCTGCTGGCTCGACGCCAAGCCGAATCGCCCTGCCGAACCCCACCCGTAGGAACCGCCGAAGATCGACGCATTGCCGTGGTCGTCGCGCACTCGGGTCAGCTCGGCGGCCACCAGGTCGAGTGCCGTGTCCCAGTCGACCTCGACGAACGGATCGTCGCCGCGCAGGTGAGTGGCCGCACCGGGCCCGTCAGCCAGCCACGACTGGCGCACCGCCGGCCGCATCACCCGGTTCTCTGCGAAATGGCGCAGCGACTCCCCCAGATGGGACGGCTCGGGGTCGGTGGGATGACCTCGCACGGCCAGCACCTCACCGTCACGCGAGTCCACCAGGAACGACCCGAAATGCGTGCCCATGGCTGTCGTGCGCACACCGGGCACCGCCGGGCGGGTCGTGGCACTCACCGTGCCGCTGCCCCGGAGTCGGCAGTCTGCGCGACGGCGCCGCCCTCGCCATCACCCGCTCGTCGCTGCCATGGCTCAGCCGGCTCAGCCTGCCCTGCCGCATCAGCCGCTCGCCGCCGCCAGGCCTCCATCGTCAGTTCAAGGCTCTCGATGCGCTCGGGCAGACCGAAGGTGCTGGTATGCACCATCAGTTCGGCAGCACCGGTCTCGGCAGCGAGTTCTTCCAGCCCGGCAACCGCATCGTCGGGGTCGCCGACCACGGAGTTGCTGGGCATGGCCGCAGCGCGCTCCCATTCGGGGTGAGCCTGCGCTTCTTCGGGCGAGTACAGCGGCCAAAAGCGGCCCGTGCGGATGCCCCAGCGTCGCAGCCGCCCCGGTGCCGACAGATAGCGGGCTCGCTGCGCGTCTTGTGCCACCACCGTCGCCACGCTCACGATGACGTACGGCTCATCGAGCACGGCCGACGATTCGAACCGTTGCCGGTACAGCTCGACAGCCTGGAGCGTTCCGCCGCCGCCGAAGTGGTTCGCGAAGGCGAACGGCAGGCCGAGATAGCCGGCAAGCTGTGCCGAGTAGCCACTGGAGCCCAGCAGAACCATCTGCGGCATCGACTCGGCTGTCGGCGTGGCGGCGAAGTCAGTCCACGGCCCCTCGGTGGTGCGAACATCGCCGAGGTAGCCCATCAGGTCGATGAGGTTGGACGGGAAGTCGTCCACCTGCCAGGGATCGGCGACGCCGCCGCCTTCCCCCGTCGGCGAGCCGCCCGAGCGCACGGCCGCAGCGCTCAGCCGGTCGCTGCCCGGCGCCCGGCCGATACCGAGGTCGATGCGGCCTGGGTGCAGCGCTTCGAGCATGGCGAACTGCTCGGCCACGACGGCGGGGCTGTGGTTGGGCAGCATTACCCCGCCCGAGCCAAGCTTGATGCGCTCGGTGTGGGCCGCCAGGTGCGCTATCAGCACGGCCGGAGACGTGCTGGCCACCGTGTCCATGTTGTGATGCTCAGCCACCCAGAATCGCCCGTAGCCAAGCCGGTCGGCGGCTTGAGCCAGCTCCGTGGTCTCGGCGAGCGCCTGGGCGCTGGTCGCCCCGTGTGAGACTGTCGCTAGGTCCAATACCCCCAACGGCAGCACACGTTCCGAACCCATGTCGTCAGGCTAAAGAGCCGCGTCGGCAGGTGCCTCCACTACCGAGATGCGGGCTCTCAGCCAAGTGCTCCGGCTGCGGCGGCTTCTGCGATCTCGTCGTCGGTGAGGCCCAATTCGCCGCTGAGCACGTCGTAGGTGTGCTGGCCGATCATGGGCGCTGCGAAGCGCGGTCCGTGGTCGTACCCGGCGATCTTGTACTGGTGGCCCGAGTAGGGCACCGTGCCCATTCGGGGGTGCTCCAGCCACCGATGGAAGCCCCGGTGCGCGTACTGCGGATCGGCGAGCAGGTCGCTGCTGCGCTGCACCATGCCTGCTGCGATCCCGGCATCGAGCAGCTGCCGTTCCAGCGTGGCTGCATCCTGATCGGCGGTCCACGCTGCAATCCCGTCGTCGATGGCGTCGTGGGCCTCATGCCGCCCTTCCACCGTCGACAGCTCGGACGCGAGGGCCCACGGCGGAGCATCCATGAGCTTCACCAGCGCTGCCCACTGCTCGTCGTCGGCGATGGTGATGGCGCACCACCGGTCCTCCCCCGCACACGGGTACACCCCTTGCGGGGCCATTTCGGGGTCGCGGTTGCCCATGCGGGTGGCCACGGTTCCGCTCTCGCCGTAGTCCGCCAGCTCAGGCGCCAGGAACTGCAATCCGCACTCGAGCTGCGCTGCTTCGATGACGCAGCCTTCGCCGGTTCGGCGGCGGCGATCCAGCGCCGCCAGCAGCGTGGTGGTGATGATGCGCGGCGAGATGGTGTCGGTGTAGGCGAGGTAGGGGCCATCGGGCGGCAGATCGGGCCAGCCCACGACCGGGTAGAAGCCCGCGATGGCGGCCGCGTGATAGCCGAATCCGCCGAGCGCCGACAGCGGGCCCCCGCTGGCCAGCAGCGACGTGTGCACCACGATCGCCTGCGGGTTCAGCTCCGCGATCAGTTCGTCGTCGGCGACAGTGCGGGCGAAGGTGCCTGGCGTCCAGGCTTCCACCACCACATCTGCCCACGCGATCATTCGGCGGGCGATCTCGACGCCCGCAGCCGTCTTCAGGTCGATGTCGATGCTGAGCTTCGACGTGTTGAAGGTGCCGAAAAAATGGGCCATGTCGACATCGATGACGTCGTCTTTGAACGGCGGGTTGGCGCGCAGCCCGTCGAGTCGTGAGCTGGATTCGATCCGTACCACGGTCGCGCCGTGATCGGCGAACGCCTTCGCCGTGATGGGCCCCACGCCGATCCAACTGAAGTCCGCGACGCGCAGGCCGGCGAAAGGCAGATCGGCATCACCGACGCTCCATGCGGTCGGTTCCCGCGCAGCCGGTGGTTCGGCCGCTGCGTCAAACCCCACCGCTGCATCGAGGCCGGCCGCTGCGTCGAGACCGGCCGCTGTGCCAGAACCGCTTGGCTCGTGGGCACCGGCGAGTCGCGCTCTGATCTCGGTACCGTGCTCGTCGAGACGCGGCGGCTGCCGCTTTGTGCCGATGCGCGCGCCGTCGATGGTCGCTGGGCCGCCGGGAAGTTCGATCCCCGTCGCGTCCCCCTCCTGCACCGGCCGCCAGAAGTCGCGAACGCGCAGGTGGTCCAACTCGACCAGGTCAGCCACCGTGTGGACAGGCGCGATCGTCTCCTTCAGCACCATCGAACGTTCCAAGAGCTCGGCGTTCGTGTGCCGTTCGCATAGCCCCACCATCGCCCGGTACAGCTCGTCGAACGTCCGGCTGACCAGTTCGCCGGCCGCGGCACGCATGTCGTAGGTGCCCCAGTCCTCGTCCCGCCAGCTCTCGTCCGCGAGGCCCTCCTCGATGTACCAGTCGAGCAGCCGGCCCGTCGCCACGCCGCGGGCAACAGCGATGGCCCAGCCGTCCTGGGTGCGGTAGCGCATCTCGAGCGGCACGGCCAGCTGCGCCACCGTGCCTGAGCGCTTGAAGTCGCGCCCACAGATCGCGTGAGTCTCCATGGCATTGAGCAGCGTCCAGGTCATCGCGGCGTGGGCTGACACGCCAACGTGCTGCGCTGAACCGGTGACCCGCATGCGGGCGTGGGCCATCAGCCCCGCCGCGGCGGCCTCCGCCCCCGCATGGCGCCATGCCTGCGCTATCGAGGCCTTCACGGGCGCTCGCTCGAAGATGCCCTGCATGTTCGCCGGTCCGCCAAGTGCGGCCAGCGACAGCTCAGAGGCCGGGTCGCCGCTGCGGGGCCCGTCGAGACCGAACGGAGTGACCTGCACGTGGACGATCCGCTCGTTGAGCGCTGCGAGGTCGTCGTGGGTGTAGCCGGCCGCAGCCAGCGGACCCGGCGCGCCCGACTCGTAGATGAAATCGCCGAGCTTGACCAGGCCCTCGAACACCTGCCAATCATCGGGGTCGTCGAGGTCCAGCACGATGGAGCGCTTGTTGGAGTTGTACGCGCAGAACTGCCAGCTGCGCAGGTCACCCGCGGGTCCTTGCTGGGGCCTCAGCGGCATCGCC
>JAJDZE010000069.1 GCA_022824805.1 Acidimicrobiia bacterium | reverse complement strand
GGCGAGAAGACGGGCGGCTGCACACCCACCACCAGCACAGTCCCGAACGGCATACCGCCAAGAGCTGCCGCCGCTGGCGACAACGCGGCCGACGACGAAGAGAAGGCGAGCGAGGTCAATTGCACGGCCACCGGCTGCGAGCACGCGGCCGGCGACAGCACGGGCTCTGTGGGTCACAAAGCCCACACGACCCAGATCATCGTGCGAGCCGATCTCGCAGACATGCTCGACGGCCACGGCGGCATCGGAGAGATCGCTGGCACCGGCCCGGTGCCCGCCAGCGTCGTCGACCGGCTCTGCTGCAACGCCGACATCTCGGTTGTGCTGTTCGGCAAAGAATTCACACCCCTCTACGAGGCCGTCGCCGCACGAGCGCCCACCGCCGCCCAGCGTCGCGCCCTGATCGCTCGCGACGGTGCCTGCATCGGCTGCGGCGCCCCGCCCGGCGACTGCGAAGCGCACCACATCATCCCCTGGCTCTGCGGTGGCCCCACCAAGATCGACAACCTCGTGCTGGTGTGCTGGTCCTGCCACGACAAGATCCACGACCACAACTGGCAAGTCGTCAAACGAAACAGCCGCTACAGGCTCATGCCTCCCGACGCGGATTCAGCGCCCAACCCCGCCAGATCCAAGAAGCCGGCCCAGCGCCGCATCCCTGCGCCGATGCAAGACGCCGCCCCGACCCCCACACCTGATCTGTCTCGCGAACCCGCCCTGTTTCCATAGGACGCGCAGCGCCATCACGACGATTGCTCCGCGACGCGGCGAGCGTGAGCCGCGCAGAAGTGGAAGTCGAACCTTGTGGTCACAGTTCGGAAATTGCACCGACGCTGATGCGGGAGCCCATGTCGGATCGGTGGACTTCGATGCCGGCTCGGATGCGTTCACGTAACTCGGATACATGACTGATGAGGCCGACGGCGCGACCGCCCTCACGCAGACGGTCCAGTTCGTCCATGGCGAGGTGCAGCGCTTCGCTGTCGAGAGTCCCGAAGCCTTCATCGACAAACAGCACTTCGAGGCGCACGCCGCCGGTGCGAGCAGTCACCACATCGGCGACACCGAGCGCCAGCGCCAGCGACGCTTGGAAGGTCTCGCCGCCCGAAAGCGTGGAGACCTCACGCTCCGCTCCGGTGTGAGCGTCGTGCACTCGCAGGCCGAGTCCTCCCTTGGCACCGTGCCGCTCGCTCTCCCGATGGACGCTGAGCCGATATCGGCTGGCGGACATGGCACCAAGCCGTCTATTGGCGAACTGGCATATCCGTTCCAAATAGGCCGACAGGATCCATCGCTGCAGGGACACCCTTGGAGCAAGTCGTCCACTACAACGGTCGGCGACGGCGGTCCAAAGTTCGGCGTCGGCGAAAGCGCTGGCGTACTCGGCGTCCACTTCTCGATGGTCGTCCGCCCAGCCGCGAATTGCATCGCGCGCACTTGCGATCAGGGTGTGATGATCTCCGGCCTCCCTGGCCATCACGCGCTCCGCGTTCGCCGCCTCTTCAGCGGCCTCAGTGTCGGGTCGATCATCCGGAAGGCACTGCAAGTCATCGGCACCGAGGTCGCGTCGGGTGTCGCGCATTGCGTCGTCGTGGCTCATCACTTCTTCCCGCAACTCGTCGCGCTCGGCGTCGTCGAGCAAGGCAGATCGGGCCTCATCAGCGGAGGCGAACGGAGATTTTTTGAGTTGGGCTTCGAGGGTGCCGGCCAATGTGTGGAGCGCGGTTCGAGCCTTCGTCTGATCCCCAACGGAAGTCTGCAAGTCGCTGAGACACGATTCGACAGCTCGCAGACCCGCCATGGCTTCGTCGAGGTCAACCTCGCCGATCGCTTGGCTGATCTTGGATCTCAATTCTCCGGCTTCGCGCTCTGCCCTCTCGGCCGCGTCGAGAGCGAGTGCCGCGTCGGTCTCAGCTCTGCTGGACTGCTGCCGAGCCGAGTTCACTTGGCGCCGGTGGTATTCGCTCGCCTCCCGCAGTTCGTGCTGGTTGCCGGCTAGCTCGTTTGCCGCAGCCAATTCGGCGGCAGCAGATTCAGATTGTCTGGCCGCTGCGTCAGGATTATCGGCAGCGTCACCGGCCCGTCCGCGCAACTCATCAATCCGCGAGTTGATTGCCCGCAACACTTCTCTTGCACCGTCTTCGGCTTCGACGGCGCGCTCGACGGCAGCCGAAGCAGCTTCGAGATGCTCGTCGCGCACGGCGTCGTCGGCAGGCTCGGCCGGAATCGGATGCTCCGTCGATCCGCAAACTGGGCATGGAACAGCGTCGAGCAGTTCGCCTGCGAGGACGGCGGCCATGCCATCGAGGCGCCGCTCACGAAGGTCGAGCTCTTCCTTGCGACGCTCGAGGGTTGTCTGATTCGCGTCCCTCACAGACTTCTCGGCGGCGTCACGCTTGGGTGCCAGCGACTGAAGCTCCGCAGCCGCTGCAGCCTGCTCGTGAGCGCTCTCGGAAGTGGTCGTAAGCGCCGGGATCCGACCAGCGGCCGACTCGGCAGCTCGCAGTCCTGCTTCCGCGAAGACTCTCTTGAATTCATGCTCCTCAGCGGTTTCGCGCCGTGCTTGCTGCTGTTCAAGATGGCATGTGCCGGACTCTCGCTTGGCAGCGGCCTCGGACTCTCGCTTGCTTGCAGTGCAGGCGTCCTCGGCGAAGTTGCCGAGTTCGTCCAGACGGTCGGAGACCTGTCTGCCAATTGGAGCGAGATTGGTCTGCAGCGCTGGGTCGTCGACGGCGGGGATGGCGAGTTCATCCGGGAGGCTCAGCGCATCGGCCATGCATTCTTGCAGGGTTGCGTATTGCACTGAGACTTCGGCGGTGCACTGATCAAGCTCGCTGCGAGCGTCCGCTTCGTCATCGAGCACTTGCCGTATCGCTTGAGCGTCGTCGGCCCGCCCGAGGGCTTCCCGTTTCGTGTCGATATTGGCCTCGGCGTCGACAAGTCTGCGCAGCAGCTTCTGAAGCTCATTGCGCCGATTCCAACGGCCAGCGAGCTGTCTCGCTTTGCTGTGGTCCTCGTTCGCCGCCTCGTACCTCGCATTGGCAGTCTTTGCGGCGTCAGCCGCATCGTCGGCGACCGATTGCGCTTGTTCGACGAGATTGTCGAGTTGGCTCTGATCGGCGGGCCACGGCGCATCGACCCGCTCGACGGCATCCGACGAAGCCACTGAACCAAGGGCGGGCCGTGACGCATCGGTTGACCCGACGGCGTCCGACGAAGCGCCGGAGCTATGGACAGTGCCGTCGCGTAGTCCGCTGCTTTCGTCGGCCGGTGACACCTCACGCCACCGTTCGGCGGCCGTTCGACGCAGATGGTGAAGCCGTTCTTCGAGTCCTGTCGCCGTTTTCCGGTGTCGCTCGGCCTCGGCGTCCAGCCAGCTTGCGGCCGATTCGTAGATCGAGGTCTCGAACAGCGTGAGCAGCAACTTCTCGCGCTCCCCGGATGTGGATCGGAGTGCTCTCTCGAATCGGCCCTGTGGGAGCAGCACTACCTGCTGGAACTCTGAGGCGGTGAGGCCGAGCAACTGCACGACTTCTCGGTCGACTTCTGGGATCTTCTCCGCGACTGGTTGCCACATCTCGCCCACGAGACGTTCGAGAGCAGCGCTGGCCTTCTCGCCTGTGGTTCCGCTGCCGCGCTTCTTGGCACGTTCGTGTGCTGGGACGCGGTGTATGCGCCAGCGATCGCCTTGGACGGTGAACTCCAGTTCCGCCCACGGCGACACGTCAAGCGGAGCATGGTCTGAGCGGAGCGTGTCATACGGGCGCGCCCCGGGAACTTCGCCAAACAAGGCGAAGCACAGCGCGTCGAGCAGGAAGGTCTTGCCCGCACCCGTTCGCCCCCAGATCAGGAAGAGTCCCTCGCTGACGAGTTTGTCGAAGTCGATCTCGACTTTGCCTGGGTAGGGACCCAAGGCGCAGAACGCGAGACGGCGCGGCCTCATGCCTCGTCACTTCCCACGACTGCTTCGAGTGCAGACGTCAGCGCTTCCTTCTGTGCATCTGACGCATCAGCGCCGTGCTGGTCTGCCCAGAAGCGAAGTGCAAGATCGAGCGGATTCTCCGAGTGCTCCACGGCGTGGGCCACGTCTTCGCCGCCGTCCCGAGTCAGCCCGTCGGGCTGGTGTTCGAGCGTCACGGCGTGCGGAAAGCGAGCTTGAAGGCGTGTCATGGCTTGCAGAGGCTGATCGGGGTCGGTGAGCAGGAAGCGCACCCGATCTTGCTCGGCATCGCTAAACGCCGCGCTGCGAAGCAGGTCGGCGATGCGGCCCCGCAGCGTGCGCAGCGGGCGGCCGACGCCCAGCGGTACAACTTCGGTGCTGCATCGACCCGCTGCGTTCATCTCGATGATGCGCACCGACTTGGTGTCGTTCTCCTCGGAGAACGAATACGGGAGCGGGCTGCCGGAGTACGCGACGCGGCCATCGTCGAAAGCCTGGCTGCGGTGCAGGTGCCCCAGTGCCACGCAGTCGAACCCGTTGAACACGTCGAGGCCCACCCTGTCGATGTTGCCGACGCTGAGTTCGCGTTCGGAATCGGTCGGCGTTGCTCCGTCCACGAAGGTGTGCGCCACCACGACGGTGCGAGTCGGACCATCGGCGGCCGCCGCCCGGCGGATCAGCGTTGTGGCAAGTGCCGTGACGTCGTGGTGACAGACGCGACGATGACCCGCAGGCTGAGATTCTTCGATCTCGGGAGTCCGGTGCGCGGCCGATTGCGCGCCGGCGGCGCGGTGGTGGCTGGCGTCGCGACCTGGCTCGGCGCCGGCTGGGTCTGCTTCTCTGTCGAGCGAGTCAAGGACCGGTCTGGCCAGCGACGGCTCGAGGTACGGCACCGCAAAGACGTTGACCGTCGGCCCGCCGTCTTGGGGATCGAATTGCAGCGGATGCATGCACCGCGAGACATCGCCGCGCACGACGACGCCGGCCTGTTCGAGCACCCGATCTGCGAGGGCGACGCGAGACGGTGAATCGTGATTGCCGACGATCGCGACAATCTGCGCGCCGGTCCCGTGCAGACGCACCAGCGCCTCGTCGAAGAGCCGTACAGCATCGGTCGGCGGGATCGCCCGGTCGTACAAGTCACCAGCGATCACGACGAGGTCGACACTGTGGTTCCCAGCCAGTTCGACGACCCGGTCGACGACTTCCTCCTGCTCGCGCATGAGCGACGCGCCGTGGAAGCTGCGACCCAAGTGCCAATCAGACGTATGCAGGATGCGCACGGCCGCAGAGTACCGAGGGGCTGTGACGGGGAGCCCGGAGAACAGCGATTGCCGAGGCTCGAAACAGTGCGATCACGTCGTTTCGCTGGGCCTGTGCCAGCCAACTCCCGGTTCGTTAGTGTCCGCACACCGCAGGTCCCTGGATCGGGGTCGGCGGATGAGCGTCACGGCTCGGAGCAGGGGAGATGTCGATGAGCGCTGAATTCGAGTTGGAGATGCTGAGTTCGGGGTGGGGTCTCATCGAAGGCCCCCGGGTGGACGAGCACGACAACCTCTATTTCTCCGACGTGCCCAACGGCGGCGTGCGCCGGCGCAGGCCTGACGGCGAGATCGAAGTGGTGGTGCCGAAGCGGCGCGGCGTGGGCGGCATGGTGCTGCACGCCGACGGCGGCGTGGTGGTGAGCGGGCGCAATATCCAGCACGTCACCGAAGCCGGATCCGAAGTGCTGTTCGCTCCCGATGTCGCCGGCTTCAACGACATGCACACCGACTCGTCGGGGCGCGTGTACGTGGGCTCGCTGAGGCGCAACCCGTTCGACTTGTCGTCACCCGATGAGACCGGCGAGCTGTATCGCATCAACCTCGACGGCACTGCCGATGAGGTGTACGACGACGTGCAGCTCACCAACGGCATCGGCTTCTCGCCCGACGGCACCCGGCTGTACCACTCCGACAGCATCCCGGGCCGAGTGTGGGTGTCTGACGTCGACGGCGATTCGGTGACCAACCGCCGCGAGTTCGTGCGGGAAGGCAAGGTGCCCGACGGCCTTGCCGTGGATGTCGAGGGCGGCGTGTGGGTCGCGCTGGCCGAAGGCGCACGCGTGCAGCGCTACACGCCCGAGGGCGCACCCGATCTCGCTGTTCCGGTTCCCGACCAGTTCGTCACCAGCGTCTGCTTCGGCGGCGCCGACATGCGTGATCTCTACATCGTGACCGCCGGGGCGTCGGACGGCGGAGGCACATCGGGCGGCGGCTGCATCTTCCGCACCCGTGCCCCTGTTGCCGGCGTCCCGACCCCGCTGGCTCGGGTGCGTCTCGGCGGATGACGGGTTGTCGCGCGACACCCGCGGTGCGCCTGCGGCTGCCTGACCGGCAGATTCTTGAGGCTCAGGGCGAGCCGCACGGGGTTCATCCGGTGCGTGCTGGCGCCGAGACGTGACCGGTCAGACTGAGAGCATGAGCAACATCTTCCGCTGGTCCTACGGCGCGCATGATGCGCCGGTGCTGCTGTGCCTGCACGGCATCGGCTCGTGCGCGGATGCCTTCTTGGGTCAGCGCCCGCTGGCCGAACGACTGGGGGTGCGGCTGGTGGCCTGGGACGCCCCCGGCTACCGCTATTCGGCCGATCCCGCTGCTGCGCTTGGCATCGACGGCTGGGCTGATGCAGCAGCATCGCTGATCACCGCTGAATCAGACGGCCCGGCGGCAGTGCTGGGCGTGTCGTGGGGCGGCGTCACCGCCACCCGGCTGGTGCTGCGGCACCCTGAGCTGGTCTCTGCGCTCATGCTGGCCGACTCCAGCGCCGGCGCCGGAACGAAACCCGAGCAGGCCGAGGCCATGCGGGCGCGCGCCGTCGATTTCGTGGATCTCGGCCCCGAGGGCTTTGCTGCGGCGCGGGCGCAGCGGCTGGTCAGCCCCGAGGCCTCCGATGAACTGCGGGCTCACGTCGCCGACATGATGATCCCGTCGATCCGCATGCCCTGCTACCAGTGGGCGTGTGACTCGATGGCAGAGTCGAACCACTACCCGGAGCTGGAGCGCATCGCTGCGCCGACATTGGTGGCGGTGGGCGAGCTTGACGAGGTCACCCCGCCCCGCTCGTCACAGCGCCTCGCCGAGGGAATCCCCGGTGCCCGTTACGTGGAGGTCTCCGACGCAGGCCACCTCGCCAATCAAGAGCAGCCCGAGGCGTTCAACGACGCCATCGCCGACTTCCTGCCGGGCGTGAGCGCCTCGGCACGAAAGCAATAGCAGAGGAGTCGGCAGGAAACTCTGCGACGTTGCGACCTGCTGGATCGCTGGAGCAGAAGGTCCCGCCGGCGCCGCTGCGGTGCCGCGAATCAGCGGGGAGGCAGCCGGATGCCTCCGTCGACGCGGATCACCTCGCCGTTCATATACGGGTTGGTGACGCACTCCATCACCATGAACGCGAGTTCCTCGCCGTAGCCAAGACGCTTCGGGAACAGCACGCTCTGGCCCAGGTGCGCCTTGAACTGCTCGGACTGCTCGCCCTCGCCGTAGATCGGCGTGTCGATGAGCCCCGGGGCGATCGTGTTGACCCGGATGCCGGTGGCGGACAGGTCTCGAGCGATCGGCAGGGTCATGCCCACCACGCCCCCCTTGGAGGCCGAGTAGGCGGCTTGGCCGATCTGGCCGTCGAAGGCTGCAACCGAGGCCATGTTGACCACCGCGCCCCGGGACCCGTCTTCATCGGCGGGATCGGTCTTGGCCATCGCAGATGCCGCCTGGGCGATCATGTTGAACGAGCCGATGAGGTTCACGTTGATCACGAAGCGGAATTGCTCGAGATCCATGGGCACGTTGTTGCGGTCGATCGTGCGCCCGGCGCGGCCCAGCCCGGCCGAGTTGACCAGCGCACGAAGCGGTCCCATCTCCGATGCGGCATCCACGGCGGCACTCGCGTCGTCGACGCTGGTGACGTCGCAACGCACGAACAGCCCGCCGATCGACGATGCCACCTCGGCGCCGAGGTCGTCCTGCAAGTCGGCGATGACCACATGGGCGCCGGCAGCGGCAAGCTGGCGGGCACTGGCCTCGCCGATGCCTGACGCTCCGCCGGTGACGATGGCCGATGCTCCGCTGAGATCAAGTCGCGGCATGTTGCTGTCCTCCGATTGGTCGGCGCCGGATCGAAGCTAGCGTCGGCAGCCGCCATGTCAGAGGGTCCCCCGCGATGAAGAGCGAGCGAACAGCGACCTTCGCCGCGCTGAGCGTCCCGGCCTTTCGGGCGTTGTGGCTCAGCGGCGTGTTCTCGTTCATGAGCATCCAGATGCAATTCCTGCTGCGCGGCTGGCTGGCGTGGGAGCTCACCGAGAGCGAGAGCGCACTGGGCATCGTCATGTTCACCTTCGGTGTGACATTGCTGGTGTCCACGCCGCTGGGGGGAGTGGCGGCTGATCGGCTCCCGAAACGCCCCCTGCTGCTGGTCGGCCAGCTGATCCTGCTGCTGACGGCGGTCGGCATGGGCACCGCGCTCGCAACCGGCGTCGTCGCTTTCTGGATGCTCGGGTTGTCGAGTTCGCTGCAAGGGCTGATGTTCGGCCTGATCGGTCCGGCGCGCATTTCGATGACCAGCGATCTCGTCGGGCGGGACCGCATGGGCAACGCGATCACGCTCTCGTCGCTGTCGCTGAGCGGCAGCCGAGTGTTCGCGCCGTCGATAGCCGGCCTGCTGGCCGGCTGGGCGCTTGTGGGACTTGCCGGGACGTATTTCGTGTCCTCGGCCTTGGCCACGCTGAGCCTTCTGCTGCTGTTTCCGCTGCCACGCTCGGCTGGCGGCGGCGACGACGGGGCGCTTGCCCCGACCGCTCGCCCCAATCCGCTGGTGGAGATCCGCCAAGGGGTGCGCTACGCCATGGCCCGCCGCAAACTGCGCAGAACCATCCTCGTCTCGCTCATCGTCATGATGTTCGGCTTCAACTACGTCGCGTTCATGCCTGCCTTCGTCGAAGGCGAGTTCGATCTCGGCGTGCTGCATGTCGGGCTGATCTCGAGCGTCGGGGCGCTGGGAGCAGTCGCCGCCGCCGTGTTGCTGGCCAGCCGTGCCGACGGACCTCACGCAGGCGTCTTGCTCGTCGCTTTCGGCTTCGGCTTCGGCGCAACCGTCGTCGTGCTTGCCGTCATGCCCAGCTTCTGGCTCGCGGCCGTGGTGTCGCTGGGCGTCGGCGCCGCTTCGACCGGATTCATGTCGCTGACCCAGACGCTTGCCATGCGTGCAAGCGATGACGAGCATCAAGGCCGAGTGCAGTCGCTTGTGCAGTTGCCGTTTGCAGGATTCGCGATGGTGGCTTGGCCTCTGGGCGGTCTCGCAGAGGCGATCAATGTCCGCACGGCGCTGGCCATCATGGGCATTCTGGTGATTGTCGCGATGGCCGTGTTTGTCGTGACCGACGAGTAGGTCGACCGTCGCGCTCATGCTGCGCGATCACGCCGTGACGGCCGGTGCCGCTCTCGTGTCGCGACGCTCATCTGCGTGCTTGTCGTGCTCGGGCCGATCTGCCCGAGGAAAACTCACTCGATCTGTTCGATGATGGAGGTCTCAGACAGGCTGGTGCGGATATCGGTATCGGCCACCGTGGGGACGTCGGGGCACCAGCGCGACATTGCGGCTTCCAGCGCTGCTTTGACATCGGCGGCAATTGCCGGAGCGTCGGCTTCGTCGCACTCGATCACGACGCTGTCGTGGACGGTCTGCACTGCGTCGGCCGTGGGGTAGCGCACTAATGCCTGGCTCAGCCGGCCGTAGGCGTCGAGCATCACGTCGGCCACGCCGCCTTGGATCGGGGCGTTGCGGTAGGCGTTGGCCATCTGGCCGACGCGAGTGTGCAACGCGCGCCGCAGCAGGAACTGCTGGTCGGCATCGCCCATGGCAACGCCGACCTCGTCGATCACCGCTCGCCGGAGGTGCCGTTGTTCCAGCACCTTGTCCACGGCCGGCCGCAGCGCGCTTCCCGCCGCGGCTGTCGGCGGCGCAAGGTCGAAGCGAGCCAGCACCCGCTGCCAGACCTCAGCCGGTCGAGGCTTGGTGGAGCAGCCGACCACGGCCGCGGCTTCGCCCAGCACCCAGTCGACCGAGAACGTGAACTGCTGGCGACGGCCCGCCGGCGTGTGCGAGCTGAACGACAGCGGCGAGCCATCGGAACGGACGACCACCGGCGCGGAAAACGACAGCGCCCACGCCACCTCGGCCACGTCCACATCGCGCAGGCTGTTGTCGGGCGGATCGGCGTTCCTCAGGCCGCTGTCGTGCTGCGCAGCGTCCTGAACGTGGGCAACAGGGCGCGCGGCGCGGCCGTCGGTGCTGGTGTCGATCACCGCGGCCGATCCGGACGTCAGCAATGCCTCGTGGACCTCCTCAGCGCTGTGATGCCGTCGTTGCTGGTTCCTCAGTGCCCGCCGTGTTTCATCGGTACGCGGCCACAGCTCGGCGAGGCGCAGCGTGAGCTGCCAGTCGGCATCGAGTTCGGTCGCGGCGAAACGCCCGATGAAGCGATCCCGCTCGTCCACCCAGTGGGCGATGCCGGGGTACGCCGCCAAGTAGGCCTCGATGAGAGCGTCGGCCTCGCCACGGCTGGTCGGCACGCCGGCGTCGGTGAGGCCCCGTGACAGCCCAGCGCCCCGCTGCCCGTACAGGATGCCGAAGTTGATGCGCTTGGCCTTGGTGCGGAACTCCTCGTAGCGCGCCCGGTCGAGCGCAGCCAAGCCCGCCGGCCCGTCGAGCTGCACGCCGAACATCCGCTCGGCAGTGGCGGTGTGGATGTCGAGACCCTGCTCGAACGCCGTTCGCAGGCCCTCGTCGCCCGCCAGCTGGGTGGCGAAGCGCAGTTCGGCCTGGCTCAGGTCGGAATAGACGAATACCCGCCCCGGCGGCGGTTTCATGTAGGGCTTGAGCCGTGGCGTGAAGTTCTGTGCATTCGGGTTGCGGCTGGCCAGCCGACCCGTGTTGGTGCCCACCACTTGCAGGTACTCCGGGTGCAGCCGGCCGTCGGCTCGCAGGTGCTCGCTCATCGAGCGGCCGTAGGTGCCGAGCGTCTTGGACAGGTCGCGGTAGGCCAACAGCGTGTCGCAGAGCTCGCCACCGATACCCGCCAGCACCGAGGCGCCGAGCGAGTCGGTAGGCGTCAGCAGACGAGGCCGACTCTCCGTGTCGGTAGCGGCGGTCCACGCCCGCACTTGATCGGCGGCGAAGCGGTTCAGCACATCGCGGGCCTGCATCTCGCTGTCGGGATTCCAGTTGGGCTCGAGGCCGCCGCCGAACAGGTCTCCCTGCCCGCCGCCGGTCATCTCCGCAAGGCGGGTGAGCACCTCAGTGCGCCGCACCGCCAGCTCGCTCAGCTCCGCTTCCCACCCGTCGACATCGAACGGCAGCCCTGCCCGCTCCATCCGGTCCAGGAAGGGCCGCGCCTCCTGCTCCAAGCGGCAAGTCTCCTCCAGTCCCGCCGCAGCGAGATGCTCGCGCAGCACGTCCGACACCCACAGGGTCTCCACCGCATCGGCGGCGGCGTAGGACACCTGAGCGTCGCTCAGCGAGCCGCTTGCCGAATACGACAACTGCGTGGTGGCCTTGCCTTCCACGCTCAGCCCGAGATAGCGCTCTGCAGCCCAGGCCAGCCCATGAAAGAAGCTGAACCCCGTGAGACCTTGATGCAGCAGCGCATCGGCCAGCTGCGCGTCCCACCACCGAAGCGAGTCGACACGGATCCCTGCTGCGCGAGCTGGCTCGATGAGGTTGGTGTCAATCACTCGATCATCAAAGGTGGCGTTCCAGGCATCGGCCGCCAGATCCGGCACTCGAAGACCCTCGTGCAGTGCCGTCGCCAGATCGACGGTGTCGTGCTGGGCGACGTCGACGACCCAGGCGCGCTCGGTGCCATCCACCGACCGCGTAGCCGCCGAGACCACCCGCAGCTGCGGCACGTGCCCCGGCGACCCCACGTCACGCGACTGGTACACGGTCTCGGTGTCCACCGCCCGAGCGACCGACCCAGCCAGCGCATCGACCAGCTCATCGAGCCCATCGGCGCCCACCTCAGTGACCTCCACGCTCGCAGGCGCCCTCGTGGCCGCCGCCCGCGGATCAAGCCCTCGCCGCGATACGGCTGCGCCGTCGGCAACACCTGATGGAAGGTCCACAAGCGGACACTACGACGGCCCTGTGGCATCTACCGGCGAGCGTTGCGACAACCGCCGGCTGAACCCTTGGGCCGAACGCCGCACTGCGGCCCAAGGATCGCCTGAGCCCCTCATTCACAGCGCGTAGTCGACCTTGATGAAGTCGTCGGGGGCGCCGTCGCCTGCTTCGGTTTCGGCGGTGATGAGGTCGTGCAGGCGCTTCGCAACCGGTCCCACAGTGCCGTCGCCGATCGGGGCGCCGTCCCATTCCACCACCGGGAACACGTGGGTGTCGCCGCCGGACATGATGACCTCGGCACCCGCTCGTGCCTCGTCAGCCCGCAGCGGACGCTGTTCCACGCCGCGTAGCAGCCCTTCGTCGATGAGCCGGCCCCTCGCCAGATCCAGCAGACGCCGCATGGTGGTGCCGTGCAGGATCCCCTCGAACGGGGGGGTCACGAAGATGCCGTCGTGGCTCACGCTGGCAACGTTCAGCACGCACGCCTCGGCGATGAAGCCGTTGTCATCCACGATGATCCCGAAGGTCCCGCCCCCGTCAGCCGCCTCGAGGTGGGTCAGGACGTTCAGCAGGTAGTTGTTCGACTTGATCTGGGCCAGCAGCGGCGGCTTTTGGGGCGTCTCGCGCACCGTTGCTTCGCGGAAGCCGTCCCGCATCGGGTCGAAGCCTCCGGTGCCGAAGCTCATGGGGTCGAGCACGACGCAGTAGAAGCACGGCTCTTCGCACTCGGCCGGCATGAACGAGAATCCGCCGGGGCCCGCTGTCAGCCAGTAGCGGACGATGCCGTTGCGGGCACCGGAGGCAGCCGCGGTGTCGGCAACCATCCCGATGAGCTCGTCGCGCGACCACGGAATCTTGAGGCGGGCGCCCGCCGCGCTCGCAAGCAGCCGGTCGATGTGGATGCCGAGCCGGTACAGCCGTCCGTTCACCAGCGAGCAGGTGTCGAAGACGCCGTGGCCCCGGTGCACCATGTGGTCGTCGAGCGGCACTGTCATGACGGTGGGATCGGTGACGACACCGCCCAGGTAGGAGCTGAACATGGCGTAGCAGCCGCGCTTGCCCTGGCGTCGAGCGGCCATGCGCTCGACAGCTTCTGCAGCACTCAGAATCTGCTGGGCCGGGCGCAGGCCGGCGTTCGGCCGGCCGTCCGCAGCAGCGTCGCCGTTCACATTCTCGTCGGCGGTAGGGACCGTCCGCAGCGCCACGTGCCGATACTAGGTGGACTGCTGGGTCAGACTCCAGAAGCGTCTGCGGATCCGGTTCGTGAAGCCATGGTTGGCCGAAATGCAAGTGAATTGGCCAGGCGTGGCGCTGTGAATCGCCGCCGCTCTTGGCGCATCGACGTCGGGTCAGCCAGTGCAATCCGGTCACGTCTCAGCTGCCCCGAGCGGTGCTCGCGTAGGGTCGCAGGCAATGGCCGCAGCGCAGGGAGATGAAGGAACCCCGGTGTTCGGGCCGACGGCGCTGGCGACGCCGGCGAACTTGGTGACGGCTGCCCGGATTGCGGCATCACCGGTGTTCATCTGGATGATCGTGCGTGCCGAGGGGGCACAGTGGCCCACGTTCGCCGTCGGCTTCGCCATCGCCATGACCGACTACCTCGACGGCTGGCTGGCCCGCCGTCACGGCCCGACGCGAGCCGGCGCGTTCCTGGACCCGCTGGCCGACAAGGTGCTGGTGCTCGGCGGCATGGCGGCGCTCGTGTGGAACGGCCAATTCCACGCTGTCCCGGTGATCGTCATCGCGGCACGTGAGCTGTTGATCAGCGCGTACCGGTCGCGCGCCGGGCGCCAGGGCATCACGGTGCCGGCGACCAAGCTCGCCAAGTGGAAGACGTTTGTGCAGCTGTGGGCCATCGGCTTCGCCGTCATGCCGCCGCTGGCCACCAACGCCCACTGGGTGGCCACGCTCACGCTGTGGCTGGCGGTGGCGCTCACTGCATGGACCGGCTGGTCGTACCTGCGGTCGGCTCGTGGCGTGGCCGCCTCCCAGCTCGGCGACGACGCACCCGGTTGAGCCGCCCTGCCTGAACGGGCCGCGGGAGCTGGACCCTCAGACGGCTCACTGGCCGCCCGCGCCACGGCTTCGAGTCGTGTTTCTCGCTCTTGTTCGCTTCGCTCACGGGCCGCTTGGCCCGGGGCTGAGCCTCTAGGGTCACGGCTTGTGAAGACAGAGATCGTCGCTGTGGGAACCGAGCTGCTGCTGGGCCAGATCGTCGACACGAACTCCTCGTGGATGGGCGAGCAGCTCGCCCTGGCCGGAATCGACAGCCATTATCAGACGAAGGTGGGGGACAACTGGGAGCGCATCGAGGACGCCTTCCGGTTGGCGCTGGACCGCAGCGATGCCGTGATCGTGTGCGGCGGTTTGGGGCCCACTCAAGACGACATCACCCGCGAGGTGCTGGCGTCGGTGATGGGCGTCGAGCTGGTGCTCGATGAGCGCATCGCGGAGCGGATCCGGGCAATGTTCGCCAGCCGCAGCCGCCCGATGCCCGAGAACAACCTGCGTCAGGCCATGGTGCCCGTCGGCGCGTCGCCGATCCGCCAGCAGCCGGGCACGGCACCCGGCCTGGTGGCGCCGATCCGCTGGGCGCCCGGCATCGGTGCGCTGTCGCCTGACGCAGCAGCGCCCGATGGCGCCGAGGTACTTGAACGAGTCGTGTACGTGGTGCCCGGTGTGCCGTACGAGATGCGCGAGATGATGAACGGCACCGTGCTGGGCGACCTCCAGCGGCGTGCCGGTGTCAGCGCAACCATCGAGAGCCGGGTGCTGCGCACGTGGGGCCAGAGCGAATCGGGTCTGGCGGAGATGCTGGCCAGCCGGATCGACGAACTGGACGAAGCCGGCAACCCGACGCTGGCGTTCCTGGCCAGCGGTATCGAGGGCATCAAGGTGCGGATCACTGCCAAGGGTGCTGACTCGGACGAGGCGTGGCGTCTGATCGAGGCCGAGCAGGCGGTGCTCGAGCCGCTGCTGGGCGATCTGGTCTTCGCCTACGACGACGACAACATGGAAACGGCCGTGCTCGCTGAGCTGGGGCGGCTGGGCTTGACGCTTGGAGTTGCCGAGACGATCACCGGCGGGCGGATGGCGAACCGTCTGTCGTCGGCGGAGGCTGCGATGCGAGCCGGCCGGTCGCCGGGCGGGGCCAAGCTGGGCGACCCCGGTCTTGCTTCTGCTGCCGACAGCAGCCAGGCCGACGGCGGGAACGGCCCACGCACATTCGCGGGCGGCATCGTGGCCCGCTCAGAGCACCTGACGGAGTACCTGCTGCATGCCGGCTCGTCGACCGTGTCGCCGATGGGCGACGATTCGTCGACGCCCCCGGCGCCGAGCAATAAGCCCGCGCCGCCGCTCGCGTCGGCCGTCGGCGCCGAGGCGCTCGCCCGAGCAGCCCGCCTGCGCACCGGTGCCAACGTGGGCCTTGCCGTCACGGCAGTCGAAGACCGTGACGCTGCCACGCCTGAGCATCCCTTCGGCACGGCGTTCCTGGCCGTGTCGATCTCGGCGCAGCCGGCACGCGGCCACATTCCCGCAGTCGCTCACCGCGACAAAGCCGACGAGATCCGCCTGCCCGGCGACCGCGAGCGCCTCGCCGACTACAGCGCCATCTCGGCGCTCAACCTGCTGCGCCTCACCCTCACCGGCCGCCGCTAGCGGCTGAGCCCCGGGCCCGAGCGGCCCGCGAGCGCAGCGAGCTAGAGCGGGAAGCTCAGGGCGAAGCCGTGGCCCGCGCGGCCCACGGACGGCCACTCCCGCATCCCGCGAACGCGAACTCTGGATGGCAGGCTGTCCCGATGCGCTTCGGATTCTGGATCATGAACCACCAGCCGACCGATCACGTCATCGAGTACGGCCAGCACGCAGAGGCGACCGGCTGGGACAGCCTGTGGTACGCCGACCACTTCATGCCCAATGACGAGAACGTGGACCAGCCCGTTTACGAGGCTTGGTCGGTGCTCGCAGCGCTGGCCGTGTCGGTGCCGCGGGTGCGTCTGGGTCCGATGGTGGCCGGCAACACCTACCGGAACCCGGCGTTGACCGCAAAGATCGCTGCCACCATCGACCATCTCTCGGGCGGCCGCCTGGTCCTGGGCATCGGCGCCGGCTGGCAAGAGAACGAGCACGCCGCATACGGGTTCGACTTCGGCACATTGCGCAGCCGCATGGACCGCTTCGACGAGGCCGTCGAGATCATCAGCTCGCTGCTCGGCAACCACCGCACCAATTTCGCGGGCGAGCACTACACGATGACCGAAGCACCGCTCGACCCCAAGCCGGTGCAGTCGCCGATCCCGCTGCTCATCGGCGGCGGCGGCCGTCGCCGGACGCTGCGCACGACTGCCCGCTGGGCCGACGAGTGGAACTTCTGGGGGACGCCCGAGTCGATCGAGGAGCTGTGCGGCGTGCTGGACGGCCACTGCGAGGACATCGGGCGCGATCCAGCCGAGATCAGCCGGTCCGCGTGCTCGTTGGTGTTCATCAGCGATGACTCGGCCGCGCTGGATCGACTGCGTTCGGTCGACACCGGCCGGGCCACGATCGTCGGCACCCCCGACGACGTCAGCGAGGTTGTCGAGCAGTACCGTCAGATCGGCGTCGACGAGCTGATCATTCCCGATGTCTCGCTGGCCTCCGCCGGCGACAAGAAGCACGCCATGGACTTGCTGATCAACGAAGTGGCACCCAACTTCCGCTGAGTGGAGCTGGGGCGCAGCAGTCGCCGACTCCGGCACGGCGAAGCATGACATTCCGACACAAGGAGAACACGTGAAGATCGGACTGTTTCAGATCAACATGGGAGCGCTGGGCGATGCAGCCGGCGCCGAGGGCGCTGGGCGCATTGCCGTGGCCGCGGAGCAAGCCGGCTTCGAGTCGGTGTGGACGGGGGAGCATGTGGTGCTGCCCGACCCCCAAGCGCCGCCGTCGCCGCTGCCGCCATTGCATCCCATGCTCGATCCCGCCGTCGCGCTCGCGTATGTCGCCGCGCTCACCAGCGAGATCAAGCTGGGCACCGGCATCATCATCGTTCCCCAGCGCAACCCGCTGGTGCTGGCCAAGGAGCTGGCCAGCGTGGATGTGCTGTCGGGCGGCCGGTTGCTGTTCGGCGTGGGCGTGGGGTATCTCGGGCCGGAATTCGAGGCGCTGGGCATCCCGATGGAAGACCGTGCCCGCCGCACCGAGGAGTACATCGAGGCCATGCGGGCCATCTGGTCGATGGACGCGCCCGCGTACGACGGCGAGTTCGTGAAGTTCTCCGACGTGCAGGCGCGGCCCCGGCCCATCCAGCAACCGGGGCCGCCGGTGGTGATGGGAGGCCACACCGCACCCGCCTACCGCCGCTCGGTGGCGATGAGCGAGGGCTGGTACGGCTTCGCTCTCGACTACGACGCCACGCAACGCTGCATCGACGGCCTGTCCGAGGCTGGCGCCCGCTATGACCGGCCCGCCGAGCTCGGCAGGCTCGAGATCACGGTCACGCCCCGGGTGCGCCCGACACCTGAGATGGTCGAGCGATTCGCCGAGATGGGCGTGGACCGCCTGGTGCTGCTGCCCAACGGCCAGACCGTCGACGAAGTCGCCGCCTTCGTAGACCGCATCGGCTCGACGATTCTGAACTGAGTCCGGCTGGGGCCGGGCGCGACCGCCGGATTACCGGCGCCCCGCAGCATTGGGCCGGTGGATCGCGTCGCCGGCTGACACGACGCCTTGGTCTTCGAGCGCATCGATAGCCCCGTCGTCGAGGCCCGCGAGGTCGCGCAGCACCTCGCGATTGTGCTGACCCCGGTCACCGGCGACAGCTCCGGGCGCGACGCCAGATTCGGCTGCCCTGAAGCGCCACGGCGACTGCGGAACGGTCATCGGCGCGGCGGCTTCGCCCCCCACGATGTCGACGAATGCGCCGCGCTCAGCGGCCCAGTCGGTTGCGGCGAGTTCTGCCACCGTGCGCACTTCCGCGGCCATCACCGACTTCACGCCGATCGCAGCCTCGACTGCCTCGGCACTGTCGAATTGGCTCACCCATTCGCTGAAGATGGCTTCGATCTCGTCGCGATGCAGCACTCGATCCTCGATGCGTGCGAAACGCGGGTCGTCTCGCAGGTCTGGCCGGTTCATCGCGGCCGCTATGACCTTGAAGCCGAAATTGGCCGTGAGATCGAGCGTCACGGTGACGTGACGGCCGTTCGACAGCGGATACACCGCTGCCCAGTTCTGCCCGCCTTTGAAGCCGATCAGCGGGTCCTCGCCGGTCAGGTCGGTCGCGGCTTGGTCGTTGCACATCAGCGTGCTCTCGGCCATGGACACCTCGACGGTCTGGCCGCGCCCGGTCCGCACACGCATGTGCAGCGCCGCCAGCACGGCGCCCAGCGCATGCAGCCCCGTGTAGGTGTCGGCGTGCGACATCGGGTCGTTGCGGTAGGCGTCCCCGCCCCGGCGCCGGGAGACCATCTCGGTCACGCCGGCTTCGGCGTGCAGCACCGATGCGAATGCTCCCCGGCCGCTGCGACTGTTGCCGTGCCCCCAGCCCGACACTGACGCCACGATGATGCCGGGGTTGATCTCGCTGAGCACGTGGTAGCCCAGCCCCAGCTTGTCGAGCACGCCCGGTCGGTAGTTCTCCAGCACGATGTCGGCCTTGGGCACCATCGACAGCAGCACGTCGCGGCCGGCGGGCTGGGTAAGGTCGAGCGAGACGCATTCCTTGCCGACGTTGAATTGGGCGAAGTACGGCGAGAATCCGTCGACGTTGGGCACGATGAACCTGGTGAGGTCGGCATCGGGAGGCTCGATCTTCACTACCCGGGCGCCCAGATCGGACAGCAGGCGACCGGTGATGGGCCCCGCCACGGCGCGGGTCAGATCCAGCACGAGCACGTCTTCGAGCGGTCGTTCCACGGCGCACGACGATAGAGCCGCGCAGCGCCTGCTGCCCGCTCTCAGCGGCCGACGCCGCTGCTCACCGGTACCGGCATCCAGACGCTGGGCGGCGACAGCTGCGAGGGCAGTCGGCGCGCCGGTGCGGCGTCGGGCGGCTCGAGCGGCACCGGGTCGCGGGTCAGTCTTGAGATGACCAGCGTTCCCGCCAAGGCGAACACTGCCACGACGGCGATGGGCACGAGCGTCCCGCCGGTCTGCTCGTGCATCGTGAGCATCAGGATCGGGCCCACCATGCTGCCGATGCCGTAGCAGAAGAACAGGCGGCCCAGCACCGACCCGATGCCGGCGACGCCGAACAGATGCGGCGTGACGTCGCCCTGCAGCGCGACGAAGCCGCCGTAGCCCACGCCCAGCAGCACGGCGAACAACACGATCTGCCAGTAGCGGTCGGATGCGAAGAACCAGATCACGTACGCGACCGGCAGCATCCCGAACGAGATCGTCAGCAAGCGCACCGACCCGAGCGTCCGGGCGAAGCTGGTCAGCAGCAGGCGCCCGACGATGCTCGCGCCGCCGACGACCGAGAGCAGCAACGCAGCCGCGCTGGCGCTGATGCCGACCGAGCGGGCGAAGGGGATGATGGCAGCGAGCGAGCCGATCACCGGCACCGCGAACAGCGCGGAGCCGATCGTCAGCAGCCAGAACGCCTTCGTCCGGGAGACGCGGCGAACGTGCTCGCGCGGATGGGCAGTCGCGACGATCGGCGTGCGCCGCACCAGGGCGAAGCACGCGATGAAGGTGATCGCTGCGATGACGGCCAGCCACCGGAAGGCCTCGCGCCAGCCCAGGATCTCGATCATGCGCTCAGCGAGCGGCACCAAGAACATGGTGCCCAGGCCGGGCCCGGTCGCGACCAGCCCTTGAGACACTGCCCGGTGCCGCAGGAACCACGATGCAGCGGTCGCGAACAGCGGCGAGACGAACAGGCCGGCGCCGAAACCGCAGCCGATGCCATACACGACGTAGCCGTGCCAGATCTGCGACACCGACGAGGTGAGCACCAGGCCGGCCACGAACATCGCGCCGCCCACCGCCAGCAGCGGCCGCGGCCCCAGCCGATGCAGCAGCGGGCCCGAGATGATCCCGGTGCTGAAGAACAGCAGCGTGGCGACCCCGATCATCACCGAGGTGCCGCCCTGGCCGGTTCCGAATTCGGCCGACATCGACTCGATGAATGCGCCGAAGGTGTAGATGGTGCCGAAGGCCACACCGCACGACAGGCCGGCGCCGACCGCCACCAGCCAAGCGCGCCACGAGTCGATCAGCTCAGGCCGGCTCGCGCGCGGGGGAGCGGCATCTGCCACAGGGATGGAATTCAGTCGCCTGTGCCGGCGCCGTCAGCGGTACCGCCGGTGTCGATGCCGGCGACGAGGTCGCCGACCCGCATCTCGCCGTCGCGCGTCTGGCCGCCCAGTTGAATGAACTGCTCCATGGCGGGCTGTGCCTCGGGCGTGCGCAGGAGCCGCTGGAAGAGGTACCGCTCGGTGAACATGCCGTCCCTGAGGGGGAGTTCGTCTGCCGCATTGACGGCTTGCTTGGCCAGCGCGACGGCCTGGGGCGGGAACTTCGCGATGCGGTATGCCAGATCGGTGACGAACGGCCGCAGCTCATCGGCGGGCAGCGCCCGGTTGAGGTAGCCCCACTGCTCGGCCGTGCGCGCATCGATGTCGACGCCGCCGAGGATCACCTCCATGGCGCGGCCGCGCCCGACCAGTCGGGGGAGCCGCTGCGTGCCGGTGCCGCCGGGCAGGATGCCGATCGGCACCTCCATCTGGTTGATGACCGTGCGGTCGAGCGCGCCGAAGCGCATGTCGCACGACATCGACAGCTCGCTGCCGCCGCCGCCGACCCGCCCGCCGATCTCGACGATGGTGGCCTTGGGCATGGTGCGGTACGTCTCGCACATGGCGTGGAACCCGACGTGCTCTGTGGGCCGCTCGGCGGGACCATCGGTGGGGTAGCCCAGGATCGCCGTGACGTCGAAGTGGGCGATGAAGAAGTCGGGGTTGTCGCTGCGCAGCACCACCACCCGGACCGAGTCGTCATCGGCGACGTGAACGCTGAACTTCGCGAGCTCGCGGAACAGCGCCGGCGTCATCACGTTGATCGGCGGAGCGTCGATGGTGGCGAACACGACACCCGCGTCGCGCTCGATTCCCAGCAGCTCGAAGTCGTCATCGGTCATCGCAGCGGATTTCTCAGCAGGGGAGTTCATGGAGCGCAGCGTGCCACATAGCTGTGACAGGCATTCGTGCAACCGTCTTGTCTTGACACGAACTGATGTTCGGAACTACATTGCTGTCATTCGAAACGACCGCTGTTTCCGCGTGCAGTGCACGCGGGCTGCAGTCGCCAGCGCACGGGTTCGCGGTGCACAGATCGTCGCCGCTGCCCTCAGGAGACCAACCGGCAGAAAATCACTCGTGAGTTGTCACACCCCGGCCCTACGGTGCCCCCAGACGGCATCGCACACCGGGTGCGGCCGAACGGGAGTCCGAGGAGGACGACATGAGTCAGCAAGACGCAGAACGGGATCGAGCGCTGGACATGACGCTCACGCAGATCCGCCGCCAGTTCGGCGACGGATCCGTGATGAAGATGGGCGAGAAGCACCACATGGCGGTCGAGGCGATCTCCTCGGGCAGCCTCGCGATCGACTTGGCGCTCGGCATCGGGGGCTTTCCCCGCGGCCGGGTGGTGGAGGTATACGGCCCGGAGGCATCGGGCAAGTCCACCCTCGCCATGCACTTGGTCGCCGAGGCGCAGCGAACAGGCGGCGTGTGCGCCTATGTCGACGCCGAGCATGCGATGGATCCGGTGTACGCGAAGAACATCGGCGTCGATGTCGACGAGCTGTTGATCTCCCAGCCCGACACCGGCGAGCAGGCGCTCGAGATCACCGACATGCTCATCCGCTCGGGCGCCATCGATGTCGTGGTCGTCGACTCGGTGGCGGCACTCACGCCACGGGCCGAGATCGAGGGCGAGATGGGCGACACCCATGTCGGCCTCCAGGCGCGGCTCATGTCCCAGGCGCTGCGCAAGCTCACTGCCAACCTGAACAAGACCAAGACGATCTGCGTGTTCATCAACCAGCTGCGCGAGAAGATCGGCGTGATGTTCGGCAGTCCCGAGACAACCTCGGGCGGCCGCGCGCTGAAGTTCTATTCGTCGGTGCGGATCGACATCCGCCGCATCGAGGCCATCAAGGTCGAGGGCGAGGTCGTGGGCGGGCGCACCCGCGTCAAGATCGTCAAGAACAAGGTGGCGCCGCCCTTCCGGCAGGCCGAGTTCGACATCATGTACGGGCAGGGCATCAGCCGTGAGGGCTCGCTGCTCGACGTGGGCGTCGAGCACGGCATCGTGAAGAAGTCGGGTGCTTGGTACACCTACGAGGGCGAGCAGCTGGGCCAGGGCCGCGAGAACGCCAAGAGGTTCCTGATCGCGAATCCCGAGGTCACCGTCGAGATCGACGGCCGGATCCGTGCGACGCTCGGCATCGGCGCCGATGGCGAGGCAGACGACGAAGCCGATGTGCTCGACCGCCTCGACGACGCGCAGTCGGCGCGGGCCGAGGGCGCCAGCGTCGACTGACCAAAAGGGCACCTTCCTGCAGCGGTTGACTAGCCTCGCAGCCCACGGATGAACGTCTTGATGCAATCGCATCCAAGCACTTCATATGCCGTTGCCAGGTCGAACATGCAAGTACGACACGAGGGCGGTACTGGTGGGGCAACCAAGCGTGTACAGAAGGCGCAGATTCGTTCGCGCCGTCTCGGCGGTTGGGACGGTGGCCCTGCTTGCTTCGATCGCTCAGCCGGCCAACGCGCTCGCATCTACGCCTCAGACGCGTCGCGTAAGCGGCTCCTCGGTCTACGACATCGCGGCGAAAGTGGCTGGGGCCACGTGCGACTCGAAGGTCGGCTCGCACAGCGTCACACTCGCATCTGGCGAGAACTGGCCCGACGCTCTCGCTGGATCGGCACTCGACCGACCGATGCTGCTGACGACACAGGCATTCCTGCCTGCCCCGACACGGGCATACCTCGATCCGTGCCGAGAGCACCCCAAGGCGAAAGTCATCATCTTGGGAGGCCAGGCGGCGGTGTCCATTGCAGTCGAAGAGGATCTTCGCGACATGGGATTCCGTGTCGATCGGATCGCAGGTGTCGACCGCTACGAAACAGCACATCGGGTTGCCCGGTTGTTTGCGCCCGATGAACTCTCGACCGTGTACTTGGCATCGGGCAAGAACTATGCCGATGCGGTCGCGGCTGCGCCGAGTGTCCGCCGCGAGTCGCCGCTCATCCTGACGGCACGCGACTCTCTCCATGCTCAGGCGCGGCAATTCCTGACTGCCGAGGGCAGGTCAATCGACGAGGTGGTCATTCTTGGCGGGAAGGCGGCCATTTCCGAGACCGTCGAGAATGAAATTCGGTCGCTCGACCTCGCGACTCGTCGGATCGCAGGTGCCGATCGATACGAGACGGCGGCACTGATCGCGCGCGAATCGCTCGCCTTGGCAGGTTGTCACCCGGTCCGTGATGTAGCTGTCGCGAGAGGTACTTCTCCCTACGGCGGGCTGGCAGCCTCAGCTCTTCGCGGGCCGTGCCAGCCACTGCTGCTTGCGCCAAAGGCCAGCGACGCCGTTCCCGCATCTTTGGTGTCCTTCGGCAAGGCATGGAGACTCTCAGTCGGAGACTTGGCGAATGCGTTCGTCACCGGCATCGGGTCGCCGAGTCAGGTGTCCGATGAGGCGCTTCGAGCGGTGGCGACAGGCTTACAACCGGATCCAGCAGCGGCGCAGGGCAATGGTGGCGGCCGGCAAGGATCTGCCGATTGGGAGCAGCTTGCAGCTTCGGTCGTGCAGGTCGTGTGCCTTGATGCCGCGGGCACCCCACAGGGTCGCGGTTCCGGTTTTGTCGTGGGGAACGGACGGCAGGTTGCCACGAATCATCATGTGGTCGTCGATGACCGCAATCGCGTGTGTGCGCGCATCGACGTTCGCGCTGGCGGCACCTTCAGCACGGTGCCGAATCGTTCATTCAGTGCAACTGTCGTCCGTTCAACTCGGGGTCGCGACCTCGCATTGCTGTCATTGGGCTCGTCGGGGGCGCCACTGCCGACGCTCAACCTGGCCACGGTCACGCCTAAGGCGGGTGACGCGGTGACGGTGTTGGGCTACCCAGGCGTCGGCGGAGACACCTTGACGCTGACCACGGGCCGTTACTCCGGCACGACCCGCATCGACGGACGCGAGTGGATCAAGACCGACGCCCAGATTGCGCCCGGCAATAGCGGAGGCCCAGCCTTCGATGCGCTGGGTCACCTCATCGGTGTGACCACGGCTGTCAACGCGATCACCTTCTCCGATGCTGCTGACATTGTTGGGACGCTCGGCCTCATGGTGCCTGCTGCCGATGTGGCGCTGCTGCTTGACGGCAACCTGGGCGGCGATATCGAGGCGGACGCAGTCGGGGACGGCGAGTGGATTCGTGATTTCACGACGAACGGCCGTGATCCCTACGTCGCGATGCTGGCAGAGGCCGAGGACCACTCGATGACAGGCCTCTATGCCGATGTGGAGCCAGGATTGTTCGTTTTCTGCAATGACGACGTACAACTCGACTTCTGGTGGCCCGTCACTCGAAGCTGGGGCGGAGGGCCGTACATCGCTGGGCAGATTGACTATAGAAATCTCGATAGGAACGGCCGTGTGCCGGTGGGCTATCGCATCGGCGGCGAGCACAACGATTTCCAGTTCGACCTCTGGTGGCCGACCAGCACCAACAACGGCTTCGTCTCCGGGGATGGCGGCGCCGACTTCGTAACGGCCCTGCTCGCGGGCTCAGGATCCCTAGCGCTCGGCTGGACGAATTGGGACGACACATCGGATGTCGTCCTGTTTCCGTCGATGGACGGCTTCTCCAGCGCCTACGAACATCTTGAAATGCACTGCAACTGAGGCGCTCAACGCTTGTTGAATTGCCGGTCCGCGAAGCGACCGTGCGCGTCCGTTCGAGCGGCTCTGCGTCTCGCAGCGACGATGTCCTAGCCTGATCCGGTCGTAGGCGAGCGGGGCGATCCGGTTTCGGGTCAGGAGCCTCGGATCGGGGAGAGTCAGTGGCGCAGCAGACCGGGAAACAGAAGACCGACAAGCCGCAGAACGTCTTCAACTTCGACTATTCCCGTGACGTCGACGGGCGCCCGCCGCAGTCGTACTACGACGACATCAAGGCACGATTTGCCGAAGAACGCGACCTGCGGCTGGGCTACCGGCCTCCGGGCACGCAGATCTACACGTCAGAGTTCGTCGGCGAATTCGCCCGCTACGAGGAAGACCCGTATGCGAGCGAGCGCATCGAGCGCCCGCCCACCCACGACGAGGTCGAGGTGCTGTTCATCGGCGGCGGGTTCTCGGCGCTGCTCACCTCGGCCCGGCTGCGCCAGAAGGGCGTCGAGAGCGTCCGCATCGTCGAGCGCGGCGCCGATGTCGGAGGCACCTGGTACTGGAACCGCTACCCAGGGGTGGCCTGCGATGTCGTCTCGTACGACTACCTGCCCTTGCTGGACGAGACCGGCTACGTGCCGTCGCGGCACTACGCCACCGGCGACGAGATCTACGAGTACTGCCGGCTGATCGCCCGCAAGTACGACCTCTATGACCTGGCGATGTTCCAGACCACGGTGACCTCGACCGTCTGGGACGGCGAGGCCGAGGTGTGGCGCATCGGCACCGACCGTGGCGATGAGATCACCGCACAGTTCGTCATCTGTGCGAATGGCACCCTTGCCAAGCCGAAGCTGGCCGTCATCGAGGGCATGGAGCGCTTCGCCGGGCACTCCTTCCACACGTCTCGGTGGGACTACGACTACACCGGCGCCGACCTCGAGAACCTCTCAGACAAACGGGTCGGCATCATCGGCACCGGCGCGACCGCAGTGCAGGCCATCCCGCAGCTCGGCGAGATGTCCAAGGAGCTCTACGTCTTCCAGCGGACGCCGTCATCGATCGACATCCGCGACGACTGGGAGACCGACGCCGACTGGGCGGCCAGGCTGAAGCCGGGTTGGCAGGCGCGTCGGCGCGAACGGGCGATGGCCGGGCCTCGCCTCAGCGAGGAGCACAAGGCGCGCCGCGCGGCGATGTCACGCGAGGAGAAGATCCGCCGCCAGGAGAACGCCAACATCGACGCCATGATGCGCATCCACCGGCGCATCGACGAGGTCGTCGACGACCCGGCGACGGCAGCGGCGCTCAAGCCCTGGTACATGCTCATGTGCAAGCGGCCTTGCTTTCACAACGACTACTTGCCCACGTTCAACCGGCCGAATGTGCACTTGGTCGACACCCAGGGCCAGGGCATCACCCAGATCACCGAGCAGGGTCCGCTCTTCGATGGCACCCAGTATGAACTCGACCTGCTGATCTACGCCACCGGGTTCGAGGTGCAAAAGACCGGCATCTACAACCGCATCGTCGGCGAGAACGACCTGGAGCTGACCGACAAGTACGCGGACGGCATCCGCACGCTGCTGGGCATCCACACCGCCGGCTACCCCAACCTGTTCATCATGGGGGGCTACCAGGCGTTCTTCGCGTTCAACCTGACCGACGTGCTCAACAGCCAGGGCGAGCACATCGCGGAGTGCATCGACTTTGTCCGCCGAGGCGGCCGCCAGTCGATGGACTGCCTGCCCGAGGCCGAGGAATGGTGGGTGCAGCAGGTCATCGCCAACCGCGGCAAGACCACCCGCAACCGCGACTGCACACCCGGCTACTACAACTTCGAAGGTGCCGAGAACCGCCGCCAGGACGGCAACTTCAACGGCAACATCAAGCAGTACCTAGGCTTCATGGCCCACGCCCGCGAGAACATGTCGGAGAACTTCGCCTTCACGCAGCGCTGACCGCGGTGCCCGCGGCGGAGGCGACAGAACCCTCCGCTCCCGCGATCCAGCAGTTTGCTGAAACCCGCAGGTCAGCAGCCCGAAAGCCGAAAACACATAGTTACAAGCATCAGAACACGTCCAAGGGCCGCAGACCCCTCAGAGCCGACCTGAGCCGACCCTGAAGGGTCCTCCAAGTTCTCTAGGGCAGCCTGCCCCGAAGCGCGCGCTACAGCGCTAGCGAGCGCACTGACAGCACGTCAGACACTCAACCCGACAAAACCTCTAGCAGCCTCAGCGTTGCTTTTTCGCGCGGTTTAGCCAGACGCTGTACAACAAAATTGTCAACCACAGCGGGCCAACCATGACAGCCCAAGCCGCAATGCCAGCCAAGTAACTCGACACCACTGCCGAGCCGACGACACTCGCGCCACACCAGACCGTCCATTTCCAATTCCAAGACGGCCGAACGTGCCGCCGGTCCGCTGTCATGGCCTCAGGGTAGCCCGCGACGGCGGAGCGGTTCACGGCGCTCATTCGCAGTGCCCCGGCTTGCTGCACCAGTTGCGTCCATGCAGCCTGATGTACTCATCAGGGTCCAGTTCGCCACGGGCCATCCTCCTTCTCGCTTCGACTACGTCGTCATCGTCGAAGTCGCCGTCGCCATCGAGGTCGTCAGGATCGTTGCCGCCTGAGCCGCCCGAGCCTGAGCCGCTGTCGTCGTCGGTGCCTCCGGGGTGCCCGCTGCCCGAGTCGTCGTCACTTTCGTCGTCGGTGCCGCCGCCGTACGAGCCTGAACCGCCGCCGCTGTCGTCGTCTGGAAGGTCCGGGATCGTTAGGTCAACGCCGAGCGCAGCGCTGCAAGCCGCCGCCAGCGCCCCGTTTCTCAGCGCTTTGCCCTTCGTGGCGGGGATAATGGCCGAGCAGGCTGCTGCAATGGCGGCATCCCGCACCGGCTCCGGCAACGCGTCCCAAGATTTCTGATATTCCGTCCATGCCTTGCGGCGTTCCTCCGCATTGAGTCTGGCCACTCCCTCCGTGGCTTCTGTCCAGTCCTTGAAAATCTGCTCCATCTCACGGGTGAAATTGGCGCCTGCGACTCGTACTTTGCCCATCAATTCCTGAGTCGTGATTCCGCATCCCGACGGGGCAGGGCTGATGTTGTAGGTGCCGTCAGGGTTGGCCGTCTGAAGCGCGTTGCGCGTGTTGCTAGCCCATGTCTTGCAGGGGTCGGTGCTCGTGGTGGTAGTCGTAGTGCCGCCGGTTCCCGAGCCTGAGCCGCTGTCCCCGTCGTCGTCGGTGCTGTCGCCGCCGTTGTCGTTCTTGCACGCCGGCCGGCTGACTGAGGAATGGCCGTGCCCCGGCGACCACGTTCCGGTACCGCAAGGGATGTTGCTGTAGTCGTGGTTGGCATGGCAGTTCTTGCCTGCCCCTCCGTTTGAGTGCTGGCCCGCAGGGCACGTCTTGGGCGAGCCATCGCTGTCCGAGCCTGAGCCTTCGTCTTCGGTCGTGTCCTTGACGCAGTTGGGCGGGGTGCCGCTGTAGCCGTCAGCGCATTGGGGCGGCGGCGCTGTGGTGGTGGTCACCGGCACATGGTTGGTGTTGTCGGGCGGATCCGGCAAACAGTTCGGCGGGGTGCCCGTGGTGCCCGTCGGGCATTTTTTCGGCTTGGGCGACGTGTCCGGCGGCGGGTTGTCGGGAATGGTCCGGTGCGTGTGCGCGACCTTCTCGTACCAGCACTGCGAACCGGCGAACGGGTCATAGGAGCAGCGCTTGACGGTCTTGGTGTGTGCCTCGGCTGTCTCGGTGGTGGCGAGCGGCACGGCGACGAGCACGGCCATGAGTGCGAGCAGCGCGCACAGCGCGGCTAGGGGTCGTTTTGACATGGAGGGTCCCTCCCAGCGGAATCAGCGAATGTGTGCGTCGAACACCACCGCGCGGACCGCAGGGAGGGACCCATGCAACTGATATGCCGCCCAAGCGGCCCGCACGGCCCGGAGAGGGCCGTGGTGGTGTTCGACGGGCGCGACTCTCGCGTGTCGTGCGACTCGTGTCAAGCGCGTGTCGGGCGGCGTGTCGGCGGCGGGGGCGCTGCCTAGCAGGTCAGGCGGCTTGGGCGTAGTCGGTTTCGGCGGCTTCGAGGGCGTCGATGAGTGCTTTGCCGGGATCGCTCTTGCAGTCGTCGCCTTTGGTGATGGTGCCGTCGCCGTTGCGGTCGGACCAGAGCCAGTCGTGGGTGACCCATGTGCCGACCGGGGGGAGTTCGGTCTGTCGGCCTTTCATGGAGATGAGGGGGTTGTCGTCGGAGACGGGCAGGTTGCGCCATGTGGCGCGTCCGCGGCAGTTGTGGTGCCGTAACACTTGGAGGGTGTCGTCGATGAGTTTCTGGGCGTCGGTGACGGGGAGGTCGTCGAACTCTTCGGCGCGCATGATGACGCTGATTTGGATGCAGCGGTTCCACGGGCCGGCGCCGTTCATCTTCCATTCGGGCCACGGCGCGAACAGCACCGGGGGGCCGGTCCAGTGAGATGACCCAGCGGTAACCGGACCATTTCTTGGTTTGGGTGCGTGCCCATTGCTCGTAGTGGCCGAACCCTGACTGGGCGCTGCTCTGGGTGCTGTGAATGACGGCGGCGCGGTGGGGGGTGCCGTCGCGTGGTTCCCAGCGTCGCCCCGCCTTGGGGTTCACATTGGGCGCCCACAACGGCGACGGCGGGGTCCATGGGGGTGCCAGCGGTGCGGCGGGGAGGGGGTTGGCGAACACGGTCTGTGTGCGCACGGGCGTGTCGTTGCCAGTGTCGGCGGCGACGGCGGGTGCGGGGAGTTTCTCGGCTCGGGCGGTCAGGTCGTTGACTTTGGCTTGGAGTTCGTCGATCTGCAGCAGTGTCGCTTCCGGTACCGCAGCGGGACCGGTCCAGCGTCGATCTGTCTGCTGTTGCACGACGGGGATCTCGCGGGTCAGCACTGCTGGCGCGGCAGCAGCGGCGGCGGCGGTCCGGTCGCGTACGTCGGCGATCTCGGCGGGGACTGTTATTTCCTCTGTGTAAGGGGGGTGGTCTGAGACAGTTGCTTCGTGATGGATTCCGGAGCGGCGGAGAGGGCCGCATTGACTGAGGACACACGGCAGGACCGATCGGCGGATGCTGTGTCGCTGGTGGACAGCGACACGCTCGACGCCCTGTTGGAGCACGCTGATGGGCTTCCCCCCAAATCGTGGAGGGTTGGTCAGTGGTTGTTGGGGCAGCCGGCCAAGGCGGTGCTCGAGCGGGCGCTGGGGGAGGAGCTGACCTGTCATCTGGGCTATGAGAAGGGCGATCCCGCCGGCGCGGGTTCGGGGAACTCGCGCAACGGCAGCACCCCCAAGCGTGTGCGCACCGGGGTGGGCAGCGTGGATCTGGACGTTCCTCGTGACCGCAACGGCGATTTCGAGCCGCGGATCGTGCCCAAGGGCCGCACTCGTTTCGAGGGGTTCGACGACAAGATCGTCGCTTTGTACGCGCGGGGCATGACCGTTCGCGACATCCAGGCGCATCTGGGGGAGATGTACGGC
>JAJDZE010000073.1 GCA_022824805.1 Acidimicrobiia bacterium | reverse complement strand
CCGCCGCCGGCATCCGGCGGCGCTACCACGGGCAATCCGTGCCCGATCCAGCCTTCGATGCCGCCGTCGAGATCGGTGGCCCGTGCGAAGCCCAGCCGCTGCAGCTGGGCTGCGGCAAGGCTCGAGCTGTAACCCTGGTTGCAGACGATGACCAGATGGTCGTCGAGATCCGCCGCAGTCCCCTCCGAAGCGCCCGAGTCGGGATCGAGGCGCCACTCCAGCACCAGCTGCCCGATGTGCTCAGAACCCTCGATGACGCCGGTTCTCTCCCGATCGTCGCGCGGCCGGATGTCGATGACGCGCAGTTGCGATTCGCCGTCGCCGCTTCCGGAGCCCATCAGCTCGGCGAGCTCAGCGGGAGCGACTCGCTCCAAGCCCGAACGCGCTTCGTCCAGCAGTTGGTTGATCGTCTTGCGCTGAGGTCCAGGCACTGCTCAACGCCCCCCATGCCGTTGTGCCAGCGATCCTAAGACGCACTGCCTCGCGCTCAGGCGCGCCGGTGCGCCGTCGATGCGCGACTGCCGACGTTCAGGCCGGGTTGTCGATGAACTCCACCCAGTTGCCGTCGGGATCTTCGACCATGCCGACCACCACGCCAGGCCGTGCTTCGAGCCGTCGCCAGATGATGTTGGCCCCGGCGTCCTCGCAGGCGGTCATGACTTCCTCGAAGTTGCCGACGTTGAAGGTGAAATAGCGCAGCCCGGTGGCACCGGTGATGCCGCCGGTGGCCCCGGTTGGCACGTCGGCCACTGGCACCACCAGCTTGAGCAGGCTCTTGTCTGCCCACAGCCGGTGCATCTGGGCGATGCCCACCTGCTCCATGTTGAGCGTCGCCTCGAATTCCAGCCCCAGCACGTCGCGGTAGAACGCGAGCATCTCGTCGCCGTTGCTGGTGACGATGCCGAGGTCGAAGCCTTCCTTGGTCGGTTGCAGTGCCACGTTGTCCCCTGTCTGTGTTGATTCGGTGTCAGTTCTGCGCTTGTTGGGCGCTTGATCAGGTTGATTGATCGGCGTGCTCAGTCGTAGCTGGCGCCGAGGCCGGCGCGGGCGTCGGTCTGGATGCCGTATGGCGGGATCGGGTAACGCAGGCCGTTCCGTGCCAGCGCCTCCATGCCCTCGACGGCTACAACCAGATCCTCGGGCGTCAGCGCAATCAGCAGCTCGTCTTCCATGACGCCGCCGTAGCGCCGCTCGGCGAAGCAGGGCAGCGACACGCTGGGCTCGCCGGTGCGCAGTGCCCGGCCCCACGAGTCGGCGCAGGCCGATTCGCCGACGCAGCCCCACTCCAGTTTCTTGTACTCCCGCCACTGCAAGCCGTTGATGAAGATGATCATCTGCGCCGGGGTGGCGTAGATCATGCAGACGTCGGGCGGGTCCAGCCGTTTCGACGACAGCGGCGACACCACCATCGCCTCATAGGTGCCGTAGGGCACGAAGTCCATGGCGTGCTGGTGCGCAGAGGCGTCTTCGAGGGTCTCGTACCACACCCCGGCCATGCGGTCGCCTGACAGCCACTTGTCGTCTTGGGGGTGCAGCCCGATGACGGCGCCGCACTGGGCGCCGACCAGGTCGTCCATCGTGACGCCGACGGTCCAATTCAGCCGGCTGGCCATGCCCACGATCTGATCGGTGGTGTGGATGTCTCTGGGCCGGCGCACCCGGGGCACTTCGTTCATCGCCTCGACGGTCTCGAAGAGCTTCATGCCGATGGGGGTCGTACGGATACGAAGGACGGCCTGCAGTCGCGCCAGCAGATCGTCCCAGTCGATGGACGCCGTGCGCACATGCGCTGCGGTCTCGGTAGTTGTGTCGGTTTGAGTCACGGCTGCTCCCGTATTTCCCGCTCTTGTTCGCCATTCTTATGTGGTTGGGCTCACGGGCCGCTCGGGCCACGGCTTGGCCATTCGGCTCAGCCTCGTGTGCACGGCGGCCGTGGAGTTCCCGGAGTCTCCGGCTGCCGCGTTCGGGAGGTCACGCTAGTTCGGCGACCACTAGCGTGAGCCGCCGAGCGAGCAGAGACCGGGTCAGCAGACCGGGTGATCGGAGACGAGGCAATGGCAGACGGACTGAGAATCGAGCGGGACGGGCGTGTCGGGCTGGTGATCATGGATCGTCCGCCGCACAACTTTCTGAGCTACCGCCAAGTGCACGACATCGCCGACGCGATGGTCGAGTTGGAAGAGGACATGAGCATCGGCTGCGCCGTGCTGGCCGCCGAGGGTCGCTCGTTCTGTGCCGGCGCCGACCTGGGCGGCGACGGTGTCGGCGGCGGTGCCGAAGAGAAGGTCGGCGGCAGCGCCACGCTGCAGCTCTACCAGGGGTCGGGCCGGCTCTTCGACGTGACCCTGCCCATCGTCGGGGCGATTCATGGCCCCGCCATCGGCGGCGGGCTGGGCCTGGCGATGGTGCCCGACATCCGCATCACGTGCCCCGAGGCTCGGTTCTGTGCCAACTTCGCCTCGCTGGGCATCCACCAGGGCTTCGGCATGAGCGTGACCATGCCGCTGCTGCTGGGCCCCGAGCGCGCCGCGAAGGTGCTGCTGGGGGCCAAGCGTTACAAGGGCGACGAAGCGGTGGAGCTGGGCTTGGCCGACGAGTGCGTGCCCGCCGATCAGGTGCGCGACCGCGCCATCGAGGTGGCACGTGAGATCGCGACGAACGCGCCGCTGGCAGTGCGGGCCATCAAGGCCACGCTGCGGCTGGGCCTCGGCGACAGGGTGCGCGAGGTCACCCAGCGCGAAGCCGCCGAGCAATTGCGCCTCTCGGGCACCGAAGACGCCCGCGAAGGCATGAAGGCCGTCAGCGAACGCCGCCCCGGCAATTTCGTCGGCCGTTAGGCCGAGCGATAAGCCCTGGGCCGTTAGGCCGAGCGGCGAACCCCGCGTCCATGCGGGGAGGTCCGGGCGCGACATCATGGAAGCCATGGACCGCATGCGAGTCGCGATCACCGGCATTCGAGGTCTGATCGGTGGAGCGCTCGCTGCGAGCCTGCGCGCTGACGGTCATGAGGTCTTGGGTGTGTCCCGGCGAGCGGACCCTCCGGCTGGTGACGAGGATCCCGACACTGCGAGCGCCCGGACCATTGCGTGGGACGCGGCTGTGAGGACGATCGACGCATCTGCGCTCGAGGGGCTCGACGCCATCGTCCACCTGGCGGGCGAGAGCATCGGGGGGCGTTGGACCGCTGCGCGCAAGGCGGCGATCATGTCGAGCCGCGTCGACTCCACCCGGCTGCTTGCAGGGGTGGTCCGAGAGCTTGAGGCCAAGCCATCGGTGTTCGTCTGCGGCTCGGCTATCGGCTTCTACAGCAACCGTGGCGACGAGGAGCTGACCGAGCGGTCGCTGCCAGGCGACGGCTTCCTGGCCGACGTGTGCATGCGCTGGGAGCGTGCAGCGGTGCCGATTCCCGATGCAGGTGTGCGGCTGGTGCGCATCCGCACCGGTCTCGTCGTGGGCCCCGGTGCCGATGCCATCGAGCGGATGGCGAAGATCACGCGGCTCGGTGCCGGTGGTCGGCTCGGATCCGGCCGTCAATGGTGGAGTTGGATCAGCCTCGACGACGAAGTGCGAGCTATTCGGCATCTCATCGACAGCGACGCCAGCGGGGCGTTCAACCTGACGGCCCCCAACCCGGTGCGTCAGCGTGACTTCCAGCGTGCGCTGAGCGCAGCGCTGCGGCGCCCGTCGTTCATGCCGGCGCCCCGGCTTGCGATCCGTGCAGCGCTCGGCGAGATGGGCCAAGCGCTGCTGCTCGACTCGACGCGGGTCATGCCCGACGCTCTCACCGAGGACGGCTTCGAGTTCAGCCATCCTGAGCTAGCGGGCGCTCTCGCCGACGCGATCTGACGCAGCACTGCGCCGACCGGCCAGCCCGGCGGTGCTTGCCTGCTCAATTCGACGCGTGTGCCGCTCGGCGCGATGTGCAGGCAGGGTCCGGCATCGCCCGTGCGCAGCCGGATCGTGATGCGGCCGAATTCATGTCGCAGCGACGCCCGGGGAGGTCGCATCGATCTCTCCGCTGATTCGCAGGCGCGCCGCTACCGTGACCGTCATGGCTGAACGTGACGGATCCGGCGGTGGCGAGGAGACCGGCGTGCTGGGCGTGACGGTCCGGCGTGACCGGTGGGGCATCGCCCATGTCGAGGTGCCGTCGGCCGAATCTGCGTTCGCGGCGCAGGGATGGGTGGCGGCCGACGACCGGATCTGGCAGATGGAGTGGGACCGGCGCCGGGCGCTGGGGCGCTGGGCCGAGGTCGTCGGGATGGCCGGCGCCCGGGAGGACGCCTTTTTCCGCCGGCTCGGGCTCGCGGCGATTTCCCAGGCCGACTACGCGGCGCTGGATGGGCGCACCCAGGCGATGTGCGAGGCCTATGCGCGCGGTGTGAACCGCTGGCTCGCCACACATGGCGACGCTTTGCCGGCCGAGTTCGAGCATCATCCGGCCCCGCCTGAGCCCTGGGCGCCGTGGCACTGCGTGGCTGTCTACAAGCTGCGCCACCTCTTCATGGGCACGCTCACCCGCAAGCTGTGGCGGGGGCGGATCATGGCCCAAGCCGGCCCCGAAGCCGTGATGGCCACGGTCGGCGACATCGAGGCCGATGCCGCGATGGTGCCGGGAGACGGGCCCGGCCCCGATCTGCTGGTCGACGCGGCGGCGGTGCTCGATGCATCCGCGGCCGACATGGCGGCGCTGGCGGCGGCGATGGACTCCGACGGAGCGTCCAACTCATGGGCGCTCAGCGGGGAGCGCACTGCCAGCGGCAAGCCGCTGCTGGCCGGCGACCCGCACCGGGGCATCGAGTTCCCGAACGTGTACCACCAGTGCCACCTGCGCTGCGGTGAGTTCGACGCGATCGGCATGGGCTTCCCCGGCGTGCCCGGTTTCCCCCACTTCGGCCACAACGCCGAGGTGGCGTGGGGCATCACGCACGGCATGTGCGACGACACCGACGTGTTCGTGGAGCGCTTCGCAGGCGGAGTCGACGGCCCAGACTTCCGGCTCGCCGACGGGACACCGGTGCAGTGGCGATACGAGACGCTGGACATTCGCGGGGAAGGCACTGTCGAGGTGCTGTGCGGTTCCACACCGAGGGGCCCAGCAGTGCTCGGCGATCCTGCCGACGGCGTTGCGCTGTCGATGCAGTGGACCGGCATGTTCGGCGCGGACACGACGCTGGATGCCCTGTGGCCGATGCTTGTTGCAGGCTCGACGACCGAGCTGGTCGAGGCGGTGCGGCCGTGGGTGCTGCCGGTCAACAATCTGCTGGCGGCCGACCGGGCCGGCTCGATTGCGTTCAAGATCCGAGGGCGTGTGGTCGAGCGCCAGCCGGCGAGCCGTTGGACGCCGCTGCCGGGAACCGATGAGTTCGCGTGGGACGGCCTGGCGCCGGTGCCGTTCGAAGACCTGCCGGAGTGGACTGACCCCGAACGCGGCTTCCTCGTGACGGCCAACAATCGCACCGCCGACAGCGGCCCGTACATATCGCTCGACTTCGCCGGCCCGAGCCGCCACGACCGCATCTGCGAGCTGCTGGTGCCGATGACGGGCGCCACGGTGGCCGACATGAGCGCGGTCCACGGCGATGTGACGTCCCTCGTCGCACCCAGCGTGCTGGGCCTGATCACCGAGTACGCGGTCGAATGCGGCCACGAGCTCTCGCACACGCTGCTCGACATGCTGGCTGAATGGGATCAGCGCGTGACGGCCGATTCGGCCCCGGCGACGATCTACGCAGTCGTCAAGCGGCGGCTCATCGAGGCCATCATCGAACGCCTGGGCATCGCCGGCGCCCAACTGGGCGCGGCAGGATGGCCGCCTGCGGCAGAAGCCAGCCGGATGGCGGCGGGCGCCGCGACGCGCATGCTCTGTGAGCGCAACCTCGACGTGGTCCCAGGGCTCGACAATCCCATCGGCCGGCGCATGGCTGCCAGCGCCTGCGTCGACGAGACCGCCGCCGAGCTGACCCAGCGGCTCGGTGACGACCCGCAGGAGTGGACATGGGGGAAAGTGCATCGCATGGCCTCACCGCACCCGCTCGCGTCAACGCTCGCCGCAGCGCGAGATCTGCACCCGCCGGTGGACGGCTGCGCCGGTGACGGCGACACGGTCCGCCAGGGCGGCACCGCACCCGAGATGGGCGAGCGGGCCATCCACGGCTCGGTTGCCCGCTACGCATTCGACCTCGGCGACTGGGACAACTCCGGCTGGGTGGTCCCACATGGCGTGTCGGGCGTGCGCAACAGCGGCCACGATCTCGACCAGCGCCAGGCCTGGCTGAATTGCGAGCTGCTGCCGATGGCCTACAGCCCGCAAGCAGTGGCCTCGGTCACGGAGCATGAACACGAGATCTAGCCCGGTGTCGCAGCATCGCGGCTGCGCACGAAATCTGACGGAGTCGTCGTGAGCCGCGACCGAAGCGTTATGCCGTTCATCCGCTGGCACGAGTTGTCCCCCGAAGCCATCGCTTACCAGGCCCGACGCAAGCCGTCGGTACCGATTGAGATGCCCGACCCCGCGGACCATGCTGCGGTCGCCGACTGGCGAGCAGCAACGAATGCACTGTGGGGCGAAGACGACGACCCTGCGGTGCCTCACCGTCGAGAGGTCATCGGTGGCGTCGCATGCCGAGTGGCCGGCCCGCCCACGACGGTCGGACCACCGAGCGCTTCCGAATCGGCGACGGCGGCTCGTCCAGCATCAGCCGCCGACGTTCCCACTGTCGTCTATGCGCACGGCGGCGGATACGTGCTGGGAAGCGCAGCAGTGGCGATCCCGATTACCGCACGCCTTGGGGCCAGCGGTCTGCGAGTGGTCTCGGTGGACTATCGACAGCCGCCCGAGCACCCGTTCCCTGCTGCACTCGACGATGTCCTGGCCGTGTACCTCGCGTTCGCCGCCGGAGACACACCGGTGGCGCTTGCCGGCGATTCTGCCGGCGGCGCACTCGTGCTCAGCGCTGCGGTGACTGCCACCCATCAGGATCTGCAGCCCTTCGCGATCACTCTGTTCAGCCCTCTGCTGGACCTCGTTTCTGTCCCCGGCAACCCGCACACCGACGACGAGGGACGCCGCCTCATCGATTACTACGTCGGCGACGCCGACCCTGCTGATCCTCGTCTGTCACCGCTACGCGCCGACCTCAGCGGATTGCCGCCTGTGCTCGTTCATGCAGGGGCCGATGAGCCGCTTGCGGCCCAAGCCCGCGAGTTCCAGCGCAAGGCCGTGGCCGCGGGCGTCGAGATCAAGCTCGGCCTCTGGGAGCACATGTGGCACACGTGGCACTACCACGACCTGCCCGAGGCCGATCAAGCCCTCGCCGAAGCCGCTGTCTTCCTGGCAGCACAACTCACCCCGGCAGAAATGTAGTAATATTGCTACTTATGAGCAGTTCGTATGCGGTCGGGCGGCAGATGACGAGCCGGGAATTCAATCAGGCGACCGGTGAGGCCAAGTCTGCCGCGCACCGCGGGCCGGTATTCGTCACCAACCGCGGTCGGCCGACCCATGTGCTGGTGACCTACGAGGACTACCGGTTGCTCGTCGTCGGCGGCCGGTCGCTGGTCGACTTGCTGGGCACGACGCTTGGCGCCGGCGACATCGACCTTCGGCTGCCCGACCGGACTGAGCTCGCTCAGCCGGCTGAACTCGACTGATGTACGTGCTTGACGCCAACGTGGTGTCGGAGATCCGCCGCGCTGCGTCCGGACGAGCTGACCAGCGCGTCATCCAGTGGGCGTCGCAGGTCGAGCCAGCGCTCACGTACATCTCCGTGGTGACGTTCATGGAGCTGGAGATCGGTGTGCAACTCGTCGAGCGGCGCGACGAGCCGTCAGGCGTGATCCTGCGGCGATGGCTGGAGGACGATGTGCGGGTTGCGTTCGAGGGCCGCACGCTCCCGGTGGACATTGAGGTGGCGAGGGTCGCAGCACAACTGCACGTTCCCGACCCTGCGCCAGTGAGTGATGCCTTGATCGCGGCGACCGCGATGGCGCATTCGATGACCGTCGTCACACGCAACACCAGCGACTTCAGCCGCTTCGACGGCCTGGATGTGCTTGATCCCTGGATCGAGGATTAGTTCACATCTGCTGAGGCTCGGTGTTCAGCCGTGCAAATGGGACGTGACGGCGTCGACGACGGCTGCTGACTGCTCGTAGGGGAGCATGTGGCCGGCGCCGTCGACCAGCTCGACTGTTGCGTCGGGCAGAGCCGCCTGCCAAGCCTCGGCATAGGCGGGCGGGATCAGCCGGTCTTGGCGGCCCCACACCAGCAGCGTGGGCACCGTCACCCGGTAGGCCCGCTCGGAGAAGCGCCGGTTGGGGATCGGGAACAGGATCTTGCCGGCCATGCCCTGCTGGCGGGCTCGCGCCACCATGAAACGCGTCAGCGTCTCGTTGTCGGAGAAGTCGGCACCGCCGGTCAGCATTTCCTCGCCGACGTCGGGATCGGCGAACAGCACCTCGGCGAGCTGGTAAGGGAGCATCGCGAAGATGTCGGGAATCGGATGGTCGCCCAGCCACATCCCCGCGGGGCACAGCAGGGCCATGCGAGCCACCGACTGGGGCGCCAGCGCCGCCATCTCCGCGGCGATCATGCCGCCCATCGAGTGACCCATCAGGTGCAGCCCGCCAGCGCCGTCGTCGCGCAGCAGGCCCATCTCGGTTGCCACGTCCCAGCCGTGCAGCGCGAAATCAGCCATGTCCGACAGGCGATCCTCGTCGGTGTGCTCGCTCCACGCAGGCCACACCGGTGCCACCACGCGCAGCCCGGCGTCGGCCAGGCCTGCGAGTACTGGTTCGTCGCCCAGCCAGCCGCCTGCGCCGTGCAGCGCCAGCACCGTCGCAGTGCCGGCCGAAGCGCCGCCCGCCGGCTCGTAGACCCGCACTGGCGCCGTCACGCCCCGCCGCGTCGTGATGATGACCTCCTCGAAGGCCGGCGCAAGCGCCGTATCGGCGGCGCTCATGCCACCGGACCCTTGGGCGCCTCGGGGTAGCGGCGGGCGTCGGCCATGGTGTCCTCGGGACGCACCCGGTCATCCATCGGCTTGCACCACCAGTCGTCCGCGTCGGCGAACTCGTCGCCCCAGATGCCCCGCAGGCCCGGCATCACCTTCTCGGCGAAGAGCTGGCTCGAGTAGCGGGTCTTGTGGTCGGGCATGTTGCCCATGTGCAGCAGGCAGAACACCGTGCCCAACCGCAGCCGCTTGATCATGTCCTCCATGCGCTCGCGCACGGTGTCGGGCGAGCCCGCAATGACGTAGCCGCCCTCCACAAGGTCTTTCCAAGTGAGCCGCTTGAACAGCGCCTGATTCTCCTTGCGGAACTGGTCGAGCTTGCCCGCCTGGATGGTCTTGACCGTCCGGTAGCCCGGCGGGTCGGCGAAGCCGGGGAACACATGCAGGCAGCGGTTGAAGAAATACAGCATGTGCTCGCTGTACAGCTCCTCGGCCTCGGCGTCGGTGGCCGCCGTGCAGATGATCTGCGCGAACCCCGCACGCCCCGGCGTCATGGACTTGTCGAGCTCGCCGACACGGTTCCAGTACCCGTCCATCAGCGTCTGGCCTGCGAGGTAGCCGTTGAAGCTGAGGTAGGAGTAGTTGTAGTCGTTCTCCAAGCAGAAGTCCCACGTCTCGATCGAGCCGCCGCCGGGGATGTAGATCGGCGGATGGGGCTGCTGGATGGGCTTGGGCCAGCAGTTCACGTAGCGCAGCTGCGTGTACTTGCCGTCGAAGGCGAACACCTCGGGGTTGGTCCACGCCTCCATGATCAGGTCGTGGGCCTCGTAGTACTTCTCGCGGGTCAGCGCGGGGATCTGCCCGTAGGTGAAGTTGGTGTCCATCGGCGTGCCCACCGGGAAGCCCGCCACCAGCCGGCCGCCGCTGATGCAGTCGAGCATGGCGAACTCCTCGGCCACCCGGTGCGGCGGGTTGTACAGGGCGATCGAGTTGCCGATCACGCAGATCGCGGCCTGCGAGGTCCGCCGGGCCAGGCCAGCAGCGATGATGTTGGGGCTCGGCATGATGCCGTAGCCGTTCTGGTGATGCTCGTTGACGCCGATGCCGTCGAAGCCGAGCTCGTCGGCGAACTCGAGCTGGTCCATGTACTCGTGGTAGACGCCGTTGGCGCGTTCGGGGTCGAACAGCGAGCCGTCGATGTCGACCCAGACCGACCGGTGCTCGGTCTTGAAGTCGTCGGGCAGATCGGGCCACGGCATCAGGTTGAACCAGCAGAACTTCACAGTCATGTGGGGACTCCTTCTTCAGGGCGAGGGTTCGCGAGGCAGGCCGAGCACCCGCTCGCCGATGATGTTGCGCTGGATCTCGCTGGTGCCTCCGGCGATGCGCATGCCCGGCGCGTACAGGAATGCCTCGGTCTCGTCCGAAGCCAGCATGGCCTCGGCGCCGCGCAGGCTGGCGCCGGTGGCGACCTCGTCGTAGCCGAGTTCGCTGTTCGCCAGCTTGGCCACTGGCGCCATGAGCGGATCAGCGCCGTGCAGCTCCATCAGCGCCGCCAGCGCGTTTCCCCGGGCGTGCAGTTCAGCGAGCGACTGCCGGCCCAGCGGTCCCGCATCTCCTGCCGCATCGATCATCTTGGTGAGGCGTTTGCGGAGGCCGATGACCCCGGACGAGCCGGCGCCGCCCCGCTCGTCTTCCAGCACCGCCATGGCGACGCCCCAGCCGCCGCCGCGCTCGCCGAGCAGTGCGTCGGCCCCCATGGCGACGTCGTCGAAGAAGACCTCGCAGAACTCGCTGTCGCCGGTCATCTGGCGGATGGGACGCACCTCGATGCCCGGCAGCGTCATGTCGAGCAGGAAGAAGCTAATGCCGCGGTGTTTGGGGGCATCGGGCTCGGTGCGGGCCATGAGGATGCCGTACTCGGCGAACTGGGCGTTCGACGACCACACCTTCTGGCCGTTCAGCACATAGTGACTGCCGTCGGGAACCGCAGCCGAGGTGAGCCCGCCCAAGTCCGAGCCGTTGCCGGGCTCGCTGAACAGCTGGCACCACAGCACCTCGCCGGTCAGGATCGGTCGCAGGAACTGCTCACGCTGGCGTTGCGTGCCGCTGCGCATGATGGCCTCGCCGGCCAGCACGATCCCCTGCAGGTTCAGGTAGGGGGCAACGCCTGCGCGTTCGCACTCCTCCATCCACACGCCGGTGTGTGCCCGCGTCAGCCCGCGACCGCCGTGCTCGGTCGGCCAATGCAGCCCGGCCCAGCCGTGGTCGTAGCAGCAGCGCTGCCAGACGCGGGCCTGATCGTGCAGCGCGGGCACCAGGATTGCGCCGTACGCCGGGCACGCCGTGCCGTCGTGAACCGCATCGCTGAGGAACTGCGACGCTTCGGCACGGAATTCGGCAAGATCGGCATCGGCAGGCGTGTCCATCGGCTGCCACGGTACTTGCGTCTGCGGAACCTCACCGTGATGTGTCGTGCGCGGCGGGGTGTGGTGCGTGCGCAGTCGTAACATCGCCATATGGGCGATCTCGACCACACCAGTCCGGCGCTGACCAACGAGACCATCGAGTTGTTGCAGCAGATGATTCGCAATGCCTGCGTCAACGACGGGACCGTCGAATCGGGCGAGGAGGTTCGCAACAGCGATCTGCTCGAGACGTATCTGGAAGGCCCCGGCGTCGACATGGGCAGCTTCGAGTCGGCGCCTGGACGCCGATCACTGGTGGCCCGCATCTCGGGAACCGATCCATCGGCGCCCAAGCTGTGCCTGATGGGCCACACCGACGTGGTGCCGGTGAACGCCGACGGCTGGAGCAGAGACCCGTTCGGCGGCGAGCTGGTGGACGGCGAGGTGTGGGGACGCGGGGCGGTCGACATGCTCAACCTGACCTCGTCGATGGCGGTGGCGTTCCGCCACATCGTGCGCAGCGGCTACCGGCCGAAGGGCGACGTCATCTACTTCGGCGTCGCCGACGAGGAGGCCGGCGGCACCTACGGCGCCAAATGGATGGCCGAGCACAACTGGGACGCCATCGAGTGCGACTACGTGCTGACAGAGTTCGGCGGCATGCCGAACCACACGCCCCAAGGCACCAAGATCACGCTGGCGGCGGGCGAGAAGGGCATCGGCTGGCGTCGGCTCACTGTGCGCGGCACTCCGGGTCATGGCTCCATGCCGTTCGGCACCGACAACGCCCTCGTCAAGGCGGCCGAGATCGTGCGTCGCATCGCCGAGTACCGACCGGCGCCGCAGCTCACCGAGATGTGGCAGCACCATGTTTCGACGCTCACGGTCGACGACGAGACCCGCGAAGCGCTGCTCGACCCGGGCCGGGTCTTCGACGCTGTCGCAGGCATCGACTCACTGGGTCTGGCGCGCCACCTGCACGCGTGCAGCCACACGACGTTCAGCCCGAATGTCGTGGGCGGCGGCAACAAGACCAACATCATCCCCGACAAGGTCGAGATCGAGGTCGACATCCGCACGGCGCCCGGCGACCCCGTCGCCGTGAACGAGCACCTGCAGGCAGCGCTCGGCGAGATGTTCGACGAGGTGGAGATCGAGCACCTTCACGACGATCCCGCCAGCTTCTCGCCGACGAACACGCCGATGTGGCAGCTGCTGAGCGAGCTGATGGCCAAAGCTCATCCGGGTGCGCCGGTGATCCCCCAGCTCATCGTCGGTGCCACCGATTCCCGCTTCTTCCGCCAGAAGGGCACAGTGGCCTACGGGGCGGGCCTGTTCAGCAACCGGGTCAACTCCGACGACTTCATGCTTCGGTTCCACGGCAACGACGAGCGCGTCGACGTCGACTCGCTGGCGCTCACCACCCAGCTGTGGATCGACGTGGTCAAGAACCTGGGCGACGCCGTCAGCAGTTGAGCCGTGAACCGGCCAGCCTGGGCCGGAACAGACCCGGTCAGCTTGTTGTGACCTGTTGCGATCAGCCGGTGCAGGCCACCCGGGGCTCGATGTGGGGGAGCCGTCCGGCTCGCAGCGAGATCACCGCGCCGGCCTCGTCCACTTCCCACACCACCCGCTTGTCGATGTCTGGGGCGTCGACCGGCACGTACTGGATCGCCGAGAGCCCGGGGCCGTCCTCGATCCTGTCGCCGAAGGCCTCGATGATCTCGCTCCGGGTAGAGCCGATGCCGTAGCCCGAGATCGTCGTGATCGGACCGGATTCGATGTCGACCCGGACAATCTCGGCGTTGACGGCCAAGAACCGGACGCCCTCGGGGCCGTTCTGAACTGTGTAATAGCGGCACGCGTCGCTGCCGCCGGGCACGGCGATCAGCAGTGCTCCAGCAGCGGTGCGGGCGTCTTCGAGCGAGTGCCCGATCTGCACGGGCCCCAAACCGGCGGTCGAGAGCTTCGATTCCAGCGTCACGTCGGGCCCGTCCTCGTCCTCGGACATGGCATCGCCGGCAGCAGTCGTGGTCGGCGCGGCCGTCACGACCGTGGTGGGCTCTTCGTCGGCGTCCGACATCATCGCGTCGTCAGCGACGGTGGTTGTGGTCGCGTCGGTGTCGTCGTCGCTCAGCAGGCCGCAGGCGCTGACCAGCATCGCAGCGGCCAGCGCCGCTGCAAGTGCGCGCCAGCGTGCAGTGCGGCGTTGCGGCTCAGCGTCTCGGCGGGAGTCGAATTGGTGCACGGCGGTCGCCCTTCCAGTCACAGCCCTCTGGGGAGTCGGCATCCATTCGAGAGTACCGAAGCCAGCAGCGAGGCGCGGAGACACGGCAGGCCGACCCGCCGCGGGCATAAGCTCACGAGTCGGGAACCTCACACGAACGGGAGCGCGCGATGTCCCACGACACAGTCATTCGAGGCGGCTTGGTGGTCGACGGCACCGGCAGCGATGCCAAGGTCGCCGACGTTGCCATCGACGGGGAGAGGATCACCGAGGTCGGCACGGTGGAGACGCCAGGTCGCACGGAGATCGACGCCGCCGGCAAGGTCGTCACGCCCGGATTCGTCGACATCCACACCCACCTCGACGCGCAGCTCGCCTGGGACCCCATCGGCTCGAGCTCGTGCTGGCACGGTGTGACCTCGGTGGTGATGGGCAACTGCGGGGTCACATTCGCTCCGGTGAAGACCGAGGACATCACCTACATCGCCGAGGTCATGGAGTCGGTCGAGGACATCCCGAAGCAGTCGATGATGCAGGGCCTTCCGTGGGACTGGCGCTCCTACGGCGAGTATCTGGCCTTCCTTGACGGGATGCCCAAGGGCCTCAACGTCGGCGGCATGGTCGGCCATGTGGCAGTGCGCTGGCACACGATGGGTCCCGACAGCCTCGACGAGCGTCCTGCCTCGCAGTCTCAGGTCGCAGCGATGTGCGAGCTGGTGGACGAGGCGATGGGGTCCGGCGCGCTGGGCTTCTCGACCTCTCGCACCCTGCTCCACCGCACGCCCGACGGTCGCCCGATCCCGGGCACGTTCGCCGATGACGACGAGCTGTACGCCTTCGGCGACGTCCTGGGCCGCCACGGCCGGGGCGTCTTCGAGTCGGCGCCTCGCTTCGAGGCTGCCGGACCTGACTTCGCCGGAGGCCGTCACGAGATCGAGGTGCTCGGCGAGATCACACGGCGCAGCGGCCGGCCCAGCACCTTCGGCTTGGTGTATTCGGCTCGCAAGCCCGAGATGAGCGATCTGGTGCTCGGCTACGTCAGCGAGCAGAACGCCGCCGGCGCGAACCTGCGACCGCAGACCACCTGCCGTGCCATCGGCGTCGTGCTCGGAATCCAGCACCGCACACCATGGGATCGTGCGGGCGAGACGTGGCGATCGCTGCGCAGTCTGGACGTGGCCGGCCGCCTCGAAACGATCCGCGATCCTGCGACCCGTGCGGCCCTGGTGGCGGAGGCCAACTCGTCGGACAAGAACTCGACGGGCATGGCGAACTCCCTCGTCGACCTGAGCCGGCTGTACCTGCTCGATGCGGTCAACCCGAACTACCGGATCGGGCCCGACGGCACGCTCGAAGCACAGGCGGCGGCAGCCGGGGTGTCGCCGGTGGAACTGTTCCTGGATGCGACCGATCGCTCCGAGGGAACCGTGATGCTGAGCCTGCCGGTGCTGAATCAGGACTTCGATGCGATCGAGCGGATGCTCAGCCACGACTCCATCGTGATGGGCCTCGCCGATGCGGGCGCTCACGTCGGGCAGATCATGGACTCGAGCCAGCCGACGTTCTTCCTGAGCCACTGGGTACGCGACAACGGGTTCTTCTCGCTGCCCGAGGGCATCCGCCGGATCACCTCCGACACGGCTGACCTGTTCGGGCTGGTCGACCGGGGCCGGCTCGAAGCCGGTCGGTTCGCCGACATCAACGTCATCGACGTCGAAGGCCTCTCGCTGTCGGGTCCTGAGTACGTCTATGACTTCCCGGGCGGCGCGGGCCGCTACATCCAGCGCGGCACCGGCTACGACGCCACACTGGTGAACGGGCAGGTGTTCATGCGCGACGGCACCCACACCGGTTCCCTCACCGGAAAGACCCTCCGCTCGACCGACTGAGCACACGAACCGCTCACAACAGATGCCGCAGCGGCAGAGGCGGCAGGGAACTCTGCGACGTTGCGACCTGCTGGATCGCGGGAGCAGAGGGTCCTGCGGCCTCCGCCGCGGGCGCACCCGTTTCCGCCGGTAGCGTCGGCGCTTCATGGCTTCTGCACCTGCAATGAACATCAACACCGATGCGATCTGGCGTGTCACCCTCGACACGTCCAAAGGCCGCATCGTCATGGACCTCGACCCCCAACTTGCCCCGGTGACGGTGAACAACTTCGTCAATCTGGCGCAGGACGGCTACTACACGGGGCTGACCTTCCACCGGGTCGTGCCCGAATTCGTCATCCAGGGCGGCTGCCCGGAGGGTTCCGGCCGCGGCGGCCCGGGGTACCGGTTCGCTGACGAGCCCGTGCAGGGCGACTACACGCTCGGTGCCGTGGCCATGGCCAACGCGGGGCCAGACACCAACGGCAGCCAGTTCTTCATCTGCATCGACGACTGCCGCGCCAAGCTGCAGCCTGCCTACAACCTGTTCGGCTACGTGACCGAGGGGATGGACGTGGCGCTTGCCATCGCGGTCGGCGACACGATGGACACCGTCACTGTGGAAGAGATAGCTCGCGACTAGCGCGAGTAGCGTGGCCGCGGCGGCACCAGCAAGGAGAAGCCGGATGAATGACACAGTGCTGTACGAGGCCGATGACGGCGTAGCAGTCATCACCCTGAACCGTCCCGAGCGCTTGAACGCATGGACTGGCGAGCTGGGCACCGGCTACTTCGACGCCCTCGACCGGGCCGCCGCCGACCCTGACGTTCGAGCCATCGTGGTGACCGGTGCAGGCCGGGGATTCTGCGCCGGGGCCGACATGGACAACCTGCAGGGAATCAGCAGCGGGCAAGGCGAAGGCGCCGGCGACGCCCCGCCCCGCCTGCGCAACGAGCGTCACGACTACGCACTGTCCATCCCCAAGCCGGTGGTGGCAGCGATCAACGGGGCATGCGCCGGGCTGGGCTTCGTGCACGCCATGATGTGCGATGTCCGATTCGCGGCCCAGGGTGCCAAGTTCACGAGTGCATTCGTGCGCCGCGGCCTCATCGCCGAACACGGCGTCTCGTGGATGCTGCCCCGCGTGGTCGGCCCGTCGAATGCGCTCGACATTCTCATGTCGGGCCGCGTCTTCCTGGCCGACGAGGCCAGAGAGATGGGCGTGGTCAGCAGGGTCTTCCCGCCCGACGAGTTGCTCGACGAGGCAGTCAGCTACGCGCGTGACCTGGGGCGCTTCAGCGCTCCGTGGTCGATGGCTCAGATCAAGCGCCAGGTATGGGGACAGCTCGATGAGGCGCGGAGCGACGCCTTGGAGGAATCCAACGCGCTCATGCGGGAATCGCTCACGCGACCGGACTTCAAGGAAGGCGTCCAGAGCTTCCTGGAGCAGCGCGAACCCAGCTTCGAGCCGGTCGCGGCTGCTTCTGATTGATCTGGGCCTGAGTCGCCTGGGAGCTGATCGACTCCCTGAGCACATGGTTCTGGCGCCTGCCGGTGCGGTGACACAACAGTGAACGACACGCTCGTCGCATTCGCGGTCCTCGCCTGGCTGGCATACCTCGCCAGCCGACTGCTGGCACGCCACCACCTGCCCGAGCTGGTCGCCTTCCTCATCGTCGGCGCCCTGCTCGGCCCCTCGGGGCCGCCCGTCATCAACCTGATCGACGAGCCCTCCCTGATCGCGCTGCGTCCGGTGACCGAGGTGGCGCTGGCCGTGCTCATGTTCGTGATCGGCGAGCGCGTCTCGGTGCGGGCGCTTCGTGCCGCCCGCTGGACGCTGACCACCGGCGTCGTCCAGTTCGCCCTGAGCGCAGTCGCGGTCTTCTGGGTGACCAGCAGGCTGGGGGCTGACCGCCCCGTAGCGCTGGTGTTGGGAGCGTTGGCGGGCGCGGGTGCCCCGATGACGATCGCGCACATCGTGAGCTCGGTACGCGCCCGCGGCAGCTATCCCACCGGCATCGTCGGCACCCACGCGGTGTCCGATGCGCTGGCCACCACCACCTTCGCGGCAGTTCTGCCCATTGCGGTGCTGCTGTCCGACGAGGCCGCAGACGTCGGCGGTGCGGTGCTCGACTTCGTGCAGCTCGGCATCGGCGGCGCGGTGCTGGGACTGCTCGGGGGCTGGTTCATCTCACGGCTCGGGTTCCAGATCGAAACCTCCGGCGAGCTCCTGCTGTTCGTGCTGGTGCACATCGTGATCGGGTGGACTGTCGCCGGCTTCTTGGACATCTCGCTGCCGCTGGCCGCGCTGGTGGCCGGGGCCACCGCGGCCACGGTGTCGCCGCAGGCATTCTCAGTGCGGCTGTTCCGGACCATCAAGACCATCGAGCAGCCGCTGTACCTGCTGTTCTTCGCGCTGGCCGGCGCCTCGATCCACCTCTCCGACGTGCCCAAGGTGGGTTTGGTCGGTGTCGCGTACATCGTCGTGCGTGTCGCAGCCAAGATCGTCGGCGGACTCGGCGGCGGATTGGCGGGGGGTCTGGGCTGGCGACGGTCATTGCGACTGGGGGTCAATCTGACGCCGCAGGCCGGCGTTGCCGTGGGCCTGGCGGTCATCGCATCGGAGCGGCTCGGCGACCCGGGCGCCGAGGCCGCCACGGTGGTGCTGGGCGCCGTCGTGCTGTTCGAACTGGTCGGACCACTGCTCGTTGCCCGGGATCTGCGCGGCTGGACGTCTGCCGAAGACGAGAACAGCGCCGCCCCCGAGGAATTCGAGCTGCCTCATCGTGTGCTGGTGGCGGCGCCGGTCCCGGTGGAGCTGCCCGAATGGCTGATCGACCAAGCGGCGCGATGGCGGTCGTCGCTGGTCGTGCTGATGCCGGGGGAGCGTGACGAGCCGCACGCCACCAAGATCGGTGAGCTCTGCGGCAGCCGCGATGTCGATTTCGAGTTTCGCTCGCTGCGCACTGAGAGCTTCACCGGTGCGGTGGTGCGCTCGCGCAGCCAGCACCATGCCGACCTCGTGGTGCTGTTCTCCCAGCGTCCGCCGACGGGCGCCTCACGACTGGTGCTGCTGCCCTCGGAACGGATCGCCCGCCAGCTCACGGTGCCGGTGCTGAACTTCCCGCTGAACCCAGACATCGTCGACGATGCCGATGAGGCCCCGCGGCCGCGACGGCTGCCGTGGCAAGGCACAGGCCGGGGCGAGTGAGTGCGTCGCAGGCAGATGGCGGCCCGGCGGGGGAGTCTCTGGTAGCGGCGGCGCGCGAGATAGCGGCCGAGGCCGGCGCGCTCACGCTGCGATGGTTCGGCCGACGCGACCTCGGGGTCGCCACCAAGCGCGATGGCACCGAAGTGACCGAAGTTGATCGAGCAGCAGAGCGCCTCGTCCGGGACCGGATCGGCGAGCGATTTCCCGATGACGCGATCTTCGGAGAGGAAGAGGGCGGCTCGATCCGGCCCGACGGCAGGACCTGGATCGTGGATCCCATCGATGGGACGAGGGGTTTTGTGCGGGGCGTCCCCCTGTACGCGACGCTCGTGGCGCTGGTGGATCCTCACGGACCTTTGGTGGGAGTCATCGACCTGCCGGTGCTCGGGCAGACGCTCGCCGCCGGGAGGGGCACCGGCTGCTGGCTCGGCGACCACCGCTGCTCGGTGAGCGATCACCCTGACCTCAGCGGAGCGCTCGTCAACACCTCCGACTACAACACCTTCGATCCGTCCCAATTCGAGGCGCTGCGCTCCCGCGGCGCGATGATGCGTACATGGGGCGACGCCTACGGCTACTTCCTGGTGGCGACCGGACAGGCTGAGGCCATGATCGACCCGGTGTGCGAGACCTGGGATCTGGCGCCGATGCCGGTGATCCTGGCCGAAGCCGGTGGGGTCTTCACCGATGTCGCGGGGCGGCCCGAATACCGAAATCGCAACGGCGTCGCCACCAACGGGCGCCTGCACGCGACGGTTCTCGACGCGATGGGCGCCGCGCACGGGGGCGATCGTGGCAAGTGAGGCCCGGCGCAGGGCGGAGCTCCGGCTGCCCGAGCGAGACCGGATGCCGCGCTGGGTGCCGCGAGCGATCGGCTTGCTCATGGCGGCAGTGGTCGGCCTCGCGACTGCGGCATGGCTGCTCGACAAGCTGCGCGACCTCTTGGTGGTGCTGCTCGTGTCGCTCTTCTTGTCGTTCGCGATGGAGCCGGCCGTCAATTGGCTGGCGCGCCGGGGCTGGAGGCGAGGGCTCGGCACCGCAGTCGTCTTCACGGCCTTCGCCCTGGCGGCTGCGGGATTCCTTGCGGCAATGGCGTCGGTGCTGGCCGACCAGATCACCAAGCTGATCGACGCTGCTCCCGGCTATCTGTCCGACATCGAGCGGTGGGCAGACGAGCAATTCGGCATTCAGCTCAGCACCGACGACCTGAGAGCCCAGTTCACCGAGGGCGGGAGCGCGGCATCGCTGCTCGGCGATGTCGCCGGCAATTTGGTGTCGGTCGGCTCGACCGTGGTGAACGTGGCAATTCAGATGCTCACCGTTGCCCTGTTCACCTTCTACCTCGTGGCCGATGGCCCCCGACTGCGTCGCTTGGTCTGCTCGGCGCTGGCGCCCGCTCGCCAAGCCGCCGTGATGCGTGGCTGGGAACTGGCCATCGACAAGACCGGCGGCTACATCTACTCGCGGACCCTGCTCGCGATGGCGGCATTCCTGGTGCACTGGGCGGCCTTCGCCGTCATCGGTGTGCCGTTCCCGATTCCGCTGGCGATGTGGGTGGGCGTGCTCTCGCAATTCGTGCCGGTCGTCGGCACGTACCTGGCGGGACTGCTGCCGTTGCTCATTGCTCTGCTCGACGAACCGATTTCAGCCCTCTGGGTGGCCGTGGTGGTGCTCGCGTACCAGCAGCTCGAGAACTACCTGCTGGCGCCGCGTGTGACCGCCCACACCATGAACATCCATCCCGCGGTGGCCTTCGGGGCAGTGCTGGTGGGGGCTGCCTTGCTGGGCTCAGCTGGTGCGTTGCTGGCGGTGCCGGCGGCCGCGACGGTTCAGGCGTTCGTGTCGACGTACATCAAGCGGCACGAGCTCATCGAGTCCGAGTTGTTCGAGACCCACCAGGACGAGGGCGACGACGACAACGAGGACGACGGAGCTGACGACCGGGTCGAAACGGGTGAGCCTCAGGCGTGACCCGGGGGAGGCTGGGCCCAGGGAGCGACGTAGTCCAACGGATCCACCGCAGCACCGCCCAGACGCAACTCGAAATGCAGGTGCGGTCCGGTGACTGCCCCGGTCGAACCCAGCCGCCCGATGCGGTCGCCGGCCTCCACCTGGTCACCCTCACGCACGCTGATGCCGCTGAGGTGTGTGTAGACCGTCGCAACCCGCTGTCCGTGGTCGATGATCACCGACCGGCCATACGCAGCAAAGCTCCCGGTCGCCATGACGGTCCCCATGCCCGAAGCGAGGACGGGCACACGCCAGCGCCGCTCCCGGTCGACGAGGTCGACGCCGGTGTGGGGCAGCCACCGTTTGCGCACCGGGTGGTAGCGGGGGCCGAATTCTGAGGTCATGACCGGATCGGCAAGCGGCATTCGGAGCTCGCCGAAGAGCGGCACACGCAGCGGTTCACAGGCCTGCTTTGCGGCGACGACCGAGGCGATCCAGTCGTCGTAGACGAGTGCGCCTTCGATGGCGGGGCCCATGTACGGGGGCCACCCGAGCGCCGGTTCGGGGAAGCATGCGTTGAGGTGCCGGCTGACCGGGGCTATGTCGACGGGCACCTCGATCGCCTGCACTGACTGGTGCGAGCCGATACCGATCCCGGTGAAAGCCAGCAGGGCGGCTGCGGCAGCGCGCGCCAAGGCCCGAGCCGGCCGTCGTACGTGCTGGAACTGCCCAATCACACCGCGCCTCCCCCGTCAGGCGCTTCGTTGGGAAGGCAAGCCTATGTCGCGCCGCCGTCCAGCGCGGTCGGAGGGCCATATACCAAGCTGGACTGATGGCAATCCTGGTAGACGAGGCCCGCTGGCCATGGCGCGGTCGCCGCTGGGCTCATCTCGTCTCTGATGAGAGCTACGACGAGCTGCACCGGTTCGCAGCGCTCATCGGCAAGCGGCGGGCTGCGTTCCAGGGTGACCATTACGACGTCGACGAGGCCGAGCGAGCGCTGGCGCTGCAAGCGGGCGCCGTGGCGGTGAACAGCCGTGAACTGGTGACTCGGCTGCGAGCTGCGGGGCTCAGAAGACCTCGAGGTGTTCCATCACCGCGTCGATGAAGCCAAAATTCTTCGGCGTGGCGAAGTGGTCGCAGCCGCGCAGCTCGGTGAACGAAGCGTCCGCCAGGGCGTCGAGCAGCGGGTCGGCAGGTCCGGCGAAATCCTCGGTGCCCAGCACCACCCGCACCGGATGGGTGATGCGTGCGAACTCGGCGTCGCCGAGGGGTGCGTGCTTGCGGCGCATGAACGCAGCCAGTGCCTTGCCGTCCTGGTCCGGCTCGGCGGCGTAGCGGGCAAATGTCTGGGCGTGCACGTCATCGGCCTCGGCCTCCCCGGAGACGCCGCGTGCGATGCGCTCGGCCTGCTCGTCGTCGCGTTCGAACAGATTCCGCCCGACACCCGAGACCACCAGGCGGCCGAAGCGTTCGGGGGCCATAGCCGCCATGGCCAGCAGCGTGCGTGATCCCATGGAGAAGCCGACGCCGTCGACGGTCTGCTCGCCGATTTGGGCAGACAGCCGCTCCACCAGCTTGGCCTCCATGTCGGCGTAGCCGGCCGGGTCGTGGTGCTTGTCGGCCGAGCCGTGGCCGGGCAGATCCCACGCGATGACCTCGCGGCCGCCGTCGGACAGCAGGTCGATGATGCCAGTCGGCTGCCAGGTGCTCGCGACCGAGCCGGTGAAGCCGTGGAGCAGGAGCACAGGATTCGCCATGGCCGGAAGTCTGCCAAGGAACCTGCGCGGCTTCACACGCCTTCTCGTCGGGTCACCCGTTCTTTACCGCTCTTGTTCCCCATGCTCATGAGATTGGGCTCACGGGCCGCTCGGGCCACGGCTTCGCCATTCGGCTCAGCCTCTGAGCGGTGACCTACCCTGCATCGGAGCCTTCAGACAGGACGAGCACCGACTATGAACACCCCGACCGCACCGCCCATCCGGATCGCCAATTGCAGCGGCTTCTTCGGAGACCGGCTGTCTGCCGCAAAGGAGATGGTGTCGGGGGGGCCGATCGATGCCCTCACGGGCGACTGGCTGGCCGAGCTGACCATGCTGATCTTGTCGCGCATCGCCGCCAAGCGGCCCGGCGCCGGCTACGCCCGCACCTTCGTCACGCAGATGGAGGAAGTCATGGGCGCCTGCCTGGACCGGGGCATCAAGGTGGTGTCCAACGCGGGCGGCCTCAACCCGTCGGGCTGCGCTGACGCGGTGGCCGAGGTGGCGGACCGGCTGGGCCTGAACCCGTCCATCGCCTACGTCGACGGTGACGACCTCACCGACCGGTTGGGGGAGCTGATCGCGGCCGGCAACGACTTTGCCCATCTCGATACCGGTCAGCCCCTCGGCGATCTGGCCGATCGGATCGTGACCGCCAACGCCTACATCGGCTGCTGGGGAATCGTCGAGGCGCTGAACCAGGGTGCAGACATCGTCATCACCGGGCGAGCCACCGATGCAGCTGTGGTGGCCGGCCCCGCTGCGTGGCACCACGGCTGGACCCGTGACGACTGGGATGCGCTTGCCGGCGCCATCGTTGCCGGGCACGTCATCGAATGCGGCGGGCAGGCCACCGGCGGCAACTACAGCTTCTTCACCGAGATCGCCGACATGACCTACCCGGGCTTCCCGTGGGCGGAGGTCGCCGCCGACGGCTCCAGTGTGATCGGCAAGCACGCCAGCACCGGCGGGGAGGTCTCGGTGGGCACGATCACCTCCCAGCTGCTGTATGAGATCCAGAGCGAGCGCTACCTGAATCCCGATGTGGTGAGCCGATTCGACACCATCGAGCTGGACCAGATCGGGCGAGACCGGGTGCGCATCAGCGGAACCCGGGGCGAGCCGGCGCCGCCCACGCTGAAGGTGGCGATGAACTACCAGGGCGGCTTCCGCAACCAGATCTCGATCGGGCTGACGGGGCTGGACATCGAGGCAAAGGCAGAGCTCATCGAGCGCCAGTTCTGGCATTCCTGCCCCTACGAGCCCGACGACTACGAGACCGTGGTGCGCAAGTTCCTGCCGACCCACAAGGCCGACCCCGGCACCAACGAGGAAGCGGTTGCCGTCTACAAGATCATCGTGAAGGACCCCGATGAGCGCAAGGTTGGCCGAGCGTTCTCGAATGCGGGCACCGAGATCGGCCTGTGCTCCATTCCGGGGATGTTCGGCACGGGAGGAGGACCGGGGGCGGGCCAGCCCTTCGGCGTGTACTGGCCGGCGCTGGTGGACGCGTCGCTGGTGCCCATGCAGGTGGTGGTGGACGGTCGCCGAACGGTGGTCGACAGCACGCCGCCCGATGTTCCGTCCGCCGCGGCCGCATCTGACCTGGACGAGATGGCGCCGACTGAACGGGTGGCGCCGCCTGTTGGGCCGACGCGGGCGGTGCCGCTCGGCACGCTGTACGGCACCCGGTCCGGAGACAAAGGGCCGAATGCGAACCTGGGCATCTTTGCCCGCTCGGCTGAGGCCTTCTGGTGGCTGTCGGACTTCCTGACCGTCGAGCGACTTGCCGAGCTGATGCCCGAGGCCGCCGAGCACCGGGTGGATCGCTACGACCTGCCGAACATTTGGAGCCTCAACTTCATCTTCCACGGGCTGCTGGAGGAGGGTGTGGCGGCGTCGACGCGGCAGGATCCTCAGGCCAAGGCGCTAGGGGAATACCTGCGGGCCAAGATCGTCGACATTCCCGAGGCGTTGTTGCCCTAGCTGGTGCTCCCAGCCGGCTGTCGCCCGCTGCGGAGGCGGCAGGATCCTCTGCTCCCGCGATCCAGCTGGTCGCAACGTCGCAGAGTTTCCTGCCGCCTCCTCCGCTATCGCGTCTGTTCGTTTTGCTAGCGGTGCTGCAGGTCCTGTAATGGCATGCGGGGGCCGTGGCGTGGGGGTGGACCGGCGGATTTGGCCAGTGCCTGCAGGCGGGCGCGCTGGCCGCGGTAGGGCTCGAGAAGTTCGAGCATGCGGTCGTCATCGCCGCGTCGTTCGCCGGCTAGGTGCCAGGTGACGTAGCTGGGGATCTGGTAGTCGCCGACGATGACCGAGTCGGGATCGCCGTGGCAGAGCAGGATCACGATCGATGCTGTCCACGGGCCGATTCCCCGGACGTTCTGCAGGCGTTCCCGGGCCGTTCGGGGCGGGCACTGGGCCAACCGCTCCAGCGTGTCGGCGCGGCGGGCGAATGCGATGATCGCCTCGGCACGGCGGCGTTCGACGTCGAAGCGGTGGAACTCGTGATAGGCGAGCGAGGCCATCAGTTCCGCCGTCGGGGGCAGCCGCAGCGCACTCGGGGCGGGGCCGGGCGGCTGCCTCCCCCAGCGTCGCAGGATTCCCTGCCACGAGTTCTTGGCGTTCAGCCCCGGCACCTTCTGGCCGCACACGGTGGGCACCACGTGCTCCCAGATCGTGCCGGTGGCCGTGAGCCGGCGTGCAGGCCAGCGGCGCACCCAGCGGGCCACGACGGCATCGCGGGGCACGAGGGCTGAGGGATCGTCATGGGCCCCGAGCAGCGCCGGCACGCCCGTCACGGCAATCTCGGCGCCCGGTCCCCACCCGGCCACATCTGCCATGTGCCCTGCGCGCGTGATGCGCAGCGTGGCTTCGCCCGCCGGGGTGTCCAGGGTGCGCCAGATGTCACGACCGTCGTAGAGCACGGGGCCTACGGCGCCCTTGCCGCCGACGCGCCCGAGAGACCTGCCGGGGTCCAGCGAGTAGTCGAATTCGAACTGCTGCCTGAGGTCGGGCGTTCCCGACATCACCGCCGGTGCTGTCGTAGGCCGCATCACGGCCGCCCTCGCGCCGACAGCTCTAGGCGGGCTCGGCGATCACCGGATTCGTGAGCGTCCCGATGCCTTCGATCGTGATGGACACGTCGTCGCCGTCGCTCAAGAACGCGGGCGGCTTGGTGAACGCGCCGACTCCTTCGGGAGTGCCCGTGGCGATGACCGTGCCTGGCTCCAGCGTGAACGCGGTCGACAGATGCTCGACAATCTCGTAGCAGTCGAAGATGAGATCGTCGGTCTTGGCGTCTTGGCGGACTTCGCCGCTCACTTCGGTGGTCAGGCGGCAGTTGTGCGGGTCGATGGAATCGCTGGTCACCAGCCACGGTCCGCACGGGCCGTGGGTGTCCCACGACTTGCCCATCATCATCGTGGGGCTTGCACGCTGCCAGTCGCGCACGCTGACGTCGTTTATGATCGTGTAGCCGGTGATGTAGTCGGCGGCGTCGGCGGCCGACACGGCTCGTGCAGCCCGCCCGATCACGATTGCGAGCTCGCCTTCGTAGTCGACCATGTCGGGTGCGGCCGCAGGAAGGTGAATGGGCTCGCGCGGTCCGATGATGCAGTGGTGGTGCTTGTTGAAGATGATCGGCACTTTCGGGGGCTCACGGCCGCCCTCGGCTGCATGGGCCCGGTAGTTGAGCCCCACGGCGAGGATGGTCGGCGGGCGGCCCACCGGCGACAGCAGGCGCGCTTCGTCGAGCGGCGTGGCGGGGCCAGTCGACATGGCTCCGACTGCGGCCCTCAGGTCGCCGTCGCACGCTTCGAGCAGGGTCGGCAGGTCTGTGTGCTCGCTCTCGAGCGTTGCTATTTCCTGGTCTGTCACCACGGCCAGAGCGGGTCGACCGTTCACAAGATGTCGTGCAATGCGCATGCGCCGACGCTAGTGCGACGCCGCACATCGGACGCGGTGGCGACGCTGGGGCCGGGGCTGCGCTCGTGGCTCGGCCAGTCGCAGATGGCCAGTCGCAGAAAAGCAGCTCGGCATTGTGCAACTCGCCCGAAAGTGGCACTCTGGCGCTCCATGGCTCGCCATGGCGCCGGGGGCTCGACTCCCGGCGTATTCGACTCTGTGCTGGATCCCGTCACGGGACTTCCCGATGTGCGCGTCTTCGCGGTCCTGCTCGACCGCAAGCTGGCATTGGCCCGGCGGGCGCTCCAACCGCTGTCGGTGGTGTTCTTCGAGGTGGACGGCTTCGAGGGGCTGAGCAGCACGCAGGCCCGGGTAGCTCAGCGGCTCGCGGCACGCCTGGTGCGCGGCACGCTGCGCGAATCAGACACCGTCTGCCATTGCACCGACGGGATCCTGGCCGCTGTACTCGACGACACACCTCATGGGGGGGCGGTGTGGGCCGCTGATCGGGTGCGGCGCGAAGTGGCAGCCCGCTCGTATCACACCGGCGTCACGCTCTCGATGGGGGTGGCCAGCTATCCCACTCACGCCTTGGAAGCGGCCGATCTGCGCGACCGTGCCTACGCGGCCCTCTTCGTCGCTCGGTCGCTCGGCCCTGCCCGGCTGGAAGTGGCCGAACCGCTGCCGCACTGAGGCTGAGCCGTGGTTTTCAGTAGCCGGCAACGCCTCCGGTGAGCGCCCGGGGGTCCGAAGCACCCGCAAGCACGCTGTCGTGCACCTCGATGAGATGGGCATGCCCGTACGAGTTGTCATGCGGGCCGTCGGCGCCGACCCGGTGGCCCCGCCCGGCGAGATCGGCGACGCCCTCGGGGCCTGCCCACGCCGAATGACCCTCGACGTACAGCTGCAGATTGCCGGGATCGGCCCAGGTGTCGAAGCCGGTTCCCTCCGCAGCACCCCAGCGCCAACGACCAGATCCGATGGCGGTCGCCGGCGCCTCGCCCGCGCAGAGTGATCGGGCAAGCACCTGCAGCAGCACCTGAGGCTGGGCGTCGCCGCCCATCGTCCCCACGACCGAGCGCAGCGACCCATCGGCTCCCTGGACGATGGCCGGGGCGAGCGTGTGCGGGGGGCGCCGGCCGGGTCGGTATTCCGCCGGATGGCCCTCGACGAGGTTGAAACCGATGCCGCGGTTGTGCAGGCTGATCCGGTGGGTCGGGGTCCACAGTCCGATGCCCCAGCCCCCGGCGTTCGACTGGATCAGGGACACGCCCATGCGGTCGGCATCCACCGCCGCGAGGTACATGGTGTCGCCGGTGCCGGTTCCTGCGCCGAGCTGCGCTGCCGCATTTGGCGAGATTGCGGCGCGGCGGGGTGCGAGCCGCTCGGGCGCGATCAGCGCCGCGCCGTCAGCGTCTTCGGACAGCACTGCGGGTCGATCCCATCCCGCCTGCTTGGCAGCCTCAGCCAGCAGGTGGGCGAACAGCGGATCATCGGGGTCTGCGGGCAGGTCCAACCCGGAGGCAATCCATGCGCCGGCGAGCGTGAGGTAGCCCTGCGAGTTCGGCGGCACGGTCCACAGACGGTGCCCCCAGGCGTCGGCCTGCAGCGGTTCCACCCAGTCGGCCTGGGATCGAGCCAAGTCCGCTGCGGTGTACTCGCCGCCACCCAGCTCAATGAGGTCTCGGCCGAAATCGCCTTCGTAGTAGGCCTCCCGGCCGCCGTCGACGATCTCGTGCAGGGCCGTTGCGATGCCGGGTCGGGTGATGAGTTCTCCCGGCCGGTTCTGTGGCGAGTAGTCGTCGGTGTTGGCGACGCCGTCGAGCAATGTGGCGGCAGCGGCGCCGTGGGGCGAGAGCGGGAAGCCGCTGTTCGCGAGGTCGATGGCGGGGGCGAACACGTCTGCCAGGGGGGAGCGCCCGAACCGTTCGTGCAGGCTCAGCCACCCGTCGACGCATCCGGGCACCGGCACGCTGCGGATGTCGTTGCGGAAGCGCATCCGTGTGCGGCCCTCGGCGCGCAGCGCGCCGGGGTTGGCGCCGCTTCCGGCCCGACCGCTCGCGTTGAGAGCTGCGGGGGCCGTGCCGTCGGCGTGATGCACCAGCGCCCACAAGTCGCCGCCCATGCCGCACATGTGCTGGGTGGTCACGGCGAGCACGGCCGAAGCCGCCACTGCTGCGTCTGCCGCCGAGCCGCCGGCGCGCAGCAGTGACACGCCGGCCTCGCTCGCGAGATGGTCGACGCTGCACACCATGCCGCTGCGGGCGTAGCGGGTGGCGAACGGGACCTGCGGTCGGGATGCGCTCACGCCTCGAACCGTAGACCCGGCCGGTGAGCCACGCGCCCGGACGGCGCCCTCATGGGTCTTGGGGCAGCAGCACGTGGGGGTTGAGGACGCCGTCGGGGTCGAGGGCCCGCTTGATGGCGTTGAATGCGGCGAGCTCCGCTGGGGTGCGGTTGAGGTGCAGCTGCGACAGCTTGGCCGTTCCGATGCCGTGCTCCGCCGAAATGGATCCGCCGAGGGAGGCCACGTAGCGGAGAACGGCGTCGTCCACGCGCTCGGCGGGCTCCGCCCCTGCTGGGCCGAGCACGTTGACGTGCACGTTTCCGTCGCCGAGATGGCCGAACAGCAGCGGTCGGGCGTCGGGATCGGCTGCGTGCACCACAGCGGGGACCCCGTCCACGAATTCTGCGAGACGAGCCGCCGGCAGCGTCACGTCCAGCTTGTGGGGGATGCCGGCCGCAGAGATTGCCTCGGTGACGTTCTCGCGGAACGCCCACAGGCGCTGGCGCGCAGCAGGTTCGAGTGCAACCGCTGCATCGGTGACGAGATCTTCCAGCTCGGCTACGGCCGCGCCCAGCTCATCGCTGGGATCGGTGCGTGCGGCAGCTTCGGCGATCAGCCACGCCCCGCCGCCAGGGGCGCCGTCGACCTGAGTGTCGTTTGACGTGTCGCCGATGCGCCCGACGGGCGGGGTGGTGCCCAAGTGCTCCGATACGACCGCCATGGCCCCCTCGAAGACGGCTTCGAGCGCGTGCAGTGAGGCGACACCGCGGCGCAGCGCCGCGGCTGCGCTGACGGCATCGGCTGCCGTCTCGAATGCCAGCAGCGCGGTGGTGCGCTCGGGCTGGGTGGGGTGCAGTCGCAGCCGCACCCGCGTGATGATGCCGAGCGTGCCCTCGCTGCCCGCCAGCAGGCTCCCGAGGTCGTAGCCGGTGTTGTCCTTCTCCAGGCCTGCCAGGTGGCTCACCACCGTTCCGTCGGCGAGCACCGCTTCGATGCCCACGACTTGGGCTCGCATGGCGCCGTAGCGCAGCACGTTGACGCCGCCCGCGTTGGTGGCGACCATGCCGCCGATCGTGGCCGAGTCGCGCGCCGCAAGGTCCACCCCGACGCTGAGCCCTGACGCGGCAACGTGCGCTTGGGCATCGGCCAGTGTCACCCCCGCACCCAGCGTCACCTGGGACGCGAGCTCGTCCACCGGCTCGCAGACGTTCAACCGCCGCATTGACAGCACCGCTTCACCGGCGAGCGGCACGCTGCCGCCCACGAGGCCGGTGTTGCCGCCCTGGGGCACGACGGCGATGCGGGCGCCTGCCAGCACGCCCATCACGGCGGCGGTCTCGGCGGTGTCGCCAGGTCGAATCACCAGCGGTGTCGCGCCGGCGAATCGGCGGGTCCAGTCGATGCTGTAGCCGGCGGTCATCTCCGGTTCTTGCAGGACGTGTGCCGCCCCGACGATGCCGGTTAGGTCGGCGATCAGCTCTGCATCGATGACCCCAGCGCTCATGGCTGTCGCCTCGGAACTCGGGGTCGTGCGTTGGCGTTCGCGCCGAGCAGTGTCACGGGTTCATCCTGCCGTCGGCGGATTGCGAGGCGGTTCCGGCGAGCCAGCGGCACGGTCGGCGGGTCCCGGCCACTGGCCCCGAGCGCTGAGCACGTCGAGCAGGACTTTGGGCTCGTCAGTCATGATGCCGTCGACGTTGATGTCGAGCAGGCGGTCCATTTCGGCGGGATCGTCGATGGTCCACACGTGCACAGCCACTCCG
>JAJDZE010000061.1 GCA_022824805.1 Acidimicrobiia bacterium | reverse complement strand
GGTTCGTCTTGGAACGGATGCCACAGGTGCAGCGCCTGGGAGCTGTGCCACAAGCCGATGCCGCTGTAGGGATCGGGGCCGCCGGTGAAGCCGATGACCATCGCCTCCCAGTCGTAGGTGGTGGTGAGCTGCGACACCAGGTCTCGGAATTCGATCGCCTCGTAGGTGACGTCGAGACCCGCTGCGGCCATCCCGTCCCGGATGACCTCCGTGGCGGCCTGGCGCACGGCGTTGCTCTCGTTGGTCACCAGCGTGAACGAGATCGGGTTGCCCAAGTCGTCCTCGCGGATGCCGTCACCGTCAGTGTCGATCCACCCCAGGTCATCCAGGAGATCGTTCGCCCGGTCGATGTCGTACGGATAGCGACGCACGTCGGGGTTGTGGAAATCGCCGGCGGCCGGGCTCACTGACGACCACTGCTCGTAGCCCAGCCCGTGCTGGATGCCGTCGATCATGGCCGCCTTGTCGAGCATGTGGGCCACCGCCTGACGGAAGTTGACGTTGCCGAACCAATGCAGCTTGGCCGGGTCGACGAACGGCTCGCCTGCGTCGTTCGAGCCCGGATTCTGATTGAAGATCAGGAACGTGGTGCCGAAGCCAGGGCCCCGGCGGTGCAGGGCGAAGTTCTCGTCTTCCTGCAGCGGTTCCAACAGCGCATGCTCCTCGCCCAGCACGCCGTGGAAGTCCGCGGTGCCGTCACGGAACAGCGCAAGTTCCGACGCCTGATCCGGCACCACAATGCGCACCACCTCGTCCAGGTACGGGAGCTGCTGGCCGTCGGCGTCGGTCTGCCAGTAGTGCGGGTTGCGCTTCAAGACGATCCGCTCCTCGGGCGTGTATTCGCCGATGGTGAACGGGCCGGTGCCGACGATCTCGGTTGGATCGGTGTCGATGTTCCAGAACTCGGTGAACGTGCCCGCCTCGATGGGCCCTTCGAAGAGGTGCTTGGGATAGATGGACGTGCCCATCGAACGCAGAAATGGTGCGAACGGCTGGGGCAGCACAAACTCGACTGTGTGGTCGTCGAGCGCTGCCACCGTCATCTTCGATGTCTCCCACTCTCCGTCATCGTTGAGGTAGCGAAACTCGAAGGTGCCACGGCTCGACGCGTTGAAGTCGTCGTTGTAGACAACCTGGTTGAACGTGAAGTCCACGTCGTGCGCTGTGAAGGGCGTGCCGTCGTGCCAGCGAACATCGTCACGCAGGCGGAATACCCAGCGCAGGCCGTCATCAGAGCTCTCCCATGACTCGGCGAGCTCCGGTTCGATCTCATCGTCCAGCCACGACGTCTCGGTGAGACCCTCGAAGAGGTAGCCCAAGACGTTCGACGAGCCGGAGTCGTTGGACAGCGCCAGGTTGAAGGTCAGCGGCTCGGAGACCGTCGCCAGCGTGAGCGCGCCGCCATGAGTGCCGATCTCGTAGGAGAAGTCGGCGGCATTGCGGCGCAGCTCGTCCACGATCCCCTGGGTCGCCAAGTCTTGTTCGGACGGGCAGAACGACAGCCCGAGGTTGTCGAGATCGTCGGCCAAGAACTCGGCGTAGCGCCACTCGGCGGGGATGCAGCCGCTGAGCGTGTTGGTGCCGCCGAGCATGATCTGTTCGAGATCGGCCAGCGCCGCGAGACCTGCCGGGATGGGGCCGCTGAGCTGGTTGCCCTGGAGCCACAGCCGCCTGAGGCTGGCGAGATTGCCGAACTCGGCCGGGATGGCCCCGCTGAGCTGGTTGCCGTCGAGGTAGAGCCGTCGCAGCTTGGTGAGATTGCCGAGTTCGGCCGGAATCTCGCCGGTGAGCTCGTTGCCTCGCAGCCAGACCTCGGTCAGCTCCACGAGATTGCCGAGCCCCGCAGGCAGTTCGCCGCTGAGCTGGTTGTCGTCGAGGTCGAGCCGGGCGAGGTTCACCAGATTGCCCAATTCGTCGGGAATCGGTCCGGTGAGCTCGTTGTGCCACAGGTTGAGCCGCGTCAGTGAGCTGAGGCTCCCGAGTTCGGGCGGGATCTCACCGCTCAGCTCGTTGTACCGGAGGAAGAGGATCCGCAGGTTCGCCAGGTTGCCGAACTCGGCCGGAATGGGGCCGTCGAGCTCGTTGAAGCTGAACGAGATGCGCTCGAGACTGGCCAGGTCGCCGAGTTCGGGCGGGATGTGGCCGGTCAGGGCATTCCTGCTCAGATCGAGGTTGATCAGACGGTCCAGGTCTGCGAGCTCGGCGGGGATCTTCCCGGACAGCTGGTTGTCGTGCACGACGAGCTGCTCGAGCCTCGCCAGCCGGGCCACGCCTGCGGGCAGCTTGCCGGTGAGCGAGTTGCGGCTGAGATCGAGGCTTCTGAGCTGGTCGAGCTTGCCGACGCTGGTGGGTATGGACCCGCTCAGCAGGTTGTTGGCCATGCGCAGGTCACGCAGCTTGGCGAGGCGGGTGACGGTGACAGGGATCTCGCCGGACAGGCGATTGTTGCTCAGGTCGAGTTCGGCGAGCTGGGTGAGGTTGGCGACCGCTGCCTTCAGCGGACCGGACAGCTCGTTGTCATTCAGCCGCAGTTCGCGAAGCTCGGTCAGGTCCCACAGCGCATAGGGGATCTGCCCGTAGAGGACGTTGTCGCTGAGGTCGAGGTGCTTCAGCTTCGTGAGAGCGCCCAGGGCACTCGGGATCCGGCCGGTCAGCAGGTTGCGGTCGAGGCGCAGATCGGTCACGCGCGCTGCGTCGGCGAGGGCGCCGGGAATGGTGCCCGAGAGCTGGTTGTCGCCCAAGTTCACGACCTGGAGCTGGCCGAGCTCGCCGATCTGGCGAGGAATATCGCCGGTGAGCCGGTTGCGCTCCAGTCGGAGTTCCTTGAGCCTGGCGAGCTGGCCCACTTCGGCGGGAATCTCACCAGCCAGCTGGTTGGCTTCCAACCGCAGGTAGCGCAGTTCGCCCAGGTCGCCCAACTCGGGCGGCAGCGCTCCGCTGAGGCCGTTGTGGCCGAGACGCAGATGCCTGAGTTCGGCGAGCCGGCCGATCTCGGCGGGAAGCTCCCCGGACAGCCGGTTCTCGCTGACGACCAGGTACTCGAGTTCGCCGAGGCCGCCCAGCGCTGCGGGGATCGACCCGGTGAGCTGGTTGGCGCTCAGGTCAAGCGTGATGAGTTTGCCGAGATTGCCCATCTCGGCGGGAATCTCGCCCGAGAGCGTGTTGTTGCTGGCATCGAGCCAGGTCAAGCCGGCAAGGTCGCCGATCTCCGCGGGAAGCTCGCCGGACAGGCTGTTGCGGCTGACATCGAGCCACGCCAAGTTGCCGAGCCGGCCGATCTCGGCGGGAATCTCGCCCCAGAACAGGTTGTCGCTGATCACCAGGTGCGAGAGTTGGGTCATGTCCCCCAGTTCGGACGGCAGCGGGCCCGACATGCGATTGCCCCGCATGTCGAGAAAGCGCAGGTTGTCGAGCTCCCACAGCTCGGCGGGATTCCTGCCCCACAGGGCGTTATGCTTGACGTCAAGGACCGTCAGGTTGGCGAGCTCGCCGATTTCGGCAGGGATCTGGCGATAGAGCCGGTTGTTCTGCAGGTCGAGCTCTCGGAGATCGGTGAGTTCGCCGATGGCCCGGGGAATCTCGCCGTGGATGCCGTTGTCTCCTAGGTCGAGGCGTTGCAGGCGCGTGAGCCGGCCGATCGCCTCGGGCAGTTCCCCCGATAGCCCATTGGACTGCAGTTCGAGCCGCACCACCCGCCCGTCGCTGTCGGTGGTCACGCCGTGCCACCGGCCGAGCGGCGCCGCGGAGCCCCAGAGGTCGTTGCGGCGCCAGTTGTCCCCGCCGGTCGAAGCGAACAGCTCCTCAAGCGCTGCACGGTCCGACCGTTCGTCGCTGTGTTCGCTGGCGGCAGCCGGGACCGCCAGCTGCAAGGCCATTGCAGCGACGATCACAGCCGCGAGCGTTCGTGCGGGTCGGCGCCGGACAGGGCGTACGCGAGGCTGTCGCCTCGCGGCCATCGCGGGCACAACCCGCGGGTTGAGCATCGTGGGAGTCACACGCACGTCCTTGTCGATGTCAGTCGTCGAGCCATGCGTCCGTGCGATCCTCCGCAGGCTGTGCATGGTCGTTAGCGCAAATTACATGGCGGTAACCAAATGCGGACTGATGCGCCGCGCTGCGTTGTGCTGGCCACGCCACGAATCGACGACACAGAAGGCCGTAGGGTCTCGGCGATGGAGTACCGCTGGCCCCAGGAACTGACCGATCTGGCTTCCGAAGCAGCCCGCTGGGTGAGCGAGGCGACCGCCGACCTTTTCACCATCGACGACAGCTGGCTGGTTGGCTACTCCGAGGAGTTCACACTGCGGCTGGGCGAGCGCGGCTGGATCGGCATGTGCTGGCCCGTCGAGGCCGGCGGCGACGGCCGGTCCGAAGTCGAGCGGTTCGTGGTGACCGAGCAGCTGCTGCTCGGCGGCGCTCCGATGGCCAGCTCGTTCTTCCCGGATCGCCAGATCGGCCCGGTGCTGCTCACCTATGGCACGCCCGAGCAGCAGGCCCGGTTCCTGCCCGAGATGCGCGCCGGTCGATCACGCTGGTGCATCGGCATGTCGGAGCCCGACGCAGGCTCGGACGTAGCTGCTATCGGCACGACGGCGGTGCGAGACGGCGACCGCTTCATCGTGAACGGCCAGAAGATCTGGACGAGCGGGGCCGCCACGGCCAACTGGTGCTACCTGATCTGCCGGACCGACCCCGACGCCCCGCCGCACAAGGGCATGAGCGAGCTGGTCGTGTCGATGGACACCCCCGGCATCGAGGTACGGCCGATCCGCGACGCCTCAGGCGACGCGCACTTCAACGAGGTGTACTTCGACGAGGTGGCCGTGCCCGTTGAACACTTGGTGGGCGAACTCAACAACAGCTTCTCCCAGACCATGCGCCAGCTCGAGCACGAGCGAGGCGGCATCGACCGGCTGGCTTCGAACCAGCGCCTCTACCTCGACATGAAGGACCGGGCCGACGCCTCCGATCCGCTGGTGCGCCAGCGGATGGCCCGTATCGAGACCGGTTACCGGATCGGACGGGACATGGTGCTGCGCAACGTGCTGCGCCAGACACCGTTCCCCCAGTACTCGGCGGTGACCAAGACGTGGTGCACCGAGTTCGAGCAGGAGGTCTCCCGCTTCGTAGGCGACGTGGCCGGCGCCGAGACAATGCTGGCCAACCGTGTGTCGCGCAACGTGGTGTACTCGCCCGCCTACACAATCATGGGCGGCACCACGCAGATCCTGCGCAACATCATCGGCGAGCGGATCCTGCGCCTCCCCCGTGAGCCCCGCTCCTAACGGCGAAGATCCAGATGTTGGGCTGGTCGCCGGTCTTGATACGGCCTGCGTGTCACTCCGGGCTGGTAGGACATTGGGGGACGGCAGGTGCAGGCACCGCTTTCCGTCAAGTTGTCGGCACCGCCGTGCACTACTGGAGTAGCCGCGATGAGGGACACACAAGAAGTCAACCCCTGCAATCCGCTGACGTTCGACGGGCTGACCGGCGCGCCGTTTGGGACCGTGCTCGCGGATCCGCCTTGGCGCTTCCAGAACCGGACGGGCAAGGTCGCGCCGGAGCACAGGCGCCTCTCTCGCTACGACACGATGGACTGGCAGGACATCGCAGCGCTTGGAGTCGGCGACCTGATGGCTGAGCAGTCGCACTGCTATCTCTGGGTGCCGAATGCGCTGCTGCAGGAAGGGCTCGCCACGCTTGACGCGTGGGGCTTCACGTACAAGGCCATGCTGGTGTGGGCGAAGCGTCGCAAGGACGGCGGTCCCGACGGGCGAGGTGTCGGCTTCTATTTTCGAAACACCACCGAGCCGATCTTGTTCGGCGTACGGGGCAAGCTCCGGACGTTGTCGCCGGCAAGAAGCCAGGTGAACATCATTGAGTCGCGCAAACGAGAGCACTCCCGCAAGCCGGACGAGCAATACGACATCATCGAGGCGTGCTCGCCGGGGCCGTACTTGGAGCTGTTCGCGCGCTACCCACGTTCCGGCTGGACTGCGTGGGGCGACGAGGCCGCGGCAGACACCACACCGCGGGGTCGCGTTCACGCCGGTTATCGCGTTCCGGAAAGCGAACAGCGTCCGGGCATCCATCAGGAGCCGCTGCTCGTCGCGGACTGAGTTCACCGTCACATTCAGCACTGGGCGCAGACATGGCTGCACCAAGCTGATCCAGCCGTAACTCGACTACGCGAGGTCGCTCAAGGTTCTCGCGCAGATCGCAATCGCGAGCACCGGACAGCCGCCTGCGTCGCCGCGAGTCAGTCTCGGCACTAGTTTGCCCAGGTTGGTGGTCGTGGTCGTATCGAACTTGGTGGTGGCCGGGTCGTAGTCGAGGGCGGCTGCTCTCAAGTCATCTTGGGTCCTAGTAATGATGACGCCAGCGTCGAGGAACCCGGCCTCGTACATGGCCCGGTAGGTGCCGATGTCGCGGTCGAGGTTTCCGTCCTTGGCGTTCCACTCGACATCGAGCGCGATGCGGCCCTTGAAACCATCCACCAAGTAGCCCTGATTCGCGACGCTCGATGTCTCACGTTGCGCCTTGGTCTCCCCCGCTGCCCGATAGGGGCGCCGCTGGGTCGTCAGAGTGATCTCCGTGTCAAGCCGAGACTCACGCCAACCACGATCTTTGAAGGCGCCCTCCAAGCGACCCGTCAGTCCTGACTTGTTGCCGCCGGGCAGCATCAGCTCCGCGATGGTCAGGTCAAACTCGCCCAGGACCGTCATGATGTCGCCCCACTCTTCGTGGTTGGTGGCCATGGCAATCGCGGCTGCGTTTCGCACTTCCCGCCATTCGAAGCGCGACAGCAAGGGAGTGGGCACGACTGACTGGTAGCTCTCGGTGAGGTTCACAGCATTAGGGGGCGAAGATCCAGCTGTTGGGCTGGTCGCCGGTCTTGATGCGGCCTGCGGTGCGGCCGGCGAAGTGGGTGCCGATGATGAGACGGCCGTCGGCCCAGCGGGGGTAGGCGTCGAGGCGGGTTGCGGTGGAGCTGCCGTCGCGGCTGTAGTCGGCGCTGGAGGCGAGGTCGGGATGCGCGAACTGGAGGGGGTGGTGCGTCATGTCCCCGGTGATGACCGCCCGCTCGCCCGCGGACTCGATGATCACGCTGACATGGCCGGGGGTGTGGCCAGGCGTCGGTTCGAACCAGACCTCCTCATTGATGTGGTGATCGAGCGCCACAAGGTCGCCGAGGCCGGCGTCCATGACCGGCGCCACCGAGTCTTCGAACACGGGGCCGTAGTCCTGCGGCTCGGCGCGCCAATAGTCGAACTCCTTTTGTGCGAACAGGTAGCGGGCGTTGGCGAACGTGGGCACCCACTCGCCGTCGACGAGGCGCGTGTTCCAGCCGACGTGATCCACGTGCAGATGGGTGCAGGCCACGGCGTCGATGGTCTCGGGGGCGAATCCGGCAGCGGCGAGGTCTTCGAGGAAGGGCGTGGAGAGCTGCTCGAACGGCGGTGCGCCCGGGCGTGATTTGTCGTTGCCCGCGCAGGTATCGACGACGATGCGCATGCCCGCCGATTCGATCACCAGCGAGTGCATGGACAGGCGCATGCGGCCGTCGTCGGTGACGAAATCGGGCCGCAGCCAGTCGTAGTCGTCAATGAGGTCGTCCGCTCCCGGCAGCAAAACCGAGAACGGCCAATGCACCTCCATCTCGGAGACGCGGGTGATGCGGACATCGCCCACCGTCCAGGTGATCGGCTCGGGCGTTTCGACGGTCGGCATCGTTGGGACTCCTCGTTGCTGTGACGGAGGCGCAGCGCCGTTCGCGAGGGCGATGTTGCGGAGCGCCTGCGACGCGCCACACTATTGCCGCCTTGCCGACCGCCGCTGTGCCGAGCCATGAACGAACCAGACCGACATACGCCTGATCCCGGCGATCCGACCCGCAGCGAGCGGTTCCGCGAAGCCGCCATCGCGGCCGAGCTGGAGACCGGTGAGCGCGAGCCGACCCGTCAGAAGGCGTGGCGCAGCTCGATGCTCCTGATGGTCCGGATGAGCTTCGGGTTCAGCGTGGCGGTGCTCGGTGTCATCATGATGCCGCTGCCCGGCCCGGGGATGCTGGTGGTGGCCGTGGGCTTGGCGATCCTGGCCCGGGACGCAGCATGGGCCGACCGGCTGCTCGGCAAGGTGCGAGAACGCCTGCCGTCCGATGCCGATGGCAAGCTGCCCCGCTCGACCATTGCAACGATGGTGCTGCTCGCCGCAGCGGGCATCGCCGCCTCGATCTGGTTCACGGTGGGCGACATCAACCCGCTCGACGTGATCCTGTTCTGGCGCAACTGAGGGCAAGGCCCTCAGTTCCTTATGTCGCGAGCGGGGGCGAAGCCCCTTCGCTCGCAGAAATCAGCACGGGCGTTGAAACTTCGCTGAAGAAGTCGTTGCCCTTGTCGTCCACCACGATGAACGCGGGAAAGTCCTCCACCTCGATCTGCCAGACCGCTTCCATGCCGAGCTCGGGGTATTCGAGCACCTCGACCTTGCGGATCGAGTCCTTGGCCAGCCGGGCCGCTGGACCGCCGATGGAGCCCAAGTAGAAGCCGCCGTAGCGAGCGCACGCGTCGATGACCTGGCGCGACCGGTTGCCCTTGGCCAGCATGACAAGGCTGCCCCCTGCGGCCTGGAACTGCTCGACGTAGGAATCCATGCGTCCCGCGGTGGTGGGTCCGAACGAGCCGGAAGCGTAGCCCTCGGGTGTCTTGGCAGGTCCGGCGTAATAGACGGTCCGCTCGCGCAGGTAGTCGGGCAGCCCGTCGCCGGCGTCGAGGCGTTCTTTGAGCTTGGCGTGGGCGATGTCGCGGGCCACCACGAGCGTGCCGGTGAGGGACAACCGGGTCTTGACGGGGTGCTGGGTGAGCTGGTTGCGGATGGCGTCCATCGGCTGATCCAGGTCGATCGGCACCACGCCGGTTGACAACTCCCGTTCCTCCGTCTCGGGCAGGAACCGGGCCGGGTCGGTCTCGAGCTGTTCGAGGAAGATGCCGTCGGCCGTGATGCGCCCGAGTGCCTGGCGGTCGGCTGAGCACGAAACGGCGATGCCAACTGGACAACTCGCGCCGTGACGGGGCAGGCGCACGACCCGCACATCGTGGCAGAAGTACTTGCCGCCGAACTGTGCGCCGATGCCGAATTGGCGGGTGAGCTCGAGGATGCGGCCTTCCCATTCGAGGTCGCGGAATCCGTGTCCGGCCTCGCCGCCGGCGGTAGGCAGCGTGTCGAGATACTTGGCCGACGCGTATTTGGCCACCTTCACCGCGAACTCGGCCGAGGTGCCTCCGATCACCACCGCGAGATGGTACGGCGGGCAGGCGGACGTGCCCAGCGTGCGCAGCTTCTCGTCGAGGAATCGGGTGAGGCTGTCGGGGTTGAGCAGGGCCTTGGTCTCCTGGAACAGGAAGCTCTTGTTGGCCGAGCCGCCTCCTTTGGCCATGAAGACCAGCTCGTACTCATCGCCCGGCGATGCGTAAATCTCGATCTGGGCGGGCAGGTTGTTGCCGGTGTTGCGCTCGGTGAACATGTCGAGCGGGGCCATCTGCGAGTAGCGCAGGTTCGACGTGAGGAATGTGTCGGCTACTCCCTGGGAGATGGCTGCGGCGTCGTCGAAGTCGGGCTCGTCTGCGGTGCCGGTGAGCACCCGCTCGCCCTTGTGGCCCCAGATGATCGCCGTGCCGGTGTCCTGGCAGCTCGGCAGCACTCCCCCGGCAGCGATGTTGGCGTTCTTGAGCAGTTCGAGGGCGACGAACCGGTCGTTGGCCGACGCTTCGGGATCGTCCAGGATCGCGGCGATCGAGGCCAGATGACCGGGGCGGAACAGGTGCGAGATGTCTCGCATGGCCTCGGCCGTGAGCAGCCGCAGCGCCTCGGGCTCGACTTGGAGGAATCGCCGCCCCGCGGCAGTGACGGTCGACACGTGGTCGGACGTGAGGTGCCGGTAGGTCACATCGGCGGGTCCGGTGGGAAGCAGCTCCACATGGGCGTAGGCGCTCATCGCCTCATGCTACGGACGGCTGCACACCGGTGAACTGACCGGGCAGTCGCGCACGGTCGGATTGCGGCGTTTTCGGTCGGTGTCGGCGCGCCACCGGATCCCGCGGCGAGAATGGCGCCGTGGCCGGTGTCGAGTCGATCAATGCGATCACGCTGCGGACCGCCGACATGGCGGCGTCGGTGCAGTTCTACGAGGCATTGGGGTTCCGGCTCACCTACGGCGGGGGCGATGCGCCGTTCAGCACGCTGCGCAGCGCCGAGTGCTTCGTCAACCTGATCGCCGTGGACGCCCCTGCGGGAGCCGAGACCGGCTGGGGCCGAGTGATCTTCCACGTCGACGACGTGGACGCGCTCTACCAGCAAGCGCTCGACGCGGGCCTGACGCCGCAGGCCGAACCGAGGGACGCTCCTTGGGGTGAGCGCATGTTCCCGATCTTCGACCCCGCAGGACACGACCTGAGCTTCGCCAAGCGCATCCGTGCGTACGAGGTCGATCACCCCGAGCTGTGATCGGGGTTCGCGTCGCGGGCACGCACACCAACGAGCGGCTACGGGTGTGTGTTCGTGGCTGTCCGGGCCGTACTGCGCACACCCCGGAGACGACGCAGCGACGCTCGTGAAGATGGCGTGTGATCCTGGCTGCCCGGTCGGTGCCGCGCGTGCGCGGAACGGAGGCGACGTAGCGTCGAGGCGTGAGCGAGGGGCTGTTCGAGGCTGCGGGCGCTGAGCGTTTGGCCCGCCAAGCCCCGCTCGCAGCACGGCTGCGGCCCCAGACGCTCGGCGAGATCGTGGGTCAGGATCATCTGCTGGCCCCCGGGCGGCCGCTGCGGGAGCTGATCGAGGCCGACCGCCTGTCGTCGGTGATCCTGTGGGGGCCTCCCGGCACGGGCAAGACCACGCTGGCCCGTGTAGTGGCGGCGAGCACCGCCAAGGAGTTCTGCGAGCTGTCGGCCGTGAGCGCCACTGTGAAGGACGTGCGCGAGGTCATCGCGGACGCCAGGCTGCGGCTCGGCGAGCATGGCCGGGGCACCATCCTGTTCCTCGACGAAGTGCACCGCTTCAACAAGGCGCAGCAGGATGCGCTGCTGCCGGCGGTCGAGGACGGTCTGATCGTGCTGATCGGCGCCACCACCGAGAACCCGCACTTCGAGGTGAATCCGCCGCTGCTGTCGCGCTCGACCCTGTTCCGGCTGGTGCCGCTCGACGACGCTGCGCTGCGCACCCTCATCGACCGGGCACTGGAAGCCGAGGGCGCGACCGCAGACGCTGACGCCATCGACCACATCGCTGCCCGCAGCGGCGGCGACGGGCGTCACGCCCTCACCAGCACCGAGGTGGCGGTGGCGCTCGCCGAACGCCGCGGGAAGGCAGAGGCCATCGAAGCCGTCGAGATCAGCGGCGCGGCCCACGTTGCCCCTGACACATCGACCATTGGCACTCGCGTCACGCTGGCCGACGCCGAGCACGCCGTGGACGCCAAGGCGGTCCGCTACGGCGCCGACGGCCACTACGACACGATCAGCGCGTTCATCAAGTCGCTGCGAGGCTCCGACGCCGACGCGGGGCTGTACTGGCTGGCCCGCATGCTCGACGCCGGCGAGGACCCTCGCTTCATCGCTCGCCGCATGGTGATCCTGGCCTCGGAGGACATCGGCATGGCCGACAGCTCGGCCCTGCTGGTGGCCGAGGCCGCCGCCCGCGCGGTGGAGTACGTAGGACTCCCAGAGGCGCAGCTCAACTTGGCGCACGCCGTGGTGCGTCTCGCCACCGCGCCAAAATCGAACCGGGTCACGGTAGCGCTCAGCCGGGCCAAGTCCGATGCCCGTTCCACCGGCGCCGGCGAAGTGCCGATCCACCTGCGAGACGCCCACTACCAAGGCGCCGCATCGCTGGGCCACGGCGAGGGCTACGTGTACCCGCATGACGATCCGAACGGCTGGGTTCCCCAGCAGCACCGGCCCGACGAGGTGGCCGGCAATGTCTACTGGGAACCCTCCCAACACGGCCGCGAACGCGACCTGCGCCCCGCAGCACCCGCCGAGCAATCCAGCGAACCGGCCGCCGACTGACCACAAGGGGGCACTATGAGCGCGAATGCAGCAACGCTGGGACTCACCGAGGTACCCATCGTCGAATACGGCGATGTCGAAGATGACTAGGACTCGAGCGGGATGACAGCGTCGGGTCCGATACCGAGCTGCACGTTGGCGCCCACTGCCGGACCGTCGGGAGTGATGGAGTCCAAGGTGGCGACGACCCCGCCGATGTCTGCTTCCAGCCGCAGCTCATAGCGGTCGCCACGGAAGCGACGCCGCGCCACTGTGGCCGGCAGCCGCGCCGTTTCGTCGCCTGTGACCGCTGCGCCGCGGTCGTCAGCAATCACCACCTCGATGCGGTCAGCGCGCAGCACGAAGCTGTCCGAGCGTCTGGCGGCACTGGCCAGCGCCGGCGGCACTTCGGAGTCGAACACGTTGGTGTGGCCCAAGAATCGGGCAACCTGGGCGGTGCGGGGGTCGGTCCACACCTCTTCGGGCGTGCCGTTCCGCAATATGCGGCCCGAGGCCATCACCGCTATGCGGTCCGCCAGGGCGAACGCCTCGTGATGGTCGTGGGTGACGTGAACGGCGGTGACACCGACCTGATCGAGTACGGGGCGCAGCTCGTCAATCAGCCGCTCGCGCAGAAGCCGGTCGAGCGAGCCGAACGGCTCGTCGAGCAGCAGCACTCTTGGTTCGGGGGCGAGCGCCCGTGCCAGCGAGACGCGCTGCGCTTCGCCACCGGAAAGCGTGGCCACATCGCGGCCCTCGAATCCCGACAGTCCGACCAGTGCCAGCACTTCGGCGACCCGTCGACGACGCTCGACGGGCGGAACCTTCGCCATGCGCAGACCGAACGCCACGTTGCCCTCGACGTCGAAGTGCGGGAACAGCACCTCGTCCTGGAACATCAGGCCGATGCCGCGCTGGTCGGGGCGCCGGCCGGTCAGGTTCTTGCCGTCAAGCTCTATCCGGCCGGCGTCCAGCGGCTGCAGTCCCGCGGCGGCGCGCAGCAGCGTGGTCTTGCCGCAGCCCGACGGCCCGAGCAGCACCACCATCTCGCCGTCGCCGACGGCCAGGTCCACTCCGTCGAGTGCCTCGGTGCTGTCGAAGCGGACGTGAGCGCCTGCGATCCGCAGCATCCCGCCGCCTCGTCCGTCTGCCATGCGCACGACGCTACGCACTCGCTGTGGGCTGTCCGAACAGGTTTGCGGCCGAGTGCACGCTCGAGGCCGCGGCGATGGCTCTCGCCGGCGAGCGATCCGCCGACTGCGGAATCTGCTGCGAGTCGGTGCGGCGGCCTTACGGCAGCACTCGGAACGCCCGACGCCGCTCGGGACCGTATCGGTAGACCCGGTAGTGATCGTCAAGCGAGAGGGCCTCAGTGATACCGAGTCGCTCCATGAGGGCCCAACTCGTCCGGTCCGTCAACGAGAATGCCTGATCGGGATACTGCGGCGAGATCGCATTCGCAACTGCAAGATCGCTCTCGTTGGTGCACTCGATTCGCGCACGAGCAGACTGAATGGCACTCACCACTTGGTTCGCGGCAGCGTGGTGAATTCGTGCGTTCGCAAGATTCCACAACTCGACGAGCACATGATCGCTGGTGACAAGCGAATCTTCATGCTCGGCCAAGAGCGAACGAGCCATGTCCCTATCGACATCGCTCTCGTTCGCAGCCGCATACCAGATGCTGGTGTCAACGAACGTCGCCACTTGGCCTCACAAGCCCTTGTCGGCATAGATCTTGTCGATTGCCTCGCCGATCATCTGATGCTTGTTCTTGCGGATGTTCGAACCGCCGTCGTCAAACAGCCCGAAGAGTGCCGTAATGCTCTGCGCGGGAGCATCCTCTTCGAGATCTCGGTCGACGAGCCGACGGATGTACTCCGACAGGGAGATGCCTTGCTGGGCTGCCTTGCGCTTGGCGAGGGCGTGCTGGTTGTCGTTGAGAATGATCATGGTGCGCATACTGTCACCTCAGCATATGCGGCAGAGCATAATTTATGCCGCCCGACTGTCCAACCGGTCATGCCACCCGCCGACGCCCGCCGAGCAATCCAGCGAACCCGTCGCCGACTGACAACAATGGGGGAATTATGAGCGCGAACGCAGCAACGCTGGGACTCACCGAGGTGCCCATTGTCGATTACGGCGATGTCGAAGACGAGATGGTCGCCTACCGGGCCGCGGGCACCGAGCGGACCATGCGGCTCGGCAACCGTGGACCGATCCGCTTCACCGACACCGGAGAGTTGCACCCCGAGATCGCCGAGGCCTACTCGCGCTGCGGCTTCTACGTCTTCACCGGCGTGCTCAGCGCTGACGAGCTGGCCGACATCGAGGCCGACGTCATCGATCTGCTCGACCGCTGCCCCACCGGCCCCGATTCCGACGTCGACCGGCACGGCCGACCAGCGCTCGACGCCGACCGCACCGGCAAGGCCATCTCGTTCGTCCGCCCGCTGTCGGATCCCTACGGCGGCACCGATGTCGCCCACGGGCGCCATCCGTTCAAGATGTTCGAGCCCGCAGCCCCCAACGGCTCGCCCGAGTGGGTGGTGCAGGTGATCAGCGGCTCGCTGCAGTACTCCGAGGCCTGCTTGCGGGTGTACGCGCACCCCGGGCTGCTGGGCGTCGCGCAAGCGCTGAACGGTTCCGACTTCACGCCGTTCAACGAGGTGGTGTGGATCAAGCACCCGGGCCTCGGCGGCTCGGTGGCCTGGCACCAGGACGGCTGGACGCACTGGGACCATCCCGAGCTCGACGAGGGCACGCACGGCTTCAACTTCATGGCCCAGCTCTACGGCTGCGATGCCACCAACGGCCTGTGGGTAGTGCCCGGCTCGCACCGCATGGGCAAGCTGGACATCAAGGCGATGTGCCAGGCAGCAGGCTCAGACCGGCTCCCCGATGCGGTGCCGCTCATCTGCGAGCCCGGCGATGTCGCCATCACCAGTCGCCAGGCCATCCATGGCTCGTTCGCAAACACGTCCGAGCGGCCGCGGGTCACGATCAACTTCGGCTTCCACCGGCGTCGCTCAGTGCTGGGCGTGCGCAGCGGCGGCGTCCACAACCCGATCTCGCTGTACGACGAGGCCTACATCGCCGAGCGCTCACGGGTGATCGGCTGGGCGATCGATGCCCGCTCCAAGCGTTTCAGCGGCGAGACGCCGTTCGTGTACCAGCCCAACGTGGGGCGCGAGCGCGAGTTCGTCTGGGACGACGCAGCCCGCGAGGCCATCAAGGACTACAACCTCAAAGACCTCGGCATCTAGCGCCTCTGGTTTGTCGGAATCGCTGGCTGAGCAGGAATGAGAGACCGAGACGTGACAGAACGGCTGAACGGACGGACGGCGTTGGTGACGGGGGCAAGCCGGGGCATCGGCGAGCACTGCGCACGGGCCTTGGCGCGAGACGGTGCGCGGGTGGCGCTGGCGGCGAGGACCACCGACGATCTGGACCGGATCGCGGCCGAGCTGCCGCACGACCCGGTAGTGGTCCAGAGCGACCTCGCCGAAGCCGGCGCAGGTGCTGATCTCGCCGCTGCCGCGGTGGAGGCACTCGGCGGGGTGGACATCTTGGTGAACAACGCCGGCCGGGGTGAGCTGCGCGAACCCGGTGGCGACCAGGCCGTGCTGCAGCTCAACTACTTGGCGCCGCTGGAGACCACCCGGGCGCTGGCCCGCCAGATGGGCGAGCGCGGGCACCGCTCGGTGATCCACATGTCGTCGATCGCCGGCTCAGTCGGCGTGAGCGAACTGCCCACCTATGGCGCAACCAAGGCCGCTCTGGATTCGCTCACCCGCTCGCAGGCAGCCACCTACGGCCGCTTCGGCATCCGGGTGAACGCCGTGGCGCCCGGCCTGATCGTCACCGAGATGTGGGCCGCAGGGCGTGAGATTCCCGGCCTCGCCGCCGGGCTCGAACGCCACATCGCTCTGGGTCGCTGGGGCGTGCCCGAGGAGATCGCCGATGTCGTCGCCTTCCTCGCCAGCGACGAAGCCCGCTACGTCACCGGCCAGACCATCACGGTCGACGGCGGCTACCAAGGCGTCACCGCCTGGGCCAACTACCCCGCCCCGAGCTCGTAAGCGGCCGGCACCCGACCCTGCCGCAAGCCTGTGCGGCAGGGTCAGGGAAGCACGCGATGCGCGCTACGCCATTCGCCCCGACGGCGAGACCCAGTCGTCAAGGCGGACGGCATCGGCCAGTTCGATGCCGTTTCGGCGGTAGGCGGCAGCGACCGTCGAAGTCTGGGCTGCAGAGATGCCGCTGACGGCAAGCCAGCCTCCAGGTGCGACTCGCTCGGCGATGTCGCCGGCCAGCGGCACCAGAACGTCGGCGGTGATGTTGGCGACGACCACATCGAATGTGCCGAGGCCGGATTCGCCGACTGGAGCGGTGCTGAAGGCAGCCACGTCGTCGAGGCCGTTACGGCGGGCATTGGCCTCGGCCGCCGCGATCGCTGCCGGTTCGATGTCGATGCCCACCGCTTCGGCAGCACCCAGCCGGGCGGCCACCAGCGTCAGTACCCCACTGCCGCACCCCACGTCGAGCACCCGCTCGCCGCCGGTGATGTGCTCAGCGAGCCACTCAGCCAGGAGCCGGGTGGACGGGTGCGTTCCGGCCCCGAACGCCTCGCCAGGGTCGACCTCGACCACCGCCGCAGCGTCGGCGTAGGCCCAAGGGAAGCAAACAGCCAGCTTCCCGCCGACCCGCACCGCGCGGTTGCGGTTCTGCCAACCCACGGCGTGCGTTTCATCGGGCGGCCCCAGCACAGCCGCGTGACCGTCGGCGCGCAGCTGTGCCACCACCTCTCGGGCGGCGCGGTCGTCGGTCACCCGAACTCGACTCACCCACCGGCCCCGACCCAGCCGTTCGTGCGCCACCGCCAACACCGCTGCCGCCAGCCGCTCCGGCAGCGTCGGGACGGGCAAACCGCCATCAGGCGACGTTCCCCCGTCAGCAGTTCCCAGCGGGGCATCGTCGGCGAGCACCACGCACGCACCGCCGCTGCGCTCGTCACCCCACAGCGTGGCCGGCGGCTGCGGATCGCTCACCCCAGCATTCTCGCCATCAGACCGTCATGACGCCGCGTTCGGCCCGTCACAGCCCATCGCTAGGGTGGTAACCCGCCGAAGGAGGCCGCACAGCGTGGCTTCCGCAACCACCTCGGGGGTGATCGGTTTCGACTTTGACGGTTGAAGTGAGAGAAGCGAGCCGTGGTCTCCGGATCCACGAAAAAGAGCCGGAAACAAACACAAACGCCAACGTCGATCAAGACGATCTGGTGCTCGCAGCCTGACCTCAGGTTGTGAGTTCGGCCCGGTAGCCCCAGTCCTGCGGGCATCGGTGCCATCATCTGCAGGGCTCGCCCGCCGCCCGTGCCGACGGGGCGACGGGGACACGCACAGACGGCTACGGCGACTGGCAGGGTGTCGCTGCCCGCAATCGCCCGACAATCCCCCAGCGACTGCGCTCGGAGAAGACTCACCGAAACGTTGAAGGACGCGGGTTCGATTCCCGCCACCTCCACGCGCGGCCCCCATCAGCCATCGCCGTGCACGGATGGAGAACTGTACGACGTGATGCCCCGGCTCCAAAGTCCCTGCCGAAGGGACTGTCCGGTCTTGGGACTGTCCGCCGTGGACACTGAGACTGCCAGCAGGTTGCCGGGTTGAGCCTCCTGGCACGGGCCGAACAACTGAGCCGACTAGCCCGTGGGTGGGCGATACAGGAGTCGAACCTGTGACCTCTTGCGTGTCATGCAAGCGCGCTAACCAACTGCGCCAATCGCCCGTAGGGCGATGCAAGCTAACGCAGCGCCCGGAGGGCGACTCACGCTAGCAGCCTGCCTATGCGGCTCAGCCGACGCATTCGCCTGCTCTGGGCCGGCCGTCGAGCACCCCTGGTCCGGTCGGCCGGCGAGGCGGAGACCGGATTCGAACCGGCGTACACGGCTTTGCAGGCCGCTGCCTAACCACTCGGCCACTCCGCCCGGGACTTCGCAGGGTAGTGGTCTGCCCCCCGAATGACTGTGGCATTTCCTGCGACGTACGCCGCGGCGCGCCGCCAGCCAGACGGTGCCGCGCACGCCTTGTTCCGCCGTCACCCGCCGCCGCTCCCATACACTCGGCAGCCAAGGCAGTTCGCCGTGTGGCCCCACTGCCCAGCGTTGTCGCAGTTCGCGTAGCTGGCAGCGCAACCCTTGGGCTGCAACCTTCGAAAAGACCCCCGTGACAACATTCAGTGAACTAGGCGTACCCGAACCCCTCTGCGACACCCTGGCTGACCAAGGAATCACCGAGCCGTTCGCCATCCAGGAATTGACCATCGGCGAAGCACTCGCCGGCCGAGACGTCTGCGGCAAGGCCAAGACGGGCTCCGGCAAGACGCTGGCGTTCAGCCTGCCCATGCTTGCGCTGACGCCACGTGCCGCCGACGGCCACCCCACCACCCTCATGCTCACGCCGACCCGCGAGCTGGCGAACCAGATCGCCGCCGTGGTCGAGCCGCTGGCCAAAGCTGCCGACCTGCGGTCGATTGCCACTTACGGCGGCACCAACCTCGATCGGCAGATCGAGCTGCTGTCGGGGGGGATGGATGTCGTCATCGCCACCCCGGGACGGCTCATCGATCTCATCGACCGCGGCGCGGTCAACGTGTCGGGCATCCAGCGGGTAGTGGTCGACGAAGCCGACCGCATGGCCGACATGGGGTTCCTGCCCCAGGTCGAGTGGGTGCTGCGTCACATCGACGGCCGGCACCAAACGCTGCTGTTCTCGGCGACGCTCGACGGCGTCGTGGACACGCTGGTCAAGCGGCACCTGCGAGACCCGGTCTTCCACGAAGTCACCGAACGCGAGGTGACTGTCTCGGAGATGGGGCACCTGTTCCTGTCTGTGCACAAGATGGACCGGGTGCGGGTCGCCGCCCGCATCATCGAGACGAACGGGCGCACGCTGCTGTTCACCCGCACGAAGCGGGGCGCCGACCAGCTCACCCGTGAACTGCGAGAGGCCGGGGTGCAAGCAGGCGCCATTCACGGCGACCTGCCCCAGATCAAGCGGGAGCGTGCGCTCGCCAATTTCGCCAAGGGCAAGCTGGCCGCGCTGGTGGCTACCGATGTCGCCGCCCGCGGACTGCACATCGATGAGGTCGACGTGGTGGTGCACTACAACGTGCCCCCCGAGCACAAGACCTACCTGCATCGCTCCGGTCGGACGGCTCGAGCGGGCCGCAGCGGCACCGCCGTCACCATGTTCCTGTGGGACGAAGAGCTCGAAGTGCGCCAGCTGCAACGCCGGCTCGGCCTGCGATTGCGGCTGCACGACGTGTTCTCGAACGACGAGCGTCTCGACGATCTCGCGGCGTTCGCGTCCAGCGGCGACAACGCCAGCCGCTGAAATTCGCCAGAGGCTGAGCCGACAGGCGAAGCCGTGGCCCGAGCGGCCCGTGAGCGCAGCGAACAAGTGCGGGAAGCATCAGGCATCGCAGCGGATGGGTGCAGCCATCTGAATAATCCCTTCAGTCGGGCCAGAAGCGACCGGTACCCTTGGCTATCCAGCGGCAATCTGGCCGCTGGAACCCGGCCTCCAGAATCGAAGGCCCAGGACGAAGGCTCAGCTGTGGACAGTGCGAGGCGCGCGAGCGCCCCGAACGACGATGCGGCGGCCTGGCCGCTGCCCGCCTCGGGTGCATGGCACCCAGGCCTCGGCGCGGGCGAGCGGCAGTTCTTCGAGCTGTTGCCGGATCGTCCGTTCACGCTGGAAGGCGGCGGCGTGCTCCACAAGCCAGTGCTCGCGTACGAGACCTGGGGCGCACTCGACGCTGATGCATCCAACGCGGTGCTGGTCTGCCATGCCCTGACCGGCGATGCGCACGCTCATGGCGCAGCACACCCGCCCGCTCAGCTCACTGAGGGCTGGTGGAATGACTTCATCGGCCCCGGCCGGCCGCTCGACACCAACCGCTACTTCATCGTGTGCGCCAACGTGCTCGGCGGCTGCCAGGGCAGCACCGGCCCGTCGTCGCTGAACCCGTCCACCGGCGAGCGCTACGGGCCCGAATTCCCCGTGGTCACCAACCGCGACGTCGTGCGGTCGCAATGGGCGCTCGGGCGGCACCTCGGCGTCAGTCGCTGGCTCAGCGTCGTCGGCGGCTCGATGGGGGGCATGGCCGTGCTGGAGTGGGGCATCACCTACCCCCAGCGGGTCGGCTCGCTGGTCGTGATCGCTGCCTCAGCGGAGGCATCCGCGCAGCAGATCGCCTGGAGCAAGGTCGGGCGGCAGGCGATCTATGACGACCCGAACTTCAGGGGCGGTCGCTACTACGGCGCACCCGACGGGGATGGACCCCATCGTGGCCTCGCCAATGCGCGGCGGATCGCGATGATTCACTACCGCTCCGGCGACGAGTTCGATCGCCGGTTCGCTCGCCACAGCGAGGATCCGGTGCTGCCGCTGCGGCTCGAGCAGCGCTTCGACGTCGAGAGCTATCTCGACTACCAAGGGGCGAAGTTCGTGCCCCGCTTCGACGCCAACACCTACCTGGTGCTCAACAAGATGATGGACCTTCACGATGTCGGGCGGGGCCGCGGCGGCGTTGACGCCGCGCTCGCACGCATCGTCGTGCCGACCATGGTGATGAGCGTGCGCACCGACTTCCTCTACCCGCGACCCCAGCAGCTCAGGATCGTCGAGGCGCTGCGGAACCGGGGCACGATGCGGGTCGAGCACGTCGACATCGACAGCGACAACGGCCACGACGGCTTCCTCACCGAGCCAGACCAGACCGGCCCGCCGATGGGCGAGTTCATCGACGACATCTACAAGAGCGGTGCGAGACCGCCGGGAGCGACCCGTTGATCGGCAGCGGCACAGTGCTGCTGGCCGATGGGCATGCCAACGTGCCGTCGGAAGCCGTCGGCTCGGGCCTCGGCGTGTGGTGGCTGCTGGTGGCGGTGCTGGGCCTGCTGACCGTGGCATCCGGAACCGGATTCGTCGCGTACCTGCGGCGAACGGCCCCACGACAGTGGCAAGGTGATGTGAGCCCCGCGGCCGAGCCATCATGAGAGCCAGAACGACATGAGCGAAACCTTCGACCCACAGGAATTGATCACCCGCTTCGCCGAACGTGCCGAGGCGGTGCGCAAGCGCAACCTGCCCGCCATCGGCGGTGAGGAACGGCGCCACTTCATCCGTCAGGCCGAGCTCGACTTCATGGACTACGCCATGATCGGCGATGCCACCGCCACCATCGACGACGGGATCCTGACGCTGCGCATCGACCTGCGGCCCCCTGGGGAGTAGCCCGCCCGAGGCATCCGGCCGGAACGGCCACACCCTGCTGATTCCACGCATCGCTGCGGTAGGGGCTTGCTACAGTGATCCGCCGCGCGGATGTAGCTCAGTTGGTTAGAGCGCAACCTTGCCAAGGTTGAGGTCGCCGGTTCGACCCCGGTCATCCGCTCCAAGTTCCATGACGGGAGAACAACATGGGTGCACTTGACGGACGTGTAGTGCTGATCACCGGCGCGGGCCGCGGCATCGGCCGTGAGCATGCGCTGCTGATGGCGTCGGAGGGGGCGAAGATCGTCGTGAACGATCTCGGCGGCTCCGCCGACGGCACCGGCGCAGACCAGGGACCTGCGCAGGAGGTGGTGTCCGAGATCGAGGCCATGGGCGGTGAGGCCGTTGCGAACGGCGACAGCGTCACCGACTGGGAAGGCGCCCAGCGCATGGTGAATGCGGCCGTCGAGGCCTTCGGCGACCTGCACGTGCTGGTCAACAACGCAGGGATCCTGCGCGACCGTGTCGTGGTCAACATGACCGAGCCGGAGTGGGACGCCGTCGTCGAAGTGCACATGAAGGGCCACTTCTGCCCGACGCGCTGGGCTGCGGCGTACTGGCGCGAGCAGACCAAGGCGGGCAAGGAAGTCAGCGGCTCGATCATCAACACGGCATCGGGCGCGATGCTCGGCAACCTCGGCCAGTTCAACTACTCGGGCGCCAAGGCGGGCATTGCTGCGATGACGCTCGTGGCAGCCGGCGAGCTGGCCCGCTACAACGTGCGCGTCAACTGCCTGGCGCCGGTGGCACGCACCCGCCTGACGCTGCAGACGCCCGGGCTGGGCGACGTGGTGAAAGCGCCCGACGACCCCGCGCAGTTCGATGTGTACGACCCGGCCAACATCAGCCCGCTGGTCGCTTACCTGTCGACTGCAGACTGCCCGTTCACCGGCGGGGTGTTCCATGTGGGCGCCAACGAGGTGGGCCTGTATCAGGGCTGGTCGCTGTCAGACGACGACATCATCGTCACCGAGGGGCGCTGGACGGTCGAAGGTCTGACCGCCATGGCGCCCCGGCTGAACGAAGGCCGCTCGAAGCTGGCCTCGGTAGCCACCTCGATCGGGGACACCTTCAAGAACTACGGCCAGCGCGAACCCACGACGTAGTCAGCGCGCTGCGCCCGAACTGGACGAGGTCCAGCGAAACCGGGCAAGACGACGGCAATTCAGCCAAACAGTGCCGGTTTAGGCCTCATTTCAGCCGACGGAGTGCCAGAAACCGACACAACGGTGCTGGTCGCGTGGCGAGTGTGCGAATGCGCCCGATGTCGCTATTCGAATCGGGTCTCTCGACAGGCGAGGTATCGCTGCGCGCTCTGTTCGACGGCGAAGACTGCTCAGTTCCGATGCCGCAGGTCGAGCTCGGCGGCCGAGCCGCCGAGGACGCCGCAGCCAAATCGCTCAAGCGCCTGAGCGACCGAGTCGACCCCGAGGTGACCGGTCCCCCACGGCGCTTGGTCGTCATCACCTCCGGCGGTTACGCATACGAACGCACCGACGGAGTCTGCGTAGTCCCTATCACCGCCCTCGGCCCCTAAGCCCGGGTCCAACGGCGGGGTGGGTTGGGGCTTGTGTCGCGTCCGCCGGAAAGGCCTCCTGACGTGGCATTTTGCCGTTGAGGACTGTTCGGCGTGATGCCAAGCCGGGAGGCACTTGCTGTGGGCACGAGAACGCAGCGATTCACCCAGCGATGTAGCTCGCAAATCTCGTCCGCCGAAATTCGGCGGTGCAATCCGAACACGAGGTGTGACAATGGAGCCATGGAGGAACTGGCACTTGCTCGCTACGAGGCCCAAGGCAACGACTTCCTGATCGCGCTGCTGACCGAGCGCGAACTGCTCGACCTTGACGCGTCATTGGCCGCCCGCGATCTGGCGCGCCCCGATGTGGCACGGGCTGTTTGTGATCGGCATCTTGGTGTCGGCACTCGCCCGGGCTATGTACATGCGAAGGGTGCCGATGGGTTCATCGTCGGTGTCCATGACGCAGTCGGTGGCCGGCCTGCGGACTGTGTTCGCATGCACCTGCTCAACGCCGACGGCTCGTTCGCCGAGACCAGTGGAAATGGACTGGCGTGCCTTGCCATGGCCTCGTTCGACAAACGCATCATCGGCGCGGGGCCGCTGATCCCGTTCGAGACGGACGCTGGCGAGCAGCGATGCACCGTCCACCACGATGGCTCCTCCAGATCGGCTGGACCGGCGACTCCGATAGCAGGTGACGATCCTGTCGAGCAGCGATCAGTGGAAGTCGCAATGAATCCGGTGCGGCAGGGTCCCGCGATTCCCGAGGAGCTGGAGGACAGAATCCGCAGCACCTTCGGCGGCAACCTGAGACACCTTCGCACGGGGGATGTCGGCAACCCGCACTTGGTGATTGCGCTCGCCAGTCCTCCGGTGGACATTCCCGTAGAGGATCTGAGCGAACACGCCGAGGCGCTGGGCGATTGCGTGAGCAGGCTGGGCCGCACCTACGAGACGTACTTCCCGGGTGGCATCAATGTCGAATTCATCTGGCCATTCAGGCCTCATCCCTGCCAGCGCGATCAGGCTTGGACACTTCAGATGTCGGTATGGGAGCGAGGAGCTGGGCTAACCGCTTCATGCGGCAGCGGTTCCATCGTGGCGGCGACTCTCGCTCGCGAGTGGGGATTCGTACGCGACCGCGATGAGGTCGACATACAAACGGCACCCGTTCCCGGCGGCGACGGCTCAGGCTTCCGCTACTGGGTCCGGACCGTATCGGCAGATCGCAGAGCCTTCGATAGGCCGCAGCTCTGCGTCGAGGCGGAACGGATCGAAGCAGGCATCGATGTTCGCCTCGATGACATCGGCAGCCTGCTTGATGACCTCGACGCGATGGGTGCAACGCAGCGCTGATGAACGACCAAGTCCGGCGCGGCCAACCGAGTCCAACTGATGGGAACTCGCATCGGGGTGGATTTGGGGAATTTGGGGGGGCTGAGTCGGGGCTGATTGATCGGGCGTTTCGGGAGCAGATCGTGCTGGTGGGGGTTCAGCTGGCGGAGCGGACTGCTGAGGAGGTCGACGCCAATCTCGACGAGCTGGAACGGTTGGTGGACACGGCGGGTGCGGATTCGGTGGAGCGGATTGTTCAGCGGCGGGATGCGCCTGACCCTGCGACATTCGTGGGACGGGGGAAGGCCGACGAGATTCTCGATGCATCGCTCGAGCACGACGCCGACACAGTGGTGTTCGACGATGAGCTGTCGCCGGCACAGCAGTTCAACCTCGAGCGGATACTCAAGCGCACCGCGCTGGACCGCACTGCGGTGATCCTCGACATCTTCGCCCAGAACGCCACGACGCTGGAAGGCAAGGCCCAGGTGGAGCTGGCCCAGCTTCGCTACCGGCTCCCCCGGTTGCGCGGCCGCGGACGGCAGCTGTCCCAGCAGGCCGGCGGCATCGGCACGCGGGGACCTGGCGAGACCCAGCTCGAGGTGGATCGCCGACGGATCCAGCGGCGGCTGGCGCGGCTCGAAAAGGACCTGCGCGGGCTGCGGCGCACTCGGCTGAACCAGCGCAAGTCGCGCCGGCGCTCCCGCTACCACACGGTTGCGATCGTGGGCTACACCAATGCCGGCAAGTCGACCCTGCTGCGGCGCCTCACCGGGGCCAACGTGCTGGTGGAAGACCGGCTGTTCGCCACGCTCGACGCCACCACCCGGCGGCTGCAGCTGCCCGGTGGCGAGACCGTGCTCGTCACCGACACGGTGGGCTTCATCAAGAAGCTGCCCACGTCGCTGGTCGAGGCCTTCATGTCGACGCTGGAAGAGGTGGCCGAGGCCCACCTGCTGGTTCACTTGGTCGACGCCTCGGCGGCAGAGCCCGAGATGCACATCGATGTGGTGCGGTCGGTGCTGCGCGAGATCGGTGCGGGCGACATTGATGAACTTATTGCGTTCAACAAGTGTGACGCCGCTGACGACGGCACAGTTGGACAGCTGCTGGAGCGCTACGAGGGCTCCCATGCGATTTCGGCCAACAGCGGCGACGGCGTCGAGGACCTGCTGCTTGCTGTCGGCGACCGGCTCCGACACCTCACCGAGGTCACCGAGCTGCGCATCCCCTACAGCCGCGGCGATGTCCTGGCGGCCGTCCATCGGGAAGGCGAGGTGCTCTCGGAGGCCCACGACGACGATGGCACGGCGGTGCGTGCGCGGCTAGACGATGTCGCCCGCAACCTGTTCGCAGAATTCGAATCTGATGCCGGCGACAATGACCACCGGCTCATCCAGTCAGTAGGCGAAAATGACTGACAACTCTCCCGAGGTCGATTGCATCGGATCGTCGCTCGATGATCTCATCGGCAAGTAGTCGCAAGAGGAATACGACGAGATGGATGCCGTGCTGAAGAAATTCGATGTCATCGACGAAGAGGCCAGGAACTGAGAATCTCGAGCGATGCCATATAACCACGCGTATGTACCGCCGCCGTATCCCTATGACCGGTTGGACGAGCTGAAACCGCTCGCTGATCGGCACGATGGCGGGCTGGTGGACCTCTCCATCGGCACGCCGGTCGATCCGCCCGCGCCGGCTGTGCTGGCGGCGCTGGGTGGGTCGGATTCCGAGCGCGGCTACCCGCCGTCGATCGGCACGCCCGAGCTTCGGGAGGCTGCTGCGCGCTGGTGCGCGGCACGGCTCGGTGTGCAGGTGGACAGCGGTACCGAGGTGGCAGCAACGATCGGCTCGAAGGAGTTTGTGGCCGGGCTGCCGCACTGGCTGCGACTGCGCACGCCCGAGCGCGACACCGTGCTGTTCCCTGAAGTGAGCTATCCCAGCTATGCCATGGGCGCCGAGCTGGCCGGCTGCCGGGCGGTGCCCGTGCCGGCGGACGAGCACTGGTCGATCCAGCTCGATGCCATCTCCAATGCCGACGCCGAGCGGGCTCTGGTGCTCTGGGTCAACACACCCGGCAATCCCGCCGGCGGCCTTGATGACCTTGATGCCGCTGCGCGTTGGGGACGCGAACGGGATGTGCCTGTCTTCAGCGATGAGTGCTACGCCGAGTTCACCTGGGACGGACCTCCCAGGACAATCCTGACGCCCAATTCCGCGGCCACGATCCGCGGCGCACAGGCCAG